>NZ_RHQP01000001.1:5245-64348 GCF_003935465.1 Pseudomonas sp. o96-267
GCCCCCGCCCGCCCCCCCCCCGGCTCCCCGCCCTCCCACCTGGCGGGCCCCCGCGCCCGGCGCGGGGGGGCCCCGGGGGCCCCGCGGCCCCCCCCCCCCGCCCCCCCCGGCCCCCCCGCGGCCCATCTCCCCGGCGCGTGCGGCCTCGATGGCCGCGTTGAGCGCCAGCAGGTTGGTCTGCTCGGAGATACCGCGAATCACTGCCAGCACCTGGTCGATGGAAGCAACCTGCTCGGCCAGCTCGGTCACCGCTCCGGCCGCACTGCCAATATCGGCAGACATGCGTTCTATGTGGGCGATGGACTGGCCCACGACCTGGCGCGCCGTTTGCGCCTCTTCGCGCGCACTGCGCGAGGACTGAGCGGCGTTGCTGGCGTTACGCGCGATCTCCTGCACGGTCAGGCCCATCTCGTGCACGGCTGTGGCCACCATATCGGTCATTTCCTGCTGTTGGCCGGCGCGCCCTGCGGTGTTTTCCACCACCCGCGCTACCTGAACGACCGCCGTACGTAGCCGCTCACTGGTGGCCAGCACATCGCCGATCAGGTCGCGTTGACTGGCGAGAAAACGGTTGAAGCCTCGCGCCAGGTCGCCCAATTCATCGGCTCGCGATTCATCCAGACGGCGCGTCAGGTCACCACCGCCGCCACCGATTTCCACCAGTGCCTGAGTCACCTGACGGATCGGTCGCACCAGACCGCGAGCCAGCAGCACTACCAGGCCAAGGAACAACAGCGCCACGGCGACGCCAATCAGGCTGGTCATCAGCAGCGCCTGGCGCGCCTCGGCATAGACTTCAGCCTCGGGCACTTCGCTGACCAGCAGCCAGTCGATACTGGCGAATTTCTGCGCCACGGCGAGAAAGGTCTCGCCATCGCGCTCGAAACGTACTGCCCGGCTATCGCCCACAAGCACCTGACGGCTGGCATCGGCGCCGAAGAGCTCGCCGAGCTTGCCAGTGCCGCTCAGCTCCGAACGCGGATGCACCTTGACGTTGCCCTGGCTGTCGATGAGAAACACCTGGCCGCGCTCGCCGAAACGGAACTCGCTGATCATCTTCGACATGTCCGCCAGGTTGTAGCCGAGCCCCGCCACACCAAGGGTCTTGCCGCCCTGCTTGATGCGTTGGTTGATGAACAGCGTGGGCAACCGAGTCGTCTTGTCGATGTCGATTTCCAGCACCCGGTCACGGTCGCTGTCGACCAGGCGGTAGAACCACTGGTTCTCCGCCTGGCTGCGGTCGAGGGTGCGCATCAGCCCTTCACCGGTGGTGTAGTTGCCACTGGTCAGGGCGACGATGGAAGTGGTCATGGCGTTCTGCTGGGCGCGCACGCCCTCAAGGTAGCGCGCGAACTCATCACGCCGGGCCGCATCCTCACCAGCGGCCAGCCAGTCCTGCACCAGGCTGTTCTCGGCAATCGAGGCGTTGGCGGTAATCGGCGCAGTCAGCACCCGCTCCAGATCGTTACGGATAGCCAGCACCCGCGCTGGCAGCGCTTCTTCGATCAGGTAGCGCTCTGTCAGGCGATTGACTACCGCCGAGTAGATGCCGACGACGATCAGAATGCTGGCCAGCAGGGCGGCGCCCATGCTGAGGATCAATTGCCACTGAATACTGCGTTGCCAGAGGCGCATGTAGGCTTCTCCTGGTGGTGGTGTGGAGTTTGGCCAGGCAATTGGATACAAAAATGTACACAAATTGCAATTAGGTTACCGCCAGATTTCATATCGGCGGCTCACGGCCAAGCTTTATTACCTCCAGCCAGGATCATTCGTAGCCATGATCAGGCCCTCAGCCCAGAGCTGCCGGCGCCTGCAGAGCGGTAGCCAATTGCCCTCAGGGCCCGACGCTGAATTCCAGACGAGCGGTCTGGCCGCCTTCGTCGAGCACGCTCAGTTGATGCCGGCCACTGGCGAACGCGTGGTTGAAGGGAGCATCCTGAGTGCTCTCCCCAATAGGTTGGCCATCGAGGAACCACCAGCGCCGGCCGCTGCCGCCCAGGGCCGAAAGATTGAGCCTTAGCGTTTCGTGACTGCCTTGCGGCCGACGCAAGCGATCGCCATTGCGCACACCGACGATGGACAACGGTGACACCTGACTGCTCTGTGGTGGCGGGCAGCTTGGATCGATATGTGGCAAGCGCGCAGCACGCCGCTCCCTGCGCGGCAGCCAGGGCTCCAGCGGTGCCGGCCACAAGGCCAGTTCACGCGCTTCGGCCCCGGCACAACCTGAACCGATGCGCAGGCCTTGGGCATTGACCCAATAGCGCTCGCGCAACCCGCTCCCCAGTGGCTGATCGGCTGCCAGCAGCGTGGGTGGCGTGGTTCCTTCGAGCGTCCAGGCGAAACGCAGGCGCCGGCAGTTGGGGTCGTCCCTGCTCATTGGCTGCCCCAGCGGCCAGCAGATGGCCGCCACGCCCACTTCGGCAGGTTGTGGATCAGGCGGTGTGGCGATACCGCGCTGGCTGTCGCGGTTGACCAGCAGATCGTGAACCTGCAGCAACAGCGGCGCGGCGGAGGCCAGTCCGAACTGGCCAGGCACCGGCGTGCCGTCCGGGCGACCGATCCAGATACCGATCAGGTGACGCGGGCCGACGCCGATGGCCCAGGCATCGCGAAAGCCGTAGCTGGTGCCGGTTTTCCACGCCAGGGTCGGGCGCTGCGCCAGGTAGGCACGCGGGTCACGATCAGGGCGCGCCTGACCGCTGAGAATGCGCCTGATGATCCAGGCCGAGCCGGGCGACAGCAGGCGTCGCTCGCGCAGTTCATCACTCGGCTGCAGGCGCGGCTTGGCCGCCATACCACCGCGCGCGAAGGCGCTGTAGCCTGCCACCAGCGACTCCAGGCGCGAACCGCCGCCCCCGAGGATCAGTGCCAGATTCGGCTCAGCCAGCGCAGGCAGGCGAATCGGCACACCGGCACTGCGCAGCTCACCGGCAAAGCGTTTCGGCCCGTAGGTTTCAAGCAACTGCACGGCCGGCAAATTGAGCGAGGTGGCCAGCGCCTCGCTGGCCGATACCGGACCGATGAAGCCGGCGGCGAAGTTGCCGGGCCGATAGTCGCCATAGTGCCGGGGCACATCCTGCAGCAGCGACTCGGAATGAATCAGCCCGGCATCAAGGGCCATACCGTAGAGAAAGGGCTTCAGCGTCGAGCCCGGCGAGCGCAGGGCGCGAACCATGTCGACATGACCGAAGCGCGAGGTATCAGCGATATCCACCGATCCAAGGTAGGCACGCACCGCCATGCTTTCGTGCTCGACCACCAGAATCGCCGCCGAGGTGCGCTCTGGCAGGCGCGCGCGCCAGCCCAGCAGCAGATCTTCCAGGCGCAGCTGCAAGCCGGCATCGAGAGTGGTGCGAATCAGCGGCGGGCTGCCGGCACGGTTCAGGCGCCGCGCCAGCAAGGGCGCGAGGCTTGGCTCACGGCGCGGCGCGAGAAACACTGGTTCCTCCAGCGCTTCGTCTACCTGGGACTGGGGCCACACCTGAAACTCGCCCAGGCGCCGCAGCACCTTGTCACGTGCGGCCTGGGCGCGCTCAGGATGGCGGTCCGGACGCAAGCGGCTGGGCGCCTGCGGCAGCACCGCGAGCAACGCGGCATCGGCACGGGTCAGTTGGCTCGGCGGCTTGCCCAGGTAACTCCAGCTGGCCGCCGCCACGCCCTCGAGGGTGCCGCCGAAAGGCGCGCGGTTCAGGTACAGGGTGAGGATTTCGTCCTTGGACAGGTGCCATTCCAGCTGCACCGTGCGCCACAGCTGCTTGAGCTTGCCGGGCAGGTCACGTCCATGCGGATCGAGCAGCCGCGCCACCTGCATCGACAGCGTACTGCCGCCGGACACCACGCGCCCGCCGGTGAGGTTCTGCCAGGCCGCGCGCCCCAGCGCCAGCGGATTGACCCCAGGGTGCTGGCGAAACCAGCGGTCCTCGTAGGTCAGCAGCGCTTCCAGGTAATAGGGCGAGACCTCTTCGGGCGTCACCGGGTAGCGCCATACGCCATCACGGTCAGCGAAGCGCCACAACGGCGTGCCGTCCTCGGCCAGCACCACCCGCGCCAGATCATCCTCGGGCAGGGGTAGTGGGAAGAGTTGGTCGGCTAGCCAGAGCAGGGTCAGGGGGAGCAGGAGGATCAGCAGCCAACGCCGCCAGCGTTTGAATGGCATGGTCAGTACAAGCTCCCGGATTCACCCAGGCTACGCAGACTGTAGCCCAAATGAATCCGGGATCGCTTTTAGCGCCCCCTCACCACCAGACTATCCGGCGCACTACCCAGCGCCTGCCAGCTCGGCCGGTACATGGACTCCACCTGCGGTGGCGGTACGCGGTAGCTGCCCGGCGTCACCGCACGGGCCAGGTAGAGCAGATGGGTGGTGCCGTACTCCTCCACATCCACGGCGGCCACGTAGCGGTCGCCGCGATATTCCTGGTGTTTGATCCGCGCGTTCTGCATGGAGCGGCGCCATTCCTTGACGTTGCTGCCGGCGTCGTCGAGGCTCGCCGCGCTTTGCGCCAGGTTCTGGTTCTCCAGCTCCAGGCCGGCCGGCAGCAGGTCGACGACCAGGGCGTCCGGCACACGCTGCTTGGCGCGCACGGCCAAGTGCACCAGCACCAGCTCGCCGCTGTCCAGGCGCTGCAAATCGAGCGGACGGCCATCCATGCCGAGGTATTCGCGCTCGATGCTGAGGTTCTCGCCACCGGCGCGCGGCGCCTGGGTCGGGTAACCGGACAGGGTCAGCTGCTGATACAGCGTGGCGCTGCCGGCGTTGCTCACGCTCAGCGGTTCGGCCAGCTCCGCACGCTCCAGCTTGATGCCGGGCTGCTGGTTGCTCAGGTCGAACTGGAAGGCGCCGCTGGCCAGCTTGGCGCTCCAGGTCTGCTCGGGTTTGCCGAGAATGCCGCGACCGGCGAGGAACAGCGAGTTGCGCTCCTGGGTCGACAGCCAGCGCTGACCGGCCAGCTCATCCGCCAGGTTGAACAGGCGCTGCTCGCGCTGACCGGCAGCCAGATCATGCTCTTCCAGCAGGGCGAGAATCAGCGCCTGATCACGTAGCGGGCTGCCATAGTCAGCCATCCAGCGTTCGCCATCGCGTTGTTGGATCAAGCCCTGATTCAACGCCTGCTCGGCGCGCGGTACATCGCCCATCAGCTTCAATGCGGCGGCCAGTTGCACCAGCGGCAAACCAGAGCGGGCGTCGTTGCGACGGTCGAACAGGCTGCGCAGCGCACCCAGCGGCGCCTGTTGGCTGCGCGCCAACACGTAGCCGGCGTAGGCCTGCACGGCGAAGCGGGTGTGGGCGAAGTCCTGGCTATAGCTGGCTTCGATCAGGCTGCTCTGCTGCAGGTAGCGCAGCAGGCGGTCATTGGCCTTCTTCAGTGCCTCTGGCGGTACGCCGAAGCCCTGCTCGCGAGCACGCAGGAGGAAGTCGGTGACGTAGGCGGTAAGCCAGTATTCCTCTTCGCTCTCGGCGCTCCACAGGCCGAAGCCGCCACTGTGACGCTGCATGCCGAGCAGGCGTTCGATCCCCAGCTCGATGCTCTTGCGCCGCTGCTCGTCCGGCTCGCCTTCCAGGCCGAGACGCTTGAGGCTCGCGGCGTCAGCGTAGAGCGACGGATACAGGCCGCTGGTGGTCTGCTCCAGGCAGCCATAGGGGTAAGCCTTGAGCGCGCGGATCTGCTCACCGAGATTCAGCGGCGGACGGCTCGACAGTGCCAACACGGCCTCCAGCCCGGCAGGTTCGAACTGATTGAGGATGCCCGCCGGCATGCTCCACGGCTCGCCCCCCCCCAGTACCGCACGGAAGTGCTGCAACTGCGCCGGATACGCCGGACGAATGCCCAGTGTCCACTCGCGGCTGAAGTCAGCCAGGTCCTCGCTCGGCAGAGCCAGGCCCTGCACCTCGACATGGATACGGCCCTGGCCCAGGCCACCTTCGGCGCGCACCGGAATGCGCAAGGTAGTGCGCTGACCATCCTTCAGGCTGATCGGCGACTCACCCTTGCCGAGCAGGCGCAGTTGGCCCTCCACGCCCAGTTGCACGTCGAGCTTCTGCTCGCTGCCAGACAGGTTGGTCAGATCCAGCGCCAGGGTGGTTTCGTCACCACCGGCAAGGAAGCGCGGCATCGACAGTTCGGCGATCAGCGGCGCGGCCACCACTGTCTTGGCCTCGGCCATGCCGAAGCGCTCGTCGGTCCAGGCCTGCGCCATCAGGCGCAGCTCACCGTTGAAGTCGGGGATATCCAGACTGACTTCGCCCTCGCCCTTGTCGTTAAGCTTCAGCGCATCGCTCTGCAGGGCGACGATCAGCACACTGGTATCCGGACGTTTGCCACCGGCGGCGAGGCCGGCGTCACCGCCGAAGGCCAGGCTGGCGACACGCCCCTGCGCTTCGATCAGTTGGCCATAGATGTCCAGCTGGTCAGCGCCATAGGCCTTGCGCCCGAAGAAATTGGCGAAAGGATCGGGGGTGGCGTAACTGGTGATATTGAGGATGCCCACGTCGACCGCAGCAACCAGCACATGCACTTTGTCAGGGATGCTGCCGTCGGCATTGCGTGCGCTGACCTTGACCTTCAGCGGCTGCTTGGGACGCATTTTTTCCGGTGCTTCCAGGCTGACTGCCAGCTTGCGCGGAGCGCGCTCCAGCGGCAGGTGCAGCAAGCCGACGGCACGCTTGGGCGTGACCTGCGCCTTGCGCTCGCCGGGACGAACCACCAAAGCACTGAGATAGAGGTCATGACGCGCCCATTTCTTGTCGATGGGCAGCTCGAAGGTCTTACCCTCGGCCGGCACGCTGATTTCCTGCCACCACAGCGGCCCCTCGCTGGACTCGACCAGCAGGTAGCCATTGCCGGCAGCCGGCGGGGTGACGGTGATCTTGGCCACCTCGCCCGCGGCGTAGGCAGGCTTGTCCAGCGCCAGTTTGACCTGGTCCGGGCGCACTGCGCCACCGTCGGCGTTGTCCTGCCAGCGGTAGCCGGCCCAGAAACGCAGGCTGCTGACCAGGCCGGTCTGGCTGTCCACAACCTCGACCCGGTATGGGCCCCACTCCACCGGGAAGCTGACCTTGGCAGTCCCACCGGCAGCGATCTTCAGCGGCTCGTCGCTGAGGGTGAGGAATTTCTCGTTGTAGTTGTGACGCCAGCCCTCACCGTCGGAGAAGCTCCAGAAGTAATCGCGGCGCTCACGCACCAGGCGCACGTTGAGGTTGTCGGCCGCCAGCTTGTTGCCGGCGGCGTCGGCCACGAGGATTTCGAACTCGGCCAGGCTGTCGGCGTCGACTTCCTCGCCGTCGAACAGCCCACGCAGGCCCGGCAAACGCTCGGCCGGCCATACCGGCTGGATGATGCGGCGGGTGATCGGGCGACCACCGGACTCTTGCAGGCTGGCCTGGAGGATCAGGCGCAGCGGCGACTTGGCGTCGCTCCAGCGATTTTCCGGGCGCAGCATGGCGCGGCCCTGGTCATCCAGATTCTGCTCGTCGAGCTCCTGGTCCTGGCTCAGGTCGGCCTCGGTGATGTCGCCGAACTGATAGCCCGGCAAGCTCGCCACCGCCTCACGCAGCGGACGCACGTAGAGTTGCCCGGTCAGGCGGTTGCCAGCGGCCGGGGCACCGTAGAGGTAGCGGCCAGTCACCGCGAACTCGGCACTGTCGCTCGGCGCGTAAGGCTGCTCCTGGCCCTTGAGCTCCAGGGCCATGCGCTCGGGCAGGAAGTCCTCGACGAGGAATTCGTAGAGCTGCGGGTTGCCGTCACCCAGGTCGAGCAACAGTTGCCAGCGGCCTGTCGGGGCCTCTTCGGCGAGTGGCAGCTGATACTGATAGAGACCGTCATCACCGGCATTCCAGACGAACTTGCGGCTGATCTGCTCATCCGGGCGACGCACCTCGACGCTGACCGGCTGAGCCTTGACCGGGCTGCCGTCGGCGTCACGCAGCAGGCCATTGAGCAGCACGGTTTCGCCAGGGCGATACAGATCGCGCGGGCCGAACACGAAGAATTGCAGGGCATGTGCCTTGGGCCCGGTGATGTCGAATTCGGCCAGGTCCAGCGCCGGTGTGTTCAGGCGCAGCAGGCTGGTCTGCTCGTCCTGCTTGGCCACCAGCACCTGAGCCTTTTCCGGCAAGGGCAGCTGTGCATGGCCAGCCGAATCGGTCTTGCCTTCAGCCAGCAGCGCGCCTTCACCATCGAGCAGCTCGAGCTGCACGCCGGACTGCGCCTTGCCACCTTCGAGCGCCTGGGTGAACACGTCGAGACGGTCGCGATAACGATGCGCGGACAAGCCGATATCACTCAGGGAGAACAGCGTCGCCGGCTGCGAATAGCTGTAGCTGCCGGCCTCACGCATCACTGCCAGGTACACGCCCGGCTGCTTGAACGGCTCCAGGCCGGCGATGGGCAGCAGCAAGGTTTCACGGGTATTGCGCGCCGGATTGAGGTCGAAGCGTCCGCCATAGACCAGATCGGCCATCGGCAGCAGTTCGCGCGCCTCCCAGGTATCCAGATTGCTGGCCCGGCCCCAGCGGGACAGGAAGCGCGGCAGCGCCTCGGGCTTGATGCGGAAGAATTCGACGTTGACCTTGTCGACGTTCAGCGCGATCACCGGCAGGCCTTCGGCCAGTCGGGTCGGCAGCAGCGAGCCACGGCTGGCGAAACCGACGCTGGCCTGCAGATCGCGGGTTTCGATGCGGCTGACCTGCTCTTTGGCGAGCTTGCCGCCATTGATCGATTTCAGGCCGGCATCGATGGTCAGCACCAGCTTGCGCTGCGGCTCCAGGTGGCGCAGGCGCAGCTCGCTGAGGTTGTCGGTCAGCTCCCAGGCGCCGTCGACCTTGCCGGCAGTGCTGTCGACCAGATGCAAGCGTTCGGCAAAGGGCTGGTCGGGGTCCAATGGGATGGAGAAGGTCACCGACAGTGCACTGGCGCCGTCGAGCTGCACCTCGGAAACGTCGACCACTTCCAGCTCGCGTCCGGCATAGCGCTTGGCCAGCGCGTCGCGATCGACTGCTGGTTTGGGCGCCTGCGGCTGCTGCGCAGCAGGAGCGGCGGGGGTCACCGTGGCAGGGGGTTCAGAAGAATCACAAGCGCTGAGCAGGCTCAGCACCAAGGCCAGAAGCAGTCCTTTGTTCGGCATTGCGGGCTCCGGAGAGTGGGGGCGCGAAGGCCGATACTATAGCCGAGCGGCTACAGCGCCGACGAGGCGAAGCGACGAAATCCGCCAAGCTGCGCACAGTCCACCCTGTGCCTATAATCGGCGCTTTGCTGGAACGGAAGCCCCCATGTACACCCTGTTCGAAGCCTGGCGCCACGCGCCGACCCAGAGAAAGGTCTGGGCCCTGGCCGCCCCGATGATTCTCTCCAACCTGTCAGTGCCCATGGTGGCGCTGGTCGATACCGCCGTGGTCGGCCACTTGCCGCATGCCCACCAGTTGGCGGCCGTAGCGGTAGGCGGCAGCCTCTATACCCTGCTGACCTGGGCGATGGGTTTTCTGCGCATGGGCAGTACCGGCTTCGCGGCCCAGGCCGCAGGTCGCGAGGACGGCAGCGCCCTGCGCCAGGTGCTGGTGCAGGGGCTCGGGCTGGGCGTGTTCATGGCCTTGCTGCTGGGCCTGCTCGCACTGCCGTTGAGCGGTGCGGCGCTGAGCCTGATGCAACCCTCCGCCGAGCTGGATCAGTTGGCGCGCCAGTACTTTCAGATTCGCCTGTTCGGCCTGCCCGCCAGCCTGGCGACCTATGCCCTGATCGGCTGGCTGCTGGGCACGCAGAGCGCGCGAGGCCCGCTGGCCATTCTGATGACTGCCAACCTGATCAACGTGGCACTCGACCTGCTATTCGTGCTCGGTCTCCAATGGGGCGTGGCCGGTGCGGCCTGGGCCTCGGTGATCGCCGAATGGAGCGGCGCCCTGCTCGGCCTGTGGCTGGCCCGCAGCGCGCTGGCACGCTATCCCGGCCGCCTCGACAGCAGCGCGCTGAAACGCTGGAGCAACTGGCGCCCATTGCTGGCAGTCAACCGCGATATCTTCATCCGCACCCTGGCACTGCAATTGGTGTTTTTTCTGATCACCGTGAAAGGCACGCGCCTGGGCGATGCCACGGTGGCGGCCAACGCACTGCTGCTCAATGGACTGACGCTGACCGCCTACGCCCTCGACGGCCTGGCACATGCCGTCGAGGCCCTTTGCGGCCATGCGCTGGGCGCGCGTGACCGCGATGCGCTGCGCCGTTCGCTGCTGGTGGCCGGAACTTGGTCGCTGCTGGCCAGTGCCGCTTTCGCGCTGTTCTTCCTGTTTGGCGGCCACTGGTTCGTCGGCATGCTCACCAACATCGCCGAAGTACGTGAACTGGCGCTGACCTTCCTGCCGTACCTGGCCGTGCTGCCGCTGCTGGCGGTGTGGAGTTACCTGCTCGACGGTCTGTTCATAGGCGCTACGCGCGCCCGTGAGATGCGCGACGCCATGCTCATCGCGCTGGCCCTGGCGTTGCCGCTGGCCTGGTGGCTGCAAAGCCTGGGCAACCACGGGCTGTGGTTGGCATTTCTGGCATTCATGGGGCTGCGCAGTCTGGTGTTGGCTGTCTATGCTTGGCAACTGAGCCGTCGCGACCTGTGGTTCCCTTCCCCTGCTTAAGGAGAGATCGCCCCATGCTCGATACCCCGAGTCCCGTTAACGAGACCCTGCGCCAACAGGCGCTCGATCGCTTGGAACTACTCGACACCCCTGCCGACCCTTATCTGGACACACTGACTCGCCTGGCGCACGACCTGTTCGGCGTCAGAACGGCGCTGGTCACCCTGGTCGACCGTGACCGCCAGTGGTTCAAGAGCCGCCAAGGCCTGGACCTGTCGGAAACACCACGTAGCCTATCCTACTGTTCCCACGCCGTGATGCAGGACGAGCCCCTGTTTATCGAGGATAGCCACGTCGACGTGCGCTTTGCCGGTACCGAGCTGGCCTTACGCAATCCTGGCGCGCGCTTCTACGCCGGCTGGCCGCTGCACGACGCAGAGGGCATCCCGCTGGGCACCCTGTGTTTGGCCGACCCTGAAGCACGCCAACTGAGCGAGCGAGAGAAATCCCAATTGCGCGACCTGGCCTACTTGACCGAAGGCTACCTGCAACTGCAGCAGAACTCGCTGCAGCTCGATGATTTGCGTGACGCCCTCAGCCGCGAACAGCGCAAGGGCATGCTCGACCCACTGACGCAACTCTGGAACCGCGCCGGGCTGCTGCACTTTCTGCCGCTGGAGCAGGCTGCGGCCGAGCGTAGCCAGCTACGCCTGGGCCTGATCTATTGCGACCTGGATCATTTCAAGCGGGTCAACGATACCCATGGCCACGATGGCGGCGACCACGTGCTGTGGGAGAGTGCACGGCGCATGAGCGGTGCGGTGCGTCCGCAGGATGTAGTGACCCGCAATGGCGGTGAGGAATTCGTCATCCTCACCCGGGTGCACGATGAGCAGGAACTGCTGCAGATTGCCGAGCGCATCCGCCTGGCCATCGCCAGCCAGCCCATGCAGCTGGAGCAGGCCCAACTGCAGCAGACCGCCAGCCTCGGCTGTGCCCTGCAGGGCCCCGACGAGAGCAGCGCGGATGCGCTCAAGCGTGCCGATCAGGCGCTCTACCGGGCCAAGCACGGCGGCCGCAATCGCACCGAGTTCGCGCCCTGCCCCCATTGAGAGGAAGTACGTATGGCTGCCGCGCTCGTCGCCTATCTGCACTACCTGTCGATCTTCGCCCTGTTCGCCTTGCTCAGCATCGAGCACGTGCTGTTCAAGACGCCGCTGGATCTGTCCCGTGCGCGCAGTCTGATGATCACCGACCTGGCCTATGGCATCTGCGCCGTTCTGGTGCTGGCCACCGGTGTTGCCCGCGTGCTGTGGTTCGGCAAGGGCGCCGCCTACTACATGGGCAACAGCCTGTTCCATGCCAAGGTCGGGCTTTTCGTCCTTGTCGGCCTGCTATCGATCCTGCCCACGCTGGTATTCATCAAATGGCGTAGCGCCGTGAAAGCTGGCCAGGTACCCGAGCCAAGCGCTCGGCAGCTTCGCCTGGTGACCTGGAGCATTCGCCTGGAACTCTTGGCGCTGCTGTTCATTCCATTGCTAGCCGCGCTGATGGCGCGCGGCTATGGCGTGATCGCAACGGGTTAGCGCTCAAAGACGCATGCCGATGGCCAACCGGTTCAACCCGCTCATCAGGGCGACGGCGATGGTCAGATCGGAGATTTCCCGGGGCGAAAAGTGCGCCTCCAACGGCCGGTAATCATCATCGCCGGCGTGGCTGCTGGCGATCTCGCTCAGCGATTCGGCCCAGGCCAGTGCCGCCTTCTCCCGCGCGTCGAAATGACGACTCACACGCCACCCTGCCAGGCTGTCCAGCTTGATCTGTGGCACACCCTCCTCACGCAGCGACTCACTGTGTTTCTCCAGGCAATAGGCGCAGCCGTTGACCTGCGATACACGCAGGTAGAGCAACTCAACCAGCGCCTTGCCCAGCGGGCCACGCTCCAGCGCCGCCTTGGTGGCAAGCAGGCCCTGCATCGCCTCGGCGGATAATTCGTAATAGGGCTGACGCAATGCGCTCATGACGCTTCTCCTTGAGGCGCGAGATGGAGGTTAAAAGCCAGTTGCTCGCGCGCCTGCGCCAGCATCGTTTCGGCATGCTCCTGCCCCCGCACCAGTCCTTGCAGGTGAATGAACTCCAGATCGTGAATGCCAATAGTGCTCAGCACATGGCGCAGGTAGGCGGTGAGAAAATCCGGCTGGCGAGCCAGCTCGCCACGGTAGTAGCCACCCGAACTGACCACAACGAAGGTCGGTCGATCCGCCAGCAGCCCAACCTTGCCAGCCTCGGTGGCGGCAAAACTGCGACCGATGCGCAGCACGTAGTCGATCCACAGCTTGAGCGCGGCCGGCACCGTGAAATTGTGCATTGGTGTAGCGATCACCAGGCAATCGCTGTTTTCCAGCTCCTGGATCAGGCGCTCGGAGATATCCAGCGCCGGATCATCGTTCGGCGCTAGCGCCACCAGCGCTCCGGCATAGTCCGCCGTCAGCGCCGGCAAGGGCTCGCGGGCCAGGTCACGCTCCAGTACCTGCACAGCGGGATGACGCTGACGCAAACGCTCGACCAACTCCTGAGCCAGGCGACTACCACGACTCTGCTGCCCATAAGGGCCGCACTCCAACAACAGAATTCGCTGCATCTCAAAGCTCCTGACGAAAATGCATGCCAATACCCAGCAAGCCCTGACGGTAGTAGAAACGCTGCCCGCGTGCGTTACCCAATGCGGTATCCAATACGAGGTTGGCGCAGCCGAGGCGCAATGCTTCTGTACGCGCCTCGACCAGCAGTCGATCACCAATGCCCTGGCTGCGCAGGTCCTCACGGGTGATCAGGTCATCAACATAGAAGAAGCGCCCATGCAGCAGGTTCTCCTGCAAGCGGCAGCCGGCCAGGCCCAGCACCTCATCACCGACCTGCGCCGCCAGCAGGCGATAACCTTGCTCGGCCTGACGTTGCAGGCGCTGAAGGAAATCATCGGCGTCGTTCAGGTGCGGGCGTAGAACACGCATCAGGGGGAAGCAGGCGCGTAACTCGTCCGGGGCGGCGAGCCAGTCGTAACGGCAGTCAGTGGCAGTGGTCATGGAGGTTCTCCAACGAAGATGCCGTCACTCTAGGTAGAACATGGCATAGTCGATAGAGCCAAGACCTTAACAATCGACTAGGACATGAGCATGCACAGCATTCGCCTCGCGCCCGAGCGCGATCAGGCCACGCCGATCTATCTGCAGCTCTACCGGCGCCTGCGCGAAGCCATTGGCGAAGGCCGCCTGCAACCCGGTGAGCGCGTGCCGTCGGTACGCGCGCTAGCCAGCGAGCTGAATCTGGCGCGCGGCACGGTGGAGGCGGCCTATCAATTGCTGATCGGTGAGGGTTATCTGCTGCCGCGCGGTCCGGCGGGTACCGTGGTTTCGCCACAACTACCCCACGCGCCAGACGGTGCGGCCGTTGCCGCCATGCCCCAGCAATCGTCACGTCCTGGCGAGGGGCGAACACCCGATGTTTTACCCTTCCAGCTCGGCCTGCCGGCGCTGGACGCCTTCCCGCGCAAGCTGTGGAGTCGTCTCGGTGCCCGTCATCTGCGTCAGCTGACCTGTGCCGACCTCGACTACCCCGCCCCACAGGGCCTGCTCGCCTTGCGCCGCAGCCTGGTGCGCTACCTGGGCGTATCACGCGGGATCACCTGCGAGCCGCAGCAGGTGTTCATCACAGCCGGCTATCGCGGCGCACTGCTGCTGATTCGTCACGCACTGCTGCAGACGGGCGATTCCTGCTGGTTCGAAGACCCGGGTTATTTCAAGGCGCGCGAGGCGCTCGAAGGTGCCGATCTACAGCTGATTCCAGTGCCGGTGGATGACCAGGGCCTATGCGTGGACGAAGGACGCAGGCTCGCTACCGATGCCCGTTGTGCACTGGTCACGCCTTCACACCAGAGCCCGCTCGGCGTGTCCCTGAGTCTTCCACGGCGCCTGGCGCTGTTGGAATGGGCTCGAGCCAGCCAGGCCTGGATCGTCGAGGACGATTACGACAGCGAATACCGCTACGTCGGACGACCGCTACCGGCGCTGAAAAGCCTCGATCACCACGGTCGCGTGCTGTACTGCGGCACCTTCAGCAAGGTGCTGTTCCCCGGCGTGCGCCTTGCCTACCTGGTGGTGCCGCCGGCGCAAGTGGAACGCTTCGCCGCCTGCGCGCGCACCTTCGATCATGGCTGCCCCGCACTGGCGCAGGCCATCACCGCAGACTTTCTCGATCAGGGCCACTTCGCCCGTCACCTCAAACGCATGCGCGCGCTCTATGCGCAGCGTCGAGGCTTTCTGGCTGCGGCGCTGGAGGCGGTATTCGGTTCGCGTTTGCAGGTGGAGTTGCAGGCCGGCGGCATTCACCTGCTGGCGCGGCTCGACGAATCAGAAAATGACGTCGACCTGGCGGCCGGCGCACAAGGCGCGGGGCTGGCTGTAATGGCGTTGTCGCAGTGGGCACGCCAGCAACCGTGTGGCAGCGGGCTGCTGCTGGGCTTCACCAATATCGCCAGCGCCGAGCAGGCATTGCACCTGACTCGACGATTGGCGACGGCAATCAGCTGAGGATCAGGACGCCAGGTAGGACGAGCGGGTCAGGCCCAGGCGCAGCGCATCGAGGAACTGCGTGCGCTCACGGGCACTGATCTTGGCGCTGGCGACCTTGTCGCGGTAGTGGGTCATCAGCTCCTCGGGCGACAGGTGCACGTAGCGCAGCATGTCCTCGATGGTGTCATGGGTCTCGATGCCGGCGTGCACCACGCTGCCATCGGCGGCCTGGTAGATATTCACCGAATCGGTGTCGCCGAACAGGTTGTGCATGTCACCGAGGATTTCCTGGTAGGCGCCCACCAGGAAGATGCCCAGCACGTAATCCTCGCCTTCACGCAGCTCGTGCACCGGCAGGCTGGTCTCGATGGACTGCTCGTCGACGTACTGACGGATCTTGCCGTCGGAGTCACAGGTCAGGTCCTGCAGCACCGCGCGGCGCAGCGGCTCCTCGTCCAGGCGCGACAGCGGCAGGATCGGCAGGATCTGGCCGATGGCCCAGGTGTCCGGAAGGCTCTGGAATACCGAGAAGTTGCAGATGTACTTGTCGGCGAGCTTGTCGTTGAGCTCGTCGAGCACCGCGCGGTGCGAGCGCTGACGGGCCTTGAGCTGGTTGTGCAGGCGGCGGCAGATGGCGAAGTAGCACTGCTCGGCCAGCGCCTTCTGCGCCAGGCTAAGCTTACCGGACGAATATTGAGCCGCCACTTCCTCGATGTAGTGGGTGGCGCGCCAGTAGGTTTCGGCGACCATTTCCGGGTCGCTGTCGTCGAGCAGTTCGATCAGCACCTGGAGGATTTCCGGCTGTTCGACGCTGGCGTCGATCTCCGGCACCTTGTCGTTGTGACGCTCGACGTCGGTCACCTGCACCAGCAGCACGGCGTGGTGCGCAGTCATCGCCCGACCGCTCTCGGAGAAGATGTGCGGATGGGGGATTTCCTGGCGGTCGCAGAACTCCTTGAGCATGTCGACCACGGCATCGGCGTAGTCCTGCATGTCGTAGTTGATCGAGCTGGCGTTACGCGAGTGGGTGCCGTCGTAGTCCACACCGAGGCCGCCACCGACGTCGATGTGATCGACCGGCAGGCCCATGGCACGTAGCTCGCCGTAGTAGCGGATGGCCTCGCGGAAGCCCTTGCGGTAATCGGCGATGTTGGCGATCTGCGAGCCCATATGAAAGTGCAGCAGGCGGATGCCCTGGTCCAGCCCGGCCGCGCGGAAACGCTCGACCACCGAAAGGATCTGCGCCGCAGACAGGCCGAACTTGGACTTCTCACCACCGGTATCGGCCCACTTGGAGGATGCCAGCGAGGACAGGCGCACGCGCAGGCCAATCTGCGGCGCGACCTTGAGCTCGGCCGCCTCTTCGATCACCAGGGCGACTTCCGACTCTTTCTCGATGACGATGAACACGTTGTGGCCGAGCTTCTGCCCCATCAGCGCCAGACGGATGAACTCGCGGTCCTTGTAGCCGTTGCAGACGATGGTGCCGCCCTTCGGCGCCAGCGCCAGCACCGCCAGCAGCTCGGGCTTGGAGCCGGCTTCGAGGCCGATGGAGACATTCTGCGTGGCGATGATATTCTCGATCACCGCTTCCTGCTGGTTGACCTTGATCGGATACAACGCGGTGTAGCGGCTCTGGTATTCCAGGCGCTCAATACTGGCGTCGAAGGCACCGGTCAGGCGCCGTACACGGTCCTGCAGAATGTCCGGGAAGCGCACCAGCAGCGGCAACGACAGGCCGCTCTGACGCAGCTCGTCGACCTGCTGATACAAGTCGATGGGTTGGCTGTCCGGCCCGTTGGGACGCACTTCGATGCGCCCGGCGTCGTTGATCGAGAAATAGCCGGCGCCCCAGTGGCGAATGCCGTAGACACTGCGGCTATCGGCTACGGTCCATTGGCTGCCGTCGTCTTTGCGGGTGCGTCGTGCGGACATCGGGTTCTCCCATGAGAAAAGCCTGACCTTGCTGGCGGCCAGTTTAGAAATGATGAAAGCAAGATGACGTTTGCTCGGCGGTTGACCGTAGTAGCGTCATCGAAGTTTAGAAAAGGGCTTATCAGCCGCCGGATTTCTTCGCAGTAAACCCGCGCTTACTCAGCTCGGCCAACAACAGCTCGACGTGATCACCCTGGATCTCGATCACCCCATCCTTGAGCGCGCCGCCGGTGCCACATCGCTTCTTCAGCGCGCTGGCCAGCTCCTTGAGCGGCTCTTCGGCCAACGGCACACCACTGACGGTGGTGACGGTCTTGCCGCCACGGCCCTTGGTTTCCCGGCGCACACGGGCAATACCGTCGCCATCGGGAATGCGCGTCTGTTTGCAGATGCAGGCATCCACCGCCTGGTTGCAATCCGGGCAATGGCGACCACCATCGGTGGAATAGACGAGACCGCTCAAGGTGGAGAATGAAGAGGCTTTCTTGACCACCGGCTTGTCCTCGTAGGGGTCAGGATAGCGACTGGCTGAACGGATTCAGCCGCGAAGCCCCACTCAGGCAGGGGCAGCGCAGGCGGACAGACGTCCGCCGAAAAGGCCGCGCAGTTTAACGGCAAAGACCGGGCTTGCTAAGACCAAATTTGCGTCATTGTTCGGTACTTTGGCGACGCTGTTCGTCATCGTGCACGGAGCGCTCGGAATCAACGACGCCGTAGGGTGCGCCGTGCGCACCACCTTTAGATCTGAGACGGCGCTTCGGTGCGCACAGCGCACCCTACGCGCAGGAGCTAACACAACCACCCTCTCCCGCCCTTCGGGCACCCTCTCCCATAAATGGGAGAGGGTCATCGGAAGGCCGCAAGCGGCCTGTTCATATAGCGCTCCAACGCCGCCAACGAGTCCGGGCAGTAAGGTAGGCGTTGAGTTTCCTCCAGCGCCTGCTCGATGCTGATGAAGCGTGCCTCCAGCACTTCCTCCGGCTGCAGCAGCAGTGGCGCATCGGACACCGCCGAATAGGCCATGCACCACAGGCGGCTTTCCGGGGCGTCGTAAAGAAAGTGCGCATGCTCGATCAGCTCGGCATCGACGATACCCAGCTCTTCGGCCAGCTCACGCTCGGCAGAAAGCCGGTAGTCCTCACCTTCGAGCACCATGCCGCCGGCCGCTACGTCCCAATAGCCGGGATACAGCGCCTTGCTCAGGGTGCGCCGGTGCACGCACAGCAGCCCAGCCGAATTGAACAACAGGATGTAGGTGCCGCGTCCGATCAGGCGCTGCTCGCGTAGCTCGGCCCGGGAAACACCACCCAGTGGCTGATCATGCTCATCGACCCAGGCCACCCGCTCCTGATCGGAAGCGACGCGATGCGCCGCTTCCGCTGCCGAAATCGCGACCATCAACCCTGGCTCAGCAGTTGACGCAGATCGATCATGCCGGCATTGGCACGGGAGATGTAGTTGGCCATCACCAGCGAATGGTTGGCGAGGATGCCGTAGCCACTGCCGTTGAGGATCATCGGACTCCACAGAGTGGCTTGCGCTGCTTCCAGCTCACGAATGATCTGACGCACGCTGACAGTGGCGTTCTTCTTCGCCAGCACGTCGGCGAAGTCGACCTCGATCGCGCGCAGCAGGTGAGCCAGCGCCCAGGCCTGACCGCGAGCTTCGTAGAACACGTTGTCGATCTGCAGCCACGGCGTCTCGTACACGCCATCTCGCCCTACCAGTCCGGACTCTTCGGCGTCGTTGCCCACCTGCAGGTTCTCGTTCAGGCGCACCTGGCCGACGCTGGCCGACAGGCGCTGCGACAGCGAGCCGAGACGAGTGCCGGCATCGCCCAGCCAGTTGTTGAGGTTGTCGGCACGGGCATAGAACTGCGCATTCTTCTGCCCAGTATCAGACAGACGAGCCAGGTAGCGATCCAGCGACTTGATGCCCTCGCGGTATTCAGACTCGGAGGCCGGCAATGCCCAGCTCTTGTTATCGAAGTGGAAACGCGGCTCGGCCTTGGCCAGGTCCGGGTCTTCGGTCGACTGCGACTGCGAGCGGGCGAAATCCTTGCGCAGCGCACGGGAGAAATCACGCACCTGCACCAGTACGCCGTATTCCCAGCTCGGCATGTTGTCCAGCCACAGGCCGGGCGGCGCGAGGTCGTTGGACAGGTAGCCGCCCGGCTTGTCGAGCAGCGTGCTGGCGACCTGTTTGAGGGTTTCCACCGTGGTGTAACCGGTCACCATCTGGCGCTGCGCCTGCTGCGCCGCGCTCTGAGCATGCTGCTGCACCTGAAACGCAGACGGCTCCTGACTCCAGTACCAACCGACCACCAGGGCGATCAGCAGATAGACACCGATCAGGCCGCCCAGTGATCGAGCGATCAGGTTGCCACCGCTGCGGTCGCGCCCTGAGGCCTTATCGGCGCTGCCCTGCGAGTTCGTCGAGCGATTCTTCCAGTCCAGCATGACAGTGTCCCTTTTTAAGCGAATTCGAGTGTTCGACCACAACCTGGCCAACGGGTTGCGACCTGTTCCGCACTATAAGGCAAGCCCACTGCAAAACGCAGGGCGCAGGCGCAAACTTACCGCTGGTATGGGAAAACTACATTTCTGTCGCTTATTCGACAGAAATACGGCCGTCAATTGATCGACGGCAATGCCAGCGCCCGCAGCAAGTGATAGCATCAAGCCACCACTGACTTAACCACCTATAGAAGTCGGCCCATGACCGAGCACCCGGATCCCAGTCGCGATCGCCTCAAGCATCACTTCGCCCAGCGCGTGATTCATCAGGCGCGCCAGGTGCTGGAAGTATGGCAACGCCTGCAGCGCAGCGAATGGAACGACGCCGGCATGGCCGAGCTGACCGAAGCCAACCTGCGCCTGCTGCGTTACGCCGAGCGCTTCGAGCAGATCGAGCATGCGCAACTGGCGCAAAGCATTGGCACCAGCCTCGACGAGGTCGTGGAAAATCGCGGCCGTCTCAACAGTACGCTGATCGCTCGCCTCAATCAGGCCATGCAACGCCTTTCACGTACCGGCCTACGCCATAGCGACGCCTTCGAGCAAACCTTCCTGCCACCGCTGCGCAAACCGGTGTATCTCGCCCTGCAGGACGCCCAACGCGCCGAGCGCCTGGCCCAGCAACTGGAGTTCTTCGGCCTGGCCGCGCAGGCACTGAGCGATGAGCGTGCTTTCCGCGCCGCCATCACCGAACGCCACCCCGCCGCCATCGTCATGGACGTCGACTTCGCCGGCGCCGGGCTGGAGCTGGCAGGCTCGGTGCAGGAAGGCCTGGAGCAGAAGATTCCGCTGCTGTTCTTCAGCCACTGCGACACCGACACCCCGACACGCCTGGCCGCCGTACGCGCCGGCGGCCAGGAGTTCTTCACTGGCTCGCTGGATGCATCGAGCCTGCTCGAACGCATCGAAGTGCTGACTCACGCCTCGCAATACGACCCGTACAAGGTGCTGATCGTCGACGACTCCAAAGCCCAGGCGACGCACACCGAGCGCGTACTCAACAGCGCCGGCATCCTCACCCACACCCTTACCGAGCCTATCCTGGCAATGGATGCGCTGGCCGAGTTCCAGCCGGATCTGATCATCCTCGACATGTACATGCCCGAGTGCAACGGCACCGAACTGGCCAAGGTGATCCGCCACAACGACCGCTACGTCAGCGTGCCGATCATCTATCTGTCGGCCGAGGACGACCTCGACAAGCAGCTCGATGCCATGAGCGAGGGCGGCGATGACTTCCTCACCAAGCCGATCAAGCCACGCCACCTGATCGCCACCGTGCGCAACCGCGCAGCCCGTGCACGCAACCTCAAGGCGCGCATGGTGCGTGACAGCCTGACCGGCCTGTACAACCACACTCACACCCTGCAACTGCTCGACGACGCCTGCTTCCGCGCACGCCGCGAAGAGCAACCGCTGGCCTTCGCCATGCTCGACATCGACCACTTCAAGAAGGTCAACGACACCTACGGCCACCCCATGGGCGACCGGGTGATCAAGAGCCTGGCGCTGTTCCTCAAGCAACGCCTGCGCAAGACCGACCATATCGGCCGTTACGGCGGCGAGGAATTCGCCGTGGTGCTGCCCGACACTGACGAACAATCGGCGCTCAAGGTACTGGAGGAAATTCGCCAGCGCTTCGCCGAAATCCATTACCCAGCCCAGCCGCAGGACCTGTCCTGCACCTTCAGTTGCGGCATCGCCATGCTGCAACCCGGCCTGGACGGCAACGCACTGTCCAAGCGCGCCGACGAGGCGCTGTACAAGGCCAAACATGGTGGTCGTAACCGCGTGGAGCTGTACGACGACGAATAAAGCGCCGCCGAACGTGACGCCGTTCACGGCGTCATCAGGATGTAACCAAACCGCAATACGCTCGCGGGCATCGTTCAGTTGTCGATCGAGCCCGTCATGCGCCTCAAGCTGCTTACCAACCTCAATACCCTGTTGCTGGTCACCGTCTGTGTCGCCCTGGCGGCAACCTTGTGGTGGTCGCAGCGCGCACTGCAGCAGCCGGTGCAACTGATGGAGCGCTACCTGACGCTATCCCAGCAGTTTCAGCGCGAAGTGGCCGACAACATTCAGGCCTACCTGGCCAGCGGCAACGCCGTGCAACACAGCGCTGCAACCCAGGCCATCGACGCCTTCGACGAATCTATCGAACAACTGCCGCAACAACTGACCGCCGAGCTGCGCCCAAGCCTGGAACAACTGCGCGACTTCAGCGCCAATCAGCTGCTGGCCGCCGGCAAGCTGGCTGGCGATCCGCAGGGTCTGCTGCTGCAAGCCGAGCGCGAGATGCTCGCCGCTTTGGAACAGCTCAACCAGTACGCAGCCAGTGGCAGCGGCCCGGCAGCCGGTGACTATCGCCAGCCGCTGCAGGACGCGGGCTCGCGCCTGCTTAAGCTCGCTCACGCCCGTGAACGCTTTATCAGCCAGGGGCGCAGTGAACTGCTCGGCGATGTCGAGCGTGAACTCAAGGCCCTTGCCCAGCAGGTCGAGACGCTGGATAAGCTGCCGCTACTTGGCGTGCAACAGGCCGACAGCTCCGCCAACGTCGGTTTCGCCGCACTGCTCGGGCTGGATGATGCACAACAGGAGCAACAGGCGCAGGATCGCGGCATCGACCTGAAACGTGAACTGGGCACGCTGGTGCGCCGCTACCCCAGCGAACTGCAACGTACCCGCGAGCTGGTTGAGCAACGCCAGCAACTGGCCGTGACCACGACCGAGCGCGTGACCCAGGTGCAGCAGGCACTGGCGGCGCTGGAGCCGCTGGTAAAAGGTGAGTACGCGCGCATTCAGGGCGAGGTAAGGCTGATTCAGGGCCTGATGATCGGCCTGATCCTGCTGATCGCCCTGGTTATCGACCGCATCCAAAGGCGCCTGGCACAGGTGCTCGGACGCCTGGTACCGGCGCTGTCGCAATGGGCTAGCGGTGATTTCGCGACGCCGATCAGCATCCACTCTCGCACCCGCGAGTTGCGCGATATCGAAGACTCGCTCAATCACCTGCGCGGCTATCTGGTAGAGCTGGTCGCCAGCATCCGCGGCCATGCCGAGCATGTTGCTGGCTCAAGCCGCACCCTGGCCGACCTCAGCGGCGGCCTGCACGGCGGCGCCGAACGCCAGGCCAGCGATACCGCGCTGATCCGCGACGCACTGGGCGAGCTGGAAGCAACCATCGGCCAGGTCGCCCAGGACGCCAGCCAGACAGCCGACGCCAGCCGCGACGCCGACCGCGCCCTGGCTCAGGGCCAACAAGTCATCGGCCAGAGCCTGCAGGGGTTGCACGCGCTGGTCACCGAGGTTCAGGGCAACGCCCAGGCCATTGAACGCCTGGCCGACGAAACGGCCACCATTGGCGGCGTGCTCACGGTGATTCGCGGTATTGCCGAACAGACCAACCTGCTCGCCCTCACCGCCGCCATCGAGGCCGCTCGTGCCGGTGAGGCCGGCCGTGGCTTCGCCGTGGTCGCCGACGAAGTGCGCTCACTGTCGCAGCGCACCGGCAGCGCCACGGCGGAAATCCAGGACGTCATCGGTCGCCTGCAACAGGCGGCGCATCAGTCGGTACAGGCCATGCGCGCCCAGGTCGAACATGCCGAGGCCACTGCCGGCAAGGCCGCGGCGGCCGATGGCGCGCTGGACGAGATCGTTAGCGCCATTCGCACCATCGCCAGCATGGCCGAGCGCATCGCCGCGGCCACCGCGCAACAGAGCGATGCGGTCAGCGAGATTCGCGAGCACGGTGAACGCATTCACCAACTGGGCGACGACAACCTCGGCCTGATCGCCAGCGGACGCAACGAAAGCGAGCGCCTGCTGCACCTGGGCAGCCAACTACATAGCGCCGTACAGGCGTTTCGCGTCTAGCAGGCTGTTGAAAAACTACCTACGCTTTTCAACGGCCTGCTAGCCAGCTGCGACATGGCAGCGCAGGCAGCAACCGCCCGGGAACTCGACAAGGCCGGCTGTCTCCAAGGTTCCGCTCATCCCAGGCATTCGACGCTCCGGCGCAGCGACGGCGATGCGGGTGGGCGCTTTCCGGTATCATGCCGCCACCTATCGCCGAGATATTCGCCCGATGTCACTGCGTCGACTGCTGCTTCCCCTGCTTCTGCTCTGCCTGAGCCTACCCGCCAGCGCCAACCTCTTCGATAAGCGCCCGGCCGCCTCGCCGCTTGGCGCGCCGCTGAACAACAGCAGCGACTTCCTACCGGTGCGCGGAGCCTTCAAGCTCAGCCTGGTAAACAGCGATGCACAGGCAGTGACGCTACGTTTCGTCGCGACCGAGGGCTATTACCTTTATCGCCACCGCCTCAACTTCAGCGTCGAGCCGGCCGATCTGGCGCTCGGCGACGCCGAATTGCCAGCAGGCGAGGCCAAGCACGATGAGTTCTTCGGCGATGTCGAGGTGTACTACGGCGTGCTGGATATCCGCCTGCCGCTGGAGAACCCGGACAACCGCCCGCTGCGCCTGCAGGTCGGCTACCAGGGCTGCGCCGACAAGGGCCTGTGCTACCCGCCGGAGACAGAGTTCATCGAGATCGGTGATATGCCTGCTGCCAACAGCAGCGATGGGGCATCGGTGGCAGCCGGCTGGAGCTGGAAAGAGCTGGCATTGTTCTTCCTCGGCGGCCTGGCGCTGACCTTCACGCCGTGCGTCCTGCCGATGCTGCCGATTCTTTCCGGGGTAGTACTGCGCGGCCAACTGGGGGGCGTACGCAGCCTGACCCTGTCATTGGCCTATGTCCTGCCGATGGCCGCCTGCTTCGCCATTCTCGGCACGCTGATGGGCCTGTTCGGTGCCGGTCTCAACCTGCAGGCGCGCCTGCAATCGGCCTGGATACTGGTGCCGTTCGCCGCCTTCTTCGCGTTATTCGCCCTGGCCATGTTCGGCCTGTTCGAACTGCGTCTGCCCCGTTTCGTCAGCGAACCGCTGGATCGTCTGGCCGGCAAGACCCATGGCGGCTCGCATCTGAATGCAGCCCTGCTCGGCGTGCTCTCCAGCCTGCTGGTCAGCCCCTGCGTCTCGGCGCCACTGGCCGGCGCCCTACTTTATATAAGCGCCAGTGGTGATGCGCTGGGTGGCGGTCTGAAGTTGCTCGCGCTCGGCCTCGGTATGGGTACGCCGCTGGTGCTGTTCGCCGTGGGCGGTGGTGCGCTACTGCCGAAAACCGGCACCTGGATGGTCACGGTGCGCAATGCCTTCGGCGTACTGCTGCTGGCCGTTTCGGTATGGCTGCTCGAACGCGTGCTGCCGGGCAACCTCAGTCTGGCTCTGTGGGGGCTGCTGGCTGGTGGCGTGGCGGTGTTCCTCGGGGCGCTGGAGTTTGGGCCCAAGACACATCGGCAGAAGCTCAGCCAGATCGCCGGCCTGGCGCTGTTGGTTTACGCGCTGGCCGCCTGGGTCGGTGCATTGCAGGGTGCGAGCGATCCGCTCAAGCCGCTCGGCCAGTTGCAGACCGGCGCCAGCCAGAGCAGCGCCAAGAGCGGTGCCTGGCAAACCCTGAGTAGCCCCGCCGAACTGGACGCCGCACTAGCCGAGGCCAAAGCCGCCGGTCAACCGCTGCTGCTGGATTGGTACGCCGACTGGTGCATCAGTTGCAAGGTCATCGAGCGCGAGGTATTCGGCAATGCCGAAGTCGGCAGCAAACTGGCCGGCTGGCGCCTGATCCGCTTCGATATCACCGAAAGCAACGCCGCCCAGCGCGCCCTGCTGGACCGTTACAAGCTGTTTGGTCCGCCAGCCATCCAGCTGTTCGCCGGCAATGGTGACGAATTACTCGATCTGCGTGTCGTAGGTGAAGTCAATGCCGCCACCTTCGCGGGGCGCCTGGATCAGGCCAGCAACCGCCAGGCAGGTCGTTGAACGCTGGCAACACGATCCTCGCCCGTTCTTTGCAAATGCTCCGGCAACGACCGAAACCAACGCTATAGTCATATTTCTGCCGCAAACAGCAGGCATCGTGTCGACTATTGCTGACATCGCGCAGCTGCGGCATAGTCCTGCGCAGCCCGAATAACAAGGAACGCGACTATGGCCACCCTACTGGTGCTACACGGCCCCAATCTGAATCTGCTGGGCACCCGTGAGCCCGACAAATATGGCGCCACCACCCTCGCCGAAATCAACCAGGATTTGGAGCAGCGCGCACGCGAGGCTGGCCATCATCTGCTGTACCTGCAGAGCAATGCCGAATACGAACTGATCGACCGAATTCACGCCGCAAAGGGTGAAGGCATCGACTTTATCCTGATCAATCCTGCCGCTTTTACCCATACAAGCGTCGCATTACGTGACGCATTGCTGGCGGTGAGCATCCCATTCATCGAAGTGCACCTGTCCAACGTGCACAAGCGTGAACCTTTCCGCCATCACTCCTACTTCTCCGACGTTGCAGTAGGGGTGATCTGCGGCCTTGGCGCCAGCGGTTATCGGCTGGCCCTGGAAGCGGCACTCGAACAACTGACCGGGCGCGCCTGACGCGTAGCCTGGTAGACAAGTCCTACCTCACCTCTGGGAGTTGACCATTCATGGATATCCGTAAAGTCAAGAAACTGATCGAGCTGCTGGAAGAGTCCGGTATCGACGAGCTGGAGATCAAAGAGGGCGAAGAGTCCGTACGCATCAGCCGTCACAGCAAACAACTAGCCTATGCCCCGCAGCCGATGTACGCACCAGCACCAGCTCCGGTAGCAGCGCCTGTCGCCGCAGCCGCTCCGGGCGCTGAAGCCGCTCCGGCCGCCGCACCGAAGCTGAACGGCACCGTTGCTCGCTCGCCGATGGTCGGCACCTTCTACCGCGCAGCTTCGCCGACCTCTGCCAACTTCGTCGAAGTCGGTCAGACCGTGAAGAAAGGCGACATCCTCTGCATCGTCGAAGCAATGAAGATGATGAACCACATCGAAGCCGAAGCCAGCGGTGTGATCGAATCCATCCTGGTGGAAAACGGCCAGCCGGTTGAGTACGACCAACCCCTGTTCACCATCGTTTGATGCACGGGGAGCCTGCAATGCAGAAGCTGGAAAAAGTCCTTATCGCCAACCGTGGCGAAATCGCCCTGCGTATCCTGCGCGCCTGCAAGGAGCTGGGTATCAAGACGGTGGCCGTGCACTCCACCGCCGACCGCGAACTGATGCACCTGGGCCTGGCCGACGAGTCCGTCTGCATTGGCCCGGCACCTGGCGCACAGTCCTACCTGAACATCCCGGCAATCATCAGCGCCGCCGAGCTGACTGGTGCCACCGGCATTCACCCGGGCTACGGTTTCCTCGCCGAGAACGCCGACTTCGCCGAACAGGTGGAGAACTCCGGTTTCGCCTTCATCGGCCCGACCGCCAGCGTGATCCGTCTGATGGGCGACAAGGTGTCGGCCAAGAACGCCATGATCAAGTCCGGCGTACCGGTGGTTCCCGGCTCCGACGGTCCGCTGCCGGAAGACGAGGAAGAAGCGCTGCGCATCGCCCGTGAAGTGGGCTATCCGGTGATCATCAAGGCCGCTGGTGGCGGCGGTGGTCGCGGCATGCGCGTGGTGCACAAGGAAGAAGACCTGATCAAATCGGCCAAGCTGACCCGCACCGAAGCCGGTGCAGCGTTCGGCAACCCGATGGTCTATCTGGAAAAATTCCTCGGCAACCCGCGCCACGTGGAAGTCCAGGTGCTGTCCGACGGCCAGGGCAACGCGATTCACCTGTATGACCGTGACTGCTCGCTGCAGCGTCGCCACCAGAAGGTGATCGAAGAGGCTCCGGCCCCGCTGATCGACGAGAAGGCCCGCGCCGAAGTGCTCAAGCGCTGCGTCGATGCCTGCGTCGAGATCGGCTACCGTGGCGCCGGCACCTTCGAGTTCCTCTATGAAGACGGTCGTTTCTACTTCATCGAGATGAACACCCGCGTTCAGGTGGAGCACCCCGTCACCGAGATGGTCACTGGCATCGACATCGTCAAGGAGATGCTCAGCATCGCCGCTGGCAACCCGCTGTCGATCAAGCAGGAAGACGTGAAGATCCTCGGTCACTCGGTCGAGTGCCGGATCAACGCCGAAGACCCGGACAACTTCATGCCCAGCCCCGGCAAGGTCAAGCATTTCCATGCTCCGGGCGGTAATGGCGTTCGCGTTGACTCGCACCTGTACAGCGGCTACAGCGTCCCGCCGCACTACGACTCGCTGATCGGCAAGCTGATCACCTTCGGCAAGGACCGCGACGAAGCCATGGCGCGCATGCGCAATGCCCTGGACGAGATCGTGGTCGACGGCATCAAGACCAACGTGCCACTGCACCGCGACCTGACCCGCGACAAGGGTTTCGTCAAAGGTGGCGTGAATATCCATTACCTGGAAAAGAAACTGGGTATGGACAAGCACTGAGTCCTGACTCGCTGCATAACAGGGGCTGCCTTCAGGCAGCCCCTGTCGTTTCAGCGGCCACGCTGGCATGCCGCCCGCCCGTTCCAGTAAGCTGCGCGGCCAAACCGTTCCACATGCTTTCGAGGTTTCTCATGCCCTGGTTACAAGTCCGTCTCGCCATCACACCTGAGCAGGCAGAAACCTACGAGGACGCCCTGCTGGAGGTCGGCGCCGTGTCGGTAACCTTCATGGATGCCGAAGATCAGCCGATCTTCGAGCCGGACCTGGGCACCACGCCGCTGTGGTCGAACACCCACCTGCTGGCCCTGTTCGAAGCCGACACCGACGAAACCGCGCTGCTTGCCCACCTGCAACTGCTGTGTGGTGGCGCACTGCCGGAGCATCATGTCGAGCGTATCGAGGATCAGGACTGGGAGCGCAGCTGGATGGATGGCTTCCAGCCGATGCGCTTTGGCCAGCGCCTGTGGATCGTACCGAGCTGGCACGCCGCCCCGGAACCGGATGCGGTGAACCTGCTGCTCGATCCGGGCCTGGCCTTCGGCACCGGCACTCACCCGACCACCGCACTGTGCCTGGAATGGCTCGACAGTCAGAAGCTCGATAACTGCAGCGTGATCGACTTCGGTTGCGGCTCAGGCATCCTCGCCATCGCTGCCCTGCTGCTCGGCGCACCGCAGGCAGTGGGCACCGATATCGACCCGCAGGCCCTGGAAGCTTCGCGCGACAATGCCTCGCGCAACGGTATCGACCCTGCCCGCTTCCCGGTCTATCTGCCCGCCGACATGCCGCAACAACCCGCCGACGTGGTCGTCGCCAACATCCTCGCTGGCCCGCTGGTTTCCCTGGCACCTCAGATCACCGCGCTGGTCAAAGGCGGTGGACGCCTGGCGCTGTCGGGTATCCTCGCCGAACAGGCCGAGGAAGTCCGCGCCGCCTACGCAGGTGCGTTCGACCTCGACCCCACGGCCGGCAAGGACGGCTGGGTGCGCATCAGCGGCGTCAAGCACTGAACCGCGCGCAGTCGTTGCGTTAGACTAGCTGCTTGGATTTTCCGGACCCGCGCATGAGCGAAAGCCACGTCACCCAGTGCCCCAATTGCCGCACCAGCTTCCGCGTCAGTCAGGCGCAGCTGGCTGCTGCCCATGGCGCCGTACGCTGCGGCGCCTGCCTGCACGTGTTCAACGCGGCAGAGCAACTGTTCGGCCCGCGTGCGAGCACACCTGCGCCAGCGGCAGCGGCAGCTAACGTGGTAAGTGCTCCGCTCAAGGCCCAACCCGACACCAGCAAGCAGCCAGCGACCAAGCCTGCCGACGATACCCTGTGGATCCATGACGATCTTGATCTGGACAGCCTCGACCTCGATGAGGAACTGGCCAGACTGGAAGAGCAGGAACAACAGCTGTCACAACAGTTCCTCGCACTGGAACAGGCGCCGCGCTATGCCGAGAACTTCGGCAGCCGCGCGACAGATGAACACGAAGATGCGCACGACGAAGCCTGGGCCGAAGCCCTGCTGCGCGACGAACCAGTCAAGCGCGAGCGCGACAGCTTCGAATTGCAGCCTACCGAGGAACAGCCAGAGCCCGCACTTGCACCGGAGCCCAAAGCCGCCATTGAGTTCACCCCCGCCACACCCCGCAAGCAGCAGCCCATCGCCGACGCCCTCGACGAAGCCGACGAGCCGCGCCTGGGTGATCTCGATGACGAGCAGGACGAGCCGGAGCGACAAGACGAAGACCAGCGCACGGAACGTGAAGACCCCAAGGTAGCGCGTAACGAGCCGGGCCTGCGCGAGGAGCGCCTGTTCGAACTGGACGACGAGCCCTTGCAACTCGACTGGCGCCAGCCACAGGGCACGTCCTGGGGTCGCGTGTTCGGCTGGGGCCTGCTCAATCTGCTGGCGGTGGGCGGCCTGCTCGCGCAGTACGCGGCCTACAACTTCGACGAACTGGCACGCCAGGACCGTTATCGCCCCTGGTTCGAACAGCTGTGCCCGAACATCGGTTGCAGCCTGCCGTCGAAAGTCGACATCAGCCAGATTCGCAGCAGCAACCTGGTAGTGCGCAGCCACCCGGAGTTCTCCGGCGCGCTGATCGTCGACGCCATCCTCTATAACCGAGCCTCCTTCGCCCAGCCCTTCCCGCTGCTGGAGATGCGCTTCGCCGACCTGGGCGGCCAACTGGTCGCCAGTCGTCGCTTCAAACCCAGCGAGTACCTTGCTGGCGAGCTGGCCGGGCAGAGCGAAATGCCGCCGCAGACGCCCATTCACATCTCCCTGGACATCCTCGACCCGGGCACGCGCGCGGTTAACTACAGCCTCAGCTTCCATTCCCCCGAGTAGCCTGAAGGGGCCGCGACCCGTGGTCGCAGGCCCTTTATCTAACTACTGGCGATAAGCCCATAGCTGTTCAGAATTTGTTCAAAACGACCTTTATCCGGTCATCCAGAGCGGGTATCATGCCCACCCTTTCGCGAGCACCGAACCACCATCGTTTCCCCTGAGGACACAGTGGAGGCCAGGTGTTGATCGCCCTTTGTCTCAACTGCGCACCAACAAGCAGGGACGCCCCATGTCGGCCCCACGTATTGGCCCCTACACATTGCCCAATCGGTTGATCCTGGCTCCCATGGCCGGCGTCACCGATCGTCCGTTCCGCCAACTGTGCCGCCGTCTCGGCGCTGGCCTGGTGGTGTCGGAGATGGTCACCAGCGATGTGCGCCTGTGGAACAGCCGCAAGTCCAGCCTGCGTTTGATGCACGCCGGTGATCCCGAGCCGCGTTCGGTACAGATCGCCGGCGGCGACCCGCAGATGATGGCCGACGCGGCGCGCAAGAACGTCGAGTTGGGCGCGCAGATCATTGATATCAACATGGGTTGCCCGGCCAAGAAGGTCTGCAACAAGGCCGCCGGCTCCGCGCTGCTGCGTGACGAGCCCTTGGTACGTGAAATCCTCGATGCGGTAGTCGGTGCGGTGGACGTGCCGGTGACCCTGAAGATTCGCACTGGCTGGGATCGGCAGAACAAGAACGGCATCACTGTAGCGAAGATCGCCGAAGATGCTGGCATTGCTGCGCTTTCCGTCCACGGTCGTACCCGCGCCGATCTGTATACCGGCGAAGCCGAGTACGACACCATCGCCGCAATCAAGCAGGCAATATCAATTCCGGTGTTCGCCAACGGCGACATCGACTCCCCACAAAAAGCCAAGGCCGTGCTCGACGCCACCGGCGCCGACGCCCTACTCATTGGCCGTGCCGCCCAGGGGCGGCCATGGATATTCCGTGAAATCGAGCACTACCTGCGTACCGGCGAAACCCTGCCGGCACCGAGCCTGCTCGAAGTGGAACGCATCCTGCTGGAACACCTGGCCGCACTGCACGCCTTCTACGGCGAATTGATGGGCGTACGCATCGCCCGCAAGCATGTCGGCTGGTATCTCGCAACCCTGCCGGGCGCCAGGGAGTTTCGCGCCCAGTTCAACCGTCTGGACAGTACGGACGCACAGTGCGCCAACGTTCGCGAGTTCTTCAGCGAACGGCATAACGATGGAAACGAGGTGGCCGCATGACGTTGATGACAGAGACCCTAGTGAGTGGAATTGCACCCGTGAGTGACAACACCAGCCTTAAACAGCACCTGAACACGCCGAGCGAAGAGGGTCAGACCCTGCGCGGCGCCGTGGAGAAGGCGCTGCACAATTACTTCGCCCACCTCGAGGGCGCGGACGTCACCGACGTGTACAACCTGGTGCTCACCGAAGTCGAAGCGCCGCTGCTGGAAACCGTCATGAATCACGTGAAAGGTAACCAGACCAAGGCTTCCGAGCTGCTCGGCCTGAACCGTGGCACGCTGCGCAAGAAGCTCAAGCAGTACGATCTGCTGTAACCCCGAACTCCCGAAAAGGGCGGCCCGCATGAGCCGCCTTTTTTGCTGATATCCCCGCTCTGATGGATAGTGAAATGACCGACCAGACCACCCTTCTGCCCGTGCGCCGCGCGCTGATCAGCGTTTCCGACAAGACTGGCGTCCTCGAATTCGCTCGCGAACTGGCCGCCCTCGGTGTCGAGATTCTCTCCACCGGTGGTACCTACAAGCTGCTCAAGGACAACGGCGTAGCCGCAGTGGAAGTGGCTGACTACACCGGTTTCCCGGAGATGATGGACGGCCGCGTGAAGACCCTGCACCCGAAGATTCACGGCGGCATCCTCGGTCGTCGCGCCCTGGACGGCGCAGTGATGGACGAGCACGGCATCAAGCCGATCGACCTGGTGGCGGTAAACCTCTATCCCTTCGAAGCCACCGTGGCCAAGCCTGATTGCGACCTGGCCGACGCCATCGAGAACATCGACATCGGCGGCCCGACCATGGTCCGTTCGGCGGCGAAGAACCACAAAGACGTGGCCATCGTGGTCAACACCGGCGACTACGCTGGCATCGTCGCCTCCCTCAAGGCCGGCGGTCTGAGCTACGCCCAGCGTTTCGACCTGGCCCTGAAGGCCTTCGAACACACCGCGGCCTATGACGGCATGATCGCCAACTACCTGGGCACCATCGACCAGGCGGCTGGCACCCTGTCCACCGAAGACCGCGGCGCCTTCCCGCGTACCTTCAACAGCCAGTTCGTCAAGGCGCAGGAAATGCGTTACGGCGAGAACCCGCACCAGAGCGCGGCGTTCTATGTCGAGACGAAGAAGGGCGAAGCCAGCGTTTCCACCGCCGTGCAACTGCAAGGCAAGGAACTGTCGTTCAACAACGTCGCCGACACCGACGCCGCGCTGGAATGCGTGAAGAGCTTCGTCAAGCCGGCCTGCGTCATCGTCAAGCACGCCAACCCATGCGGCGTGGCCGTGGTACCGGAAGACGAAGGCGGCATCCGCAAGGCCTACGACCTGGCCTACGCCACCGACACCGAGTCGGCCTTCGGCGGCATCATCGCCTTCAACCGTGAGCTCGATGGCGAAACCGCCAAGGCCATCGTCGAGCGCCAGTTCGTCGAAGTGATCATCGCCCCGAAAATCAGCGCCGAAGCCCGCTCCGTAGTCGCCGCCAAAGCCAACGTGCGCCTGCTCGAATGCGGCGAGTGGCCAGCCGAACGCGCCGCAGGCTGGGACTTCAAGCGCGTCAACGGTGGCCTGCTGGTGCAGAGCCGCGACATCGGCATGATCAAGGCGGAAGACCTGAAGATCGTCACCCAGCGCGCCCCGAGCGAGCAGGAAATCCATGACCTGATCTTCGCCTGGAAAGTGGCCAAGTTCGTCAAATCCAACGCCATCGTCTACGCCAAGAACCGCCAGACCGTCGGTGTCGGCGCCGGCCAGATGAGCCGCGTCAACTCCGCGCGCATCGCCGCGATCAAGGCCGAGCACGCTGGTCTGCCGGTACCGGGCGCGGTGATGGCTTCGGACGCCTTCTTCCCCTTCCGCGACGGTATCGACAACGCCGCCAAGGCCGGCATCACCGCAGTGATCCAGCCCGGTGGTTCGATGCGCGACAATGAAGTGATCGCGGCTGCCGATGAAGCCGGCATTGCCATGGTGTTCACCGGCATGCGCCACTTTAGGCACTAAATCGGCCGCACTGAAACCGTTATCTGCGTTGTTGCCCCGGGTTCCGCCAATGCTCATTGCCAATAGGCAACTCCGCTTGTCGAAACCCGGGGCGCCTAGCATCTACCGGCTTCATCGCGACCTCGGAATTTGTAGGGTGGATAGCGCTTTTCCTATCCACCGAACGGGCCACCGGCCCGCCTCCATCGGGAGAGAGACATGAACGTACTGATCATCGGCAGCGGCGGTCGTGAACACGCCCTGGCCTGGAAAGTGGCGCAGGATCCGCGCGTCGAGAAGGTCTTCGTCGCCCCGGGCAACGCCGGCACTGCGGTGGAAGCCAAGTGCGAAAACGTCGCCATCGATGTGCTGGCCATCGAACAGCTGGCCGACTTCGCCGAGAAGAACGTGCAGCTGACCATCGTCGGCCCGGAGGCTCCGCTGGTCAAAGGCGTGGTCGACCTGTTCCGCAGCCGTAAGCTGGACATCTTCGGCCCTACCGCCGCCGCTGCCCAGCTGGAAGGCTCCAAGGCCTTCACCAAGGACTTCCTGGCGCGCCAGCAGATCCCCACCGCTGACTACCAGAACTTCACCGAAATCGAGCCGGCGCTGGCTTACCTGCGTGAGAAAGGCGCACCGATCGTGATCAAGGCCGATGGCCTGGCCGCAGGCAAGGGCGTGATCGTCGCCATGACCCTGCAGGAAGCCGAAGACGCGGTGCGTGACATGCTCGCCGGTAACGCCTTCGGTGAAGCCGGCTCGCGCGTGGTGATCGAAGAATTCCTCGACGGCGAAGAAGCCAGCTTTATCGTCATGGTCGACGGCGAGAACGTGCTGCCGATGGCCACCAGCCAGGACCACAAGCGCGTTGGCGACGGCGACAGCGGCCCGAACACCGGTGGCATGGGCGCGTATTCGCCTGCGCCGGTGGTCACCGCCGAGGTGCACAAGCGCGTGATGGACGAGGTGATCTACCCGACCGTGCGCGGCATGGCCAGCGAAGGCAACGTCTACACCGGTTTCCTCTATGCCGGTCTGATGATCGACAAGGCTGGCAAGCCCAAGGTCATCGAGTTCAACTGCCGCTTCGGCGACCCGGAAACCCAACCGATCATGTGCCGCCTGGAAAGCTCTCTGGTGCTGCTGGTCGAGGCCGCACTGGCCAAGGCTCTGGACAAGGTCGAAGCCACCTGGGACCCACGTCCGACCGTGGGCGTGGTACTGGCTGCCGGTGGCTACCCGGGCGACTACGCCAAGGGCGACGTCATCGAAGGCCTGGATGAAGCCGCCAAGCTCGACGGCAAGGTATTCCACGCCGGTACCGCACTGAAGGACGGCCAGATCGTCACCGCCGGTGGCCGCGTTCTATGCGCCACTGCCATCGGCGCCAGCGTCGCCGATGCCCAGCAGCAGGCCTACCGCCTGGCCGAGAAGATCCGTTGGAATGGCATGTTCCATCGTAACGACATCGGCTATCGGGCCATCGCCCGCGAGCGCGGCGAGAGCTGATCGTTTGAGCGAAAATGCGGCACAAACAAGGCAAAATCGCTGTTTGTGCCGTATTCGCTCGAGCAAATGCTTGGCTATAATCCGGCCACTCATTTAGAAGGATTTTGCCCGTGCGCCGGCTCAGGATTGCCATCGGACTACTCGCCAGCTTGCTGTTGCTTGGCCTTGCCCTGACAGCCACGGCGAACGCAGCCCCTACCGGCACGCACAGCTGGTCCTATCTGGTCGACGCCAGCGCCCGCCTGGGCCTCGAAGAAGTCCGCGCCCAGCGCCAGCAGTTCAAACCCCTCAGCAAACAGTCCTTTACTTTCCCGCCCAGTGATCACGCTGTCTGGCTGCGTGCTGAGTTCGCACCGCAGCAGCAACCCGCCTGGCTGTGGATCTTTTCACCACGGGTGCAGTACCTCGATTACTACCTGCTGAGAGACGGCCAGCTGGAGCAGAACCTGCACACCGGCGAGGCCATGCCGTTGGATTCGCGACCGCTGCCATCGCGCTTCTACCTGATGCCGTTGCCGAATGACGGCCAGGCCCGCGTCGCCTATGTCCGCCTGACCTCCAACCACCCGCTGATGACCTGGTTCAAGGTCATGGATCAAGCCGAGCTGGTCAGCCTGGAAAAGCCCGCCTACCTCTATGGCATGCTGTTCGGCGCCCTGCTGCTGCTGACCCTGTACAACCTCATCCGCTTCATCTACAGCCGCAGCGCCAGTGGCCTTTGGCTGGCCGGGGTTAACATCGGCCTCGCCGTGTGCTCCTCGGCCAACCTCGGCATCTTCGCCCAATGGCTGCCCAGCCTGGGCTACAACCAGTCCCTGATCGCCGACCTCTCTGCCCTGTTCGCTGCCTTCAGCGCCCTGGCCTTTGGCCTGAGCTTCATGCACGGCACGCCAGTACAGCACAGTCCCCTGAACCGCCTGCTGCGGGGTAATGCTCTACTGCTCCTGGGCTATGCGCTGTGCATCGTCGTCACCGGTCTGTTCTGGTACAGCTCGCTGGTCTACCTGCTGGTGGCTCTGAGCGCGATCAACCTGCTGCTGGTGAGCGGCCTGCACTGGCGCGCCGGTTACCAGCCGGCACGCCTGATCGCCTTAGGCATGCTGGTGTTCAACATGGGCTTTGGTTTCTTCGTGCCGGTGCTGCTCGGCTTCGATCAGCTCAATCCGGGCTGGCTGGTGCTGGGCGTATTCAGCGTTGCCACCCTGGCCGGTCTGATCCTCAGCGTGTCGCTGACCGAGCGGCAGCGGCAGATCCAGCGCGACACGCTCCAGGAAAGCACCGCCCTCGCTGCCAGCAGTGCCGAGCTGAAAGCCAAGGCCGAGTTCCTGGCCAAGATCAGCCATGAAATCCGCACGCCAATGAACGGCGTGCTGGGTATGACCGAGCTGCTGTTGGGCACACCGTTGTCGGCCAAGCAGCGCGACTACGTGCAGACCATCCACAGCTCGGGCAACGAACTGCTCACCCTGATCAACGAAATCCTCGACATTTCCAAGCTCGAGTCCGGACAGATCGAACTGGACGATGTGCAGTTCGACCTCGGCGCGCTGATCGAAGACTGCCTCGACATCTTCCGCGCCAAGGCCGAACAACAGCGCGTGGAGCTGATCAGTTTCATCCAGCCACAGGTGCCACGGGTGATCAGCGGTGACCCGACACGCCTGCGCCAGGCCCTGTTGAGCCTGCTGGACAACGCCTTCAAGCAGACCGACGAGGGCGAGATCCTGCTGGTTGCCGCCCTCGACAGCAGCGACGGCCAACATCGTCTGCGCGTCGCCGTACAGGACAGCGGTCGTCCACTGCTGCCAGAGGAACGCGACGCCCTGCTCAACGCCGAACTGCAGAGCCGCGACTTCCTATCCGCCACCCGCCTGGGCGGGCGCCTCGGCCTGATCATCGCGCGCCAGTTGGTGCGTCTGATGGGCGGCGAGTTCGGTATACAGGGCAGCGGCAACCAGGGCACGACCCTGTGGCTGACCCTGCCGCTGGACGCCGCCCGTCTGGAACAACCGGAAGCCGACCTCGACAGCCCGCTACAGGGCGCGCGCCTGCTGGTAGTGGACGACAACGACACCTGCCGCAAGGTGCTGATGCAGCAATGCAACGCCTGGGGCATGCAGGTCAGCGCCGTGCCCTCCGGCAAGGAGGCTCTGGCCCTGCTGCGCACCAAGGCGCACATGCGCGAGTACTTCGATGCGGTGCTGCTCGACCAGGACATGCCCGGCATGACCGGCATGCAGCTGGCCGCCAAGATCAAGGAAGATCCGAGCCTCAACCACGACATCCTGATCATCATGCTCACCGGCATCAGCAACGCGCCGAGCAAGGTGATTGCACGCAACGCCGGGATCAAGCGCATCCTGGCCAAGCCGGTGGCCGGCTACACGCTCAAGACCACCCTGGCCGATGAACTGGCCCAGCGCCCCAACGACACTCCCGCCCAAGCAGCGCCAACTCCGGTCAGTACGCCGCTGAACGTGCCGGCCGACTTCCGCATTCTGGTGGCCGAAGACAACAGCATCTCCACCAAGGTGATTCGCGGCATGCTCGGTAAGCTCAACCTCAAGCCGGACACTGCCAGCAACGGCGAGGAAGCCCTCAGCGCGATGAAAGCGCAGCCCTACGACCTGGTGCTGATGGACTGTGAAATGCCGGTGCTCGATGGTTTCTCCGCCACCGAACAGCTGCGCGCCTGGGAAAAGAGCGAGAAACGCCCGCGTACACCGGTGGTAGCACTGACCGCGCATATCCTCAGCGAACACAAGGAACGCGCGCGTGCCGTCGGCATGGACGGCCACATGTCCAAGCCAGTGGAGCTGTCACAACTGCGCGAGCTGATCGAGCACTGGATTGCCGAGCGCGAGCTGCGTCGCCAGCGTGATGCGCTGCCACACTGATAGTCTTCTTTACCTTCACTGCCTTTCTGCGAGCCTGCCGCCATGGCGTCCGAGTTGTTCAGCCTGTACCTGAAGATGCTGGTGCTCTACAGCCCCTTCTTCGTCCTCTCCTGCTTCATCGGCCTCAGCCGCGGCTACACCCTCAAGGAGCGCAAGCGCCTGGCCTGGAAAGTGGCGCTGGCGACGCTGATCGCCAGCGTGCTGCTGTACCTGTTCGGCAAACACATCTTCACCCTGTTCGGCATCACCATCGACGCCTTCCGTATCGGCGCGGGATCGGTGTTGTTCATCTCCGCCCTCGGCATGGCGCAGGGCAAGTCGGCGGTGCAGACAGACAACGTGCAGCAGGACGTAACCATCGTGCCGCTGACCATCCCCCTGACCGTCGGCCCCGGCACCATCGGCGCCCTGCTGCTGATGGGCGCCAGCCAGCCACACTGGGACGATAAGCTGGTGGCCGTGGCGGCGATCTTCCTCGCCAGCCTCACCGTGGGCGTGGTGCTGTACCTTTCCAACCAGTTCGAGCGCCTGCTCGGCGACCAGGGCCTGCAGATCGTCAGCCGGTTGATGGGCCTGTTCGTCTGCGCCCTGGCCGCGCAGATCATCTTCACCGGGGTGAAGAACTACCTGGTGCCGTAAGACACCGAGCTTCGAGCCCTCGGTGCGCACGGCGCACCCTACCCCTCTCGATACCGTAGGGTGCGCTGTGCGCACCGCCAGCGCCAAAGAGCCTGCACCATTCGCTTGCAGGTCAGCCCCACCTCGGTGCAACGCCTCTCGCCAAAGCCCCTGCCGCTGTCCTGAAATCCCCGAAAATAAAGGCCTGCGCAAAACTGGCACCGTCATTGCTCTAGCGATTCCAACTTGGATACAAGATGGAATCTCGAAGCATGTCCAACGCACCTATCGCTTTCACCCTCGCGCAATGGCAACAGGCCTACCGTGACGGCCAATCCCCTGCCGAGCTGCTGCACGCCCTGCGCCTGGAACTGCGCACTGATGACAGCGCCTGGATCGCCCTGACCAGCGAAGCCCAGCTAGACGCTCAACTCGATGCACTGACTACTGCACTGCAAGGTGTAGACGGCGATATGAGCAAGCTGCCGCTGTACGGCGTACCCTTCGCCATCAAGGACAATATCGACGCCGCCGGCTGGCCCACCACGGCCGCCTGCCCCGAGTTCGCCTACAGCGCCGAAGTCGACGCCACCGTGGTCGCGCGCCTGCGCGCCGCCGGCGCCATCCTGATCGGCAAGACCAACCTCGACCAGTTCGCCACCGGCCTGGTCGGCACCCGTTCGCCTCACGGCGCGGTGCCTAACAGCTTCAACCCGGCTTATGTCAGCGGCGGCTCCAGCTCCGGTTCGGCCAGCGTGGTCGCGCGCGGTCTGGTGCCCTTCTCGCTGGGTACCGACACCGCGGGTTCGGGCCGAGTGCCGGCTGGTTTCAACAATATCGTCGGGCTCAAGCCGACCAAGGGCTGGCTGCCCAATACCGGCCTGGTGCCGGCCTGCCGCACCATCGACTGCATCTCGGTGTTCGCCCTGACCGTCAGCGACGCCCTGACCGTGGCCAATATCGCCGGTGGCTATGACGCCGCCGACGCCTACAGCCGCAATAACCCGAACAGCGCCAAGGTCGGCATGCCGGCCAAGCCGCGCCTGGCCGTGCCGGCCAACCCCGAGTTCTTCGGCGACAGCCAGAACCAGGCCGTCTATGAGGCGGCACTGGGCAAACTGCGCGAACTGGGCGCCGAGCTGGTGGAGATTGATTTCGCGCCCTTCCAGCAACTGGCCGAGCAGCTTTACTACGGCCCCTGGGTCGCCGAACGCACCGTCGCGGTGGAAGGCGTGAACCCCGAACACATCAACCCGGTGGTGCGCGGCATCGTCGAAAACGGCCACAAGTACAGCGCCTGCGACGCCTACAAGGCCGAGTACATTCGCGCCGAGCTGAGCCGCGTGATCAACGACGCCCTGGCCGGCTTCGACGCCATGGTGGTGCCGACTTCGCCAACCATCCGCACCCTGGCCGAGATGGAGGCCGAACCGGTGCTGTTCAACAGCCAGTTCGGCACCTACACCAACTTCACCAACCTTGCCGACCTGTCTGCCCTGGCCGTGCCGGCAGGGCTGCGTGCCGACGGTCTACCGGCCGGCATCACCCTGCTCGCCCCGGCCTGGCATGACCAGGCACTGGCCGCTTTCGGCCAGCGTTGGCAGCAGGCTGTCGATCTGCCGCTGGGCGCCACCGGCAAGCCGCTCCCGGCTCAAGCAACGAGCGACAAACCGGCACCCGGCTGCATCCGTGTCGCCGTGGTCGGCGCACACCTCACCGGTATGCCGCTGAACTTCCAGCTCACCAGTCGCGATGCCGTGTTGGTGGAGCAGACCACCAGCACTTCCAGCTATCGCCTTTACGCCCTGCCCGGCACCGTGCCGCCCAAGCCGGGCCTGGCACGGGTCACCGAGGACGGCGCGGCGATCATCGTCGAGCTGTGGGACGTACCGCAGGCGCGCTTCGGCGAGTTCGTCGCCGAGATCCCGCCACCGCTCGGTATCGGCAACCTGGAGTTGGCCGACGGACGCTGGGTCAAGGGCTTTATCTGCGAGCCCTACGCACTGAATGGCGCGCGTGACATCACCAGCTTTGGTGGCTGGCGCGCCTATATCGCCAGCACCAAGGCCTGAACCCACTCATGCCACATGCCGCTGAGCGCCCGCAGAGCCTGGCTGAGCGTATCTACGCAAGGCTCAAGGACGACATCTTCGAGTTCCGCCTAATGCCCGGCGACCGCTTCTCCGAAGGCGAGGTCGCCGCGCGCATGGCGGCCAGCCGCACGCCGGTACGCCAGGCGCTACACCGTCTGCAACGCGAGGGTTTTCTCGATGTGCACTTTCGCAGCGGCTGGCAGGTTCGCCCGCTGGACTTCGTGCAATTCGACGAATTGTACGAGCTGCGCATCGTCCTTGAACTCGACGCCGTACGTCGACTTTGCCAGCGCCCCACGGACGAACATCCGCCTGCACTGCAGGATCTTGCGCGCACCTGGATGGTGCGAAAGGACGAGCAACTGCAAGACGGCAGCGCTGTATCGCGACTCGATGAAGCCTTCCATTGCCAGTTGCTGGACGCGGCCGGCAACCAGGAGATGGCCCGCGTGCACCGCGATGTCAGCGAGAAGATCCGCATTCTAAGGCGGCTGGATTTCACTCAGGCCCGACGCATCGACCTGACCTATGCCGAACATCAGCGAATTCTCGAGGCAATCCTGACTCGTCGCTCAGAAGAGGCACAGCAATTGCTCAAGGGCCATATAGAGGTCAGCAAGGCAGAGGTGCATTCGATCACCTTGCACAAGCTGTACGGCGCTCGTCAGCGCGTAGAGCAGATGCCGGAGCAACCGGGCCATGACCTTCACGCATGACCATAACAACGCTGTCCACTTACTCACACTTGTGAATGGAGATCGCACCATGCAACGTCGCAGCCTGATCAAGGCCTTTACCCTTTCCGCTTCCATCGCCGCCATGGGCCTGTCCTGGTCCATCCAGGCCGCCGAGACAATCAAGGTCGGCGTCCTGCACTCGCTGTCCGGCACCATGGCCATTTCCGAAACCTCGCTGAAAGACATGGCGCTGATGACCATCGACGAGATCAACGCCAAAGGCGGTGTACTCGGCAAGCAACTCGAAGCCGTAGTGGTCGACCCGGCATCGAACTGGCCGCTGTTCGCCGAGCGTGGCCGCCAACTGCTGACCCAGGACAAGGTCGCGGTGACCTTCGGCTGCTGGACCTCGGTATCGCGCAAATCCGTGCTGCCGGTCTATGAAGAGCTCAACGGCCTGCTGTTCTACCCGGTGCAGTACGAAGGCGAAGAGATGTCGCCGAACGTGTTCTACACCGGTGCAGCGCCAAACCAGCAGGCCATCCCGGCGGTGGAATACTTGCTCAGCGAAGACGGCGGCGCCGCCAAGCGTTTCTTCCTGCTCGGCACCGACTACGTCTACCCGCGCACCACCAACAAGATCCTGCGTGCCTTCCTCAACAGCAAGGGCATCGCTGACAAGGACATCGAAGAGGTCTACACCCCCTTCGGTCATAGCGACTATCAAACCATCGTCGCCAACATCAAGAAGTTCTCCGCTGGCGGCAAGACTGCCGTGGTTTCCACTGTGAACGGCGACTCCAACGTACCGTTCTACAAAGAACTGGCCAACCAGGGCCTGGAAGCCACCGAAGTGCCGGTGGTGGCCTTCTCCGTGGGTGAAGAAGAACTGCGCGGCATCGATACCAAACCGCTGGTCGGCCACCTGGCGGCCTGGAACTACTTCCAGTCCGTAGAGAACCCGGTCAACGAGAAGTTCGTCGCCGACTGGAAAGCCTACGCCAAAGCCAAGAAGCTGCCGAACGCCGACACCGTGGTGACCAACGACCCGATGGAAGCCACCTACGTGGGCATCCACATGTGGGCGCAGGCGGTCGAGAAAGCCGGCACCACTGATGTCGACAAAGTGCGTGAAGCCATGGCTGGCCAGGAGTTCGCGGCGCCGAGCGGCTTCACCCTGAAGATGGACGAGAAGAACCACCACCTGCACAAGCCGGTAATGATCGGCGAGATCCAGGATGACGGTCAGTTCTCCGTGGTCTGGGAAACCGAAGGCCCGATCCGCGCCCAGCCGTGGAGCCCGTACATCGAAGGCAACGACAAGAAAGCCGATACCCCGGTGAAGTCGAACTAAGGCAAAAGCCCCTCTCCCGCATGCGGTAACCACAGCTCGTCAATGAGTTGCAGTGCCGCTTGTCTCCCCTCTCCCGCTTGCGGGAGAGGGGTGGGGGAGAGGGTCGCCGTAGCCCGGATGCAATCCGGGAAGCTCGCCCCGGACGTCATCCGGGCTATGCCAAGGACACCCTTATGCCCACTGCCCTTACCCGAATTCTCCTGAGCCTGCTGCTGTTGCTGCCGCTGGCGGCGCAGGCTGGCGAGGCCGACGATTTCGTCGCTGCCAACGCCAGCAAACAGGCCAAACTGCTGCAGGACTGGGCCGCCACGCCCAGCACCGAACGCATGCCACTGCTGCAAGCCCTGCAGCAGGGCCGCGTCGGCAGCGATGCCGACAAACGTGCCTTCATCGAACAGGACGGCACCTGGCAAGCCGCTGATGGCGACGCCGAAGCCAATGGCACGCCACGCAAACTGCGCCTGAACAACCGCCTGCGCGGCTTGGTCACCTTCGCCGTGGCCAGCCATCAGTTGCTCGATGACGATGCCGCCGTGCGCCTCGCTGCCGCCAAGCAACTGCAACGCAACACGCCGCCGACACTGCTGCCGCTGCTGGAAAACCGCCTGAGCATGGAAGCCGACGAGAACGTGCGTGACGCCATCACCCTGGCCCTGGCCAACCTGCATCTGGAGGCCAGCGACCCTGCCGTGCGCCTCGCTGCCGTGGAGCGTCTGGGCAGGACCGGCGACCCGCTGGCGCGCACCCGCCTGCAAAGCCTGCTCGATGGCGAGGAAAGCGATACCGCCGTGCGCGCCGCTGCCGAGCAGAGCCTGGCCCAGGTGAAGAACAAACTGCTGATCGGCGAACTGCTAGGCCAGGCATTCAGCGGCCTGTCGCTGGGCTCGATACTGCTGCTCGCAGCGCTGGGCTTGGCCATCACCTTCGGCCTGCTCGGGGTGATCAACATGGCCCACGGCGAAATGCTGATGCTTGGCGCCTACACCACCTACGTGGTGCAGCTGAGCTTCCAGCGCCTGGCCCCCGAATACCTCACGCTCTACCCGTTGGCCGCGCTGCCCATCGCCTTTCTGGTCACTGCCTGCATCGGCATGGCACTGGAACGCACGGTGATCCGCCACCTCTACGGCCGCCCGCTGGAAACCCTGCTGGCCACCTGGGGCATCAGCCTGATCCTGATTCAGCTGGTGCGCGTCACCTTCGGTGCGCAGAACGTCGAAGTGGCCAACCCGGCCTGGCTGTCCGGCGGCGTGCAGGTGCTGCCCAACCTGGTGCTGCCCTATAACCGCATCGTCATCATCGGCTTCGCGCTGTTTGTTGTAGCCCTTACATGGTTGTTGCTGAACAAGACGCGCCTGGGCCTGAACGTGCGTGCGGTAACCCAGAACCGCAACATGGCCGCCTGCTGCGGCGTGCCCACCGGGCGCGTGGACATGATGGCCTTCGGTCTCGGCTCGGGCATCGCCGGCCTCGGCGGCGCGGCCCGCAGCCAGATCGGCAACGTCGGCCCGGACCTGGGCCAGAGCTACATCATCGATTCCTTCCTGGTGGTGGTGCTCGGCGGCGTCGGCCAACTGGCCGGTAGCGTCCTGGCAGCCTTCGGCCTGGGCGTGGTGAACAAGTTTCTCGAACCGCAGATCGGTGCCGTGCTCGGCAAGATCCTCATCCTCGCGCTGATCATTCTGTTCATCCAGAAACGCCCGCAAGGCCTCTTCGCTCTCAAAGGACGGGTGATCGACTGATGACCATGCCACTCAATCAAACGTTGCTGGCCCGCGCCAGCGCCAAGCTCGGCCCGCAGGTTTCGCTGGCCATCGGCCTGCTGGTGCTGACCGTGCTGCTGGCCATGCCGCTGCTGCACCTGCTGCCGGCCGACCATGCCCTGCACGTCTCGGCCTATTCGCTGACCCTGGTGGGCAAGATCCTCTGCTACGCCATCGTTGCCCTGGCGCTGGATCTGGTCTGGGGCTACGCCGGCATGCTGTCGCTGGGCCACGGCCTGTTCTTCGCCCTCGGCGGCTACGCCATGGGCATGTATCTGATGCGCCAGTCGGCGGGTGACGGGCTGCCGGCCTTTATGAGCTTCCTGGCCTGGAACGAGCTGCCCTGGTACTGGTACGGCACCTCCAGCTTCCTCTGGGCCATGTGCCTGGTGGTGCTGGCGCCCGGCCTGTTGGCGCTGGTGTTTGGCTTCTTCGCCTTCCGCTCGCGGATCAAGGGTGTGTACTTCTCGATCATGACCCAGGCGCTGACCTTCGCCGGCATGCTCCTGTTCTTCCGCAACGAAACCGGCTTCGGCGGCAACAACGGCTTTACCGGCTTCACCCGCATCCTCGGCTTCGACATCACCGCGCAGAGCACTCGCGCGGCTCTGTTCTTCGCCACCGTGGTGCTGCTGGTGGGCAGCCTGTACCTGGGCTTTCGCCTGGCACGCAGCAAGTTCGGCCGGGTGCTCACCGCCCTGCGTGACGCCGAGAACCGCCTGATGTTCTGCGGCTACGATCCGCGCGGCTACAAGCTGTTCATCTGGGTCTTGAGCGCAGTGCTATGCGGCCTGGCCGGCGCGCTGTACGTACCGCAGGTGGGCATCATCAACCCCAGCGAAATGGCGCCGACGCAGTCCATCGAGGCCGCCGTATGGGTCGCCCTGGGCGGTCGCGGCACGCTAATCGGCCCGCTGCTGGGCGCCGGGCTGGTCAACGGCATGAAGAGCTGGTTCACCGTGGCCTTCCCGGAATACTGGCTGTTCGCCCTGGGTGCGCTATTCATCGTCGTCACCCTGTATCTACCGCGTGGCGTGGTGGGCTTGCTGCGCAAGGAGAAGGATCAATGAAAGCCACTCCGGTACCTGAAACCATGCTCGAAGCCGCTTTCGACCCCACCGGCCTGGCGCTGGACACCGGCAAGAACGTCGGCAAGGGCGTCAACGTCCGCCACGGCACCATCCTCACCCTGGAAGACATCAACGTCAGCTTCGATGGCTTCAAGGCGCTGACCAACCTGACGCTGTACATCGGCGTCGGTGAGCTGCGCTGCATCATCGGCCCCAACGGCGCCGGCAAGACCACCATGATGGACGTGATCACCGGCAAGACCCGCCCGGACAACGGCGTGGCCTACTTCGGCGAGCAGTACGACCTGACCAGCATGAGCGAAGTACAGATCGCCCAGGCCGGCATCGGCCGCAAGTTCCAGAAGCCCACGGTGTTCGAAGCACTGACGGTGTTCGAAAACCTGGAACTGGCGCAGAAGACCAACAAGTCGGTATGGGCCAGCCTGCGCGCCCGGCTCAGTGGCGAGCAGAAGGATCGCATCGAGGAGGTGCTGACCACCATCCGCCTGGAAGCCTCGCGCAACCGTCCGGCGGGCCTGCTCTCCCACGGCCAGAAGCAGTTCCTCGAAATCGGCATGCTGCTGATGCAGGAGCCGCATCTACTGCTGCTCGACGAACCGGTAGCGGGCATGACCGATGCCGAGACCGAGTTCACCGCCGAACTGTTCAAGTCGTTGGCGCGCAAGCACTCACTGATGGTGGTCGAGCACGACATGGGCTTCGTCGGCTCCATCGCCGACCACGTCACCGTGCTGCACCAGGGCAGCGTGCTGGCCGAAGGCTCGCTGGAGCAGGTACAGAACGACGAGCGGGTGATCGAGGTTTATCTGGGGCGCTGACAACCGTGCGCACCGCATTCGATGGTTCCCACGCTCCGCGTGGGAACCCCTCCAGGAACGCTCTGCGTTCCAGCGACGCGGAGCGTCGTCAGCTACATGTCCACGCAGAGCGTGGGCACGAGAGGTACGCCATGCTGCAAGTCCAACAACTCCACCAGTATTACGGCGGCAGCCACATCCTTCGTGGCTTGTCGTTCGACGTGAAGGTCGGCGAGGTCACCTGCCTGCTCGGCCGCAACGGCGTGGGCAAGACCACCTTGCTCAAATGCCTGATGGGCCTGATTCCGGCCAAGGACGGTAGCGTGCAATGGGAAGGCAAGCCCATCACCGCTTTCAAACCGCACCAACGCGTACACGCTGGTATCGCCTACGTGCCCCAGGGCCGCGAGATCTTCGGCCGTTTGACCGTCGAAGAGAACCTGCTGATGGGCCTGTCTCGCTTCCCCGGCTCAGAAGCCAAGGAAGTCCCTGCGTTTATCTACGAGCTGTTCCCCGTGCTGCTGCAGATGAAACACCGTCGTGGCGGGGACCTCTCCGGCGGTCAGCAGCAACAGCTGGCCATCGGCCGCGCCCTGGCCAGCAAGCCACGCCTGCTGATCCTCGACGAACCCACCGAAGGCATCCAACCCTCGGTGATCAAGGAGATTGGCGCGGTGATCAAAAAGCTCGCCGAGCGCGGCGACATGGCCATTCTGCTGGTCGAGCAGTTCTACGACTTTGCCGCCGAGCTGGCCGATCAGTACCTGGTGATGAGCCGCGGTGAAATCGTCCAGCAAGGCCGTGGTGAAACCATGGAAGCCGACGGCGTGCGCGGGTTGGTGGCGATCTGACCAGCCTCGTAGGGTGGACGACGCTTCATCCGTCCACCACTCTGCGACGCAATGGTGGATGAAAAAAACGTCATCCACCCTACGTCCTGATCCTCGTTGTGGGAGGGGCTTTAGCCGCGATTCGGTAACCGCCTCAGTCACCGCTAAAGCGCCTCCCACAGGACTTCGCCGTCCTACTCGGCGAAATCCGCCCCCTCGCGCAGCAACTGGCGCTTCACGCTCTCCAGATGCAGGTGCGCGCTTTCGGCGTTGCCCTGCAACATCTGCCGGCAGGCGGCACTGGCAATCGCCGGTGCCACAGCCTTCAACGGCCGACCGCTGGCCATGGCCTTGAGCTGCACCTCGGCGGCGCGCTCCAGGTAGTAGAGGTCGTCCCAGGCTTCGGCAATGCTCGGTCCCAACACCAACGGGCCATGGTTCTTCAGCATCAGCACATCGGCATCACCTGCCGCACGGGCGATGCGCTCGCCCTCGGCGTAGTTCAGGGCCAGACCCTGGTAATCCTCATCCACCGCCAGACGCTCATAGAACTTCAACGCCGTCTGCCCGGCCCAGACGAAGGGCTCGCCCTCCAGCATGCACAGTGCCGTGGCATTGGGCATGTGCGTGTGGAAGGCTGCCGTAGCGCGTGGGTTGAGACGATGCAACTGGGCGTGGATAAAGAACGCCGTGGCCTCGGGGCGGCCCTCGCCCAGCACCACGCGTCCGTCGAAATCGCAGATCAACAGCGACGAGGCCGTGATCTCGGCGAAGGCCAGGCCATAAGGGTTGACCAGAAACAGCTCCGGCCGCCCCGGCACCACCACGGAAAAATGATTGCAGATGCCTTCGCCCATGCCGAGCCGTGCCGCCATGCGAAAGCAGGCGGCCAGGTCGATACGCGCCTGGGCGATCGCGGGGCTGTTCAGGCCTTCAGTGGACGCCACCGGGGCAGTGTTGATTTCGAATGCGTGGGCCATGGTTTCACTCCTGAAAACGTATGCCTCCAGCCTAGCCTGTGCACACAGGCCGCCTAGGGACAGTTGTCCGACGTCAGCGAGCCAGACGCGCTGACCCGGCCACTTCCGGCATCTGGCCCTACGGCCAACGACCGCTTTGTTTCTAAGGTGCAGCCATCCGCAACGGCCAGCCCGAGGTCATCATGAGCACACCGATCAGCAACCAGTACGTCCACGATCTGGATCGCCAGCACGTCTTCCATTCCTGGTCGACCCAGGGCGCCCTCAACCCGCTGGTGATCGCCGGCGGCGAGGGCTGCACGCTGTGGGACTACGACGGCAAACGCTACCTCGACTTCAGCAGCCAACTGGTCAACACCAACATCGGCCACCAGCACCCGAAGGTGATTGCCGCCATCCAGGAACAGGCCGGCAGCCTGGTGACCATCGCCCCGGCCACCGCCAACCTGATGCGTGGCGAAGCGGCCAAGCGCATCCTCGCCCGCGCGCCGGCCGGTTTCTCCAAGGTGTTCTTCACCAACGCCGGGGCCGATGCCAACGAGAACGCCATGCGCATGGCGCGCCTGTACACCGGTCGCGACAAGATCCTCTCCGCCTACCGCTCCTACCATGGCAGCACTGGCGCGGCCATCGTCGCCACCGGTGACCCGCGCCGTGTGCCCAACGAATACGCCCGTGGCCATGTGCACTTTTTCAATCCCTACCTGTACCGCACCGAGTTCAATGCGGCGAACGAAGAAGAAGAATGCGCGCGTGCCCTGCAGCACCTGCGCCGGGTCATCGAGTGCGAGGGGCCGGGCGCCATCGCCGCCATCCTGCTGGAGAGCATTCCCGGCACCGCAGGCATTCTGGTACCGCCGAAAGGCTACATGCAGGGCGTGCGCAAGCTGGCCGACGAGTTCGGCATCATGCTCATCCTCGATGAAGTCATGGCCGGTTTCGGCCGCACCGGCAGCTGGCTGGCGCTGGAGCACTTCGACGTGGTGCCGGACCTGATCGTCTTCGCCAAGGGCGTCAACTCCGGCTATGTGCCGGCCGGTGGAGTGATGATTTCCAAGCCGATCTGCGAGCACTTCGACAACCACTTCTTCCCCGGCGGCCTGACCTACTCCGGCCACCCGCTGGCCATGGCCGCCATCGTCGCCACGCTGGATGCGATGACCGAGGAAGGCATGGTGGAAAATGCCCGCGATATCGGCGCACAAGTGCTCGGCCCGGGCCTGAAGAAACTGGCCGAGCGCTACCCGATGATCGGTGAAGCGCGTGGTGTCGGCCTGTTCTGGGCGCTGGAATTCGTCAGCGACGTACAGAAGAAAACGCCGATGCCGGCGCCAGTGATGCAGGAAATGAAGGCGGCGCTGACCGCGCGCGGGCTGCTCAGCTTCGTGGTGGAGAACCGCATCCATGTGGTGCCACCGTGCATCGTCAGCGCCGCCCAGGTAAACGAGGCGCTGGCGATCTTTGATGAAGTGTTCGCCCTGTTCGCGCCGCGCTTTGGCTGATAACCGTCGCGGCTAAAGCCCCTCCCACAAATGCCCAATGGCTCTGTGGGAGGGGCTTTAGCCGCGAACGTCTTTCACAACCCCGCCAACACCTCACCCAGTTTCTGCACGCCCGGCCGAATGCGTTCGGCATCGATGGCGTGAAAACCCAGGCGCATGAAATTCTTCGGCGCCTCGCCATCACCGAGGAAGAACTGCGCCCCGGACTCGATCAACACGCTCTGCTGCGCCGCCGCCCAGGCCAGGTGCTGGGTATCGACGCCCGCCGGCGCGGCCAGCCAGCAGGCGCTGGCACCTGGGCTGCCCATGGGCTGGCAATCGCTCAGGTCACTGCGCAGCGCCTGGTAGAGCAGCTCGCGGCGGCGGCAATGTTCTTCGCGAAAGCGCCGCAGGTGCGCGTCGTAATGCCCCTGGGCGAGGAAGTCGGCGAGCATGCGCTGGTTGTTCAACGGCGGGTGGCGATACATCAGCCGGCGCAGGGCGCGGAGCTCGTCGATCAGTTCGGCGTCGGCCACCATGTAGCCGATCCGCAGCCCCGGCGAGAAGGCCTTGGACAGGCTGCTCAGATAGATCACCCGGCCGCTGCTGTCGCTGGCCTTCAGCGCCGGCAGCGGGTGGTTGTCGAGGTTGAATTCGGCGTCGTAGTCGTCCTCGATCAGCACCTGGTCGTGCTCACGAATCTGCCTCAGCAGTTGTTCGCGCCGCGCCGTGCTCATCGCCACGCCCGTGGGTACCTGGTGCCCCGGCGTCACGTAGAGGTACTGACAGTCATCCAACCGCCGGTCCACCACCAGGCCCTGATCGTCGACATCCTGCAGGTGCACCTTGGCGCCGTGAATGTCGAAGATGCTCGCCGCATCGCGAAAGCCAGGGTTCTCCACGCCAACGCGCACACCGCGCGCCATCAGCAGGCTGGCCAGCAGATAGAGCGCGTTCTGCGAACCGAGGGTCACCAGAATCTCGTCGGCACGCGCCCAGATACCGCGCTTGGGCAGCACGCGGGTGCGTAGCTGCGCGATCAGCTGCTCATCGTCACGGTCGAAACGGTCGCCCAGCCACAGCTGGTCGCGCTCACCGCTGAGGTTCTTGCGCGACACCTCTCGCCAGCGCTCCAGTGGGAACAGTTCGCTGATCGGCTGACCGTAAATGAAGGGGTAGGTGAAACGGCTCCAGTTGCTCGGGCGCAATACGCCGTGCTTCAAACTGGGCTGCATGCGAAAGCGCGCGGCCCAATCCGGGGCAGTGGCGGCGCTGCTGTCATCGGACGGTTCCGGTTTTCGCAGCGGCGTCATGCGCAATACGGCATCGGTCTGCCCGCAGTAATCGGGGTGCAGGTAATAGCCGCTGCGCGGGCGGCTGACCAGGTAGCCGTTGTCGAGCAGGCTCTCATACACCAGCGCCACGGTGTTGCGCGAGACCGACAGTTGCTGGGACAGCTTGCGGCACGACGGCAGTGGCTCGTCAGCCGGGAAACCGCCGCCAAGAATGGCCGACACCAGCGACTCGCGAAGCTGCTCCTGAAGGCCGCGCTGACGGTCGAAATCAAGATGGTAAAAGTGATCGATCATGGCGCCCTCCAACAGCCAAACAACCCTGTGATGTAGCAAGTAGCGCGCCACTGTCGCTGGCCAGAACAAAGGCCGGAACTGCCCCTATCGCCGGCTCGTCAGGCGTCTCTAAGGTGAAAACCAAACCGCCGCCGAGCGGCCTGGACAACCCTTGTCGACACCTCTGGAGCACGCCCATGAAGCCATCGAAAACCGATTCCAAACCCTTCGGCCTGCTGCGCACGCTGGCCCTGGCCAGTTGCCTGGTCGGCGCCTCGCTGAGCGCCCACGCCGACCTTGACGACATCAAGTCCAAGGGCGTGATGACTGTTGCCACCGAGGACGACTACGCGCCGTTCAACTTTATCGTCGACGGCAAGCCGGAAGGGTTCCACAAGGAGCTGCTCGAAGACCTGAAAACCTACGCCAAGGCTCAGGGCTTCGACGTGAAGCAGGAAATCCTGCCCTGGACCGGCCTGCTCGCCTCGGTTTCGTCCGGCCAGTACGACATGGCCTTCACCGGCGCCCTGGTCACCGACGACCGCCTGCGCGTGTTCAACTTCGCCCCGCCCTTCGCCTCGGCGCAGCACTTCTACGTCAAGCGCGCAGGCGATGACAGTCTCAGCGATATCGCCAGCCTGTGTGGCAAGACCGTCGGCCTGCAGGCCGGCAGCGCCCTGCTCGCGCGCCTGCCGGAACTGAAGAAGATGATGGAGGCCGAGGGTTGCAAGATCGGCAAGGTCACCGAATACCCGTCCTACCCGGAGGCCTACGCTGACCTGGCCAACGGCCGCCTGGACTACGTGATCAACGCGCTGATTTCGGTCAACGACCTGGTCAAGACCCGTGGCGACACCTTCGCCAAGGGCATCGCCGTATCCGGCGACGGTTTCGCCGCCTGGCCAGTACCGAAGAACAGCCCCGAGCTGCTGGAATTCCTCACCGGCTTCATGACCGAAGTTCGCGACAGCGGCCGCTTGGCCGAGCTGCAGACCAAGTGGTTCGGCGAAGCCTTCCCGGCCATGCCCAAGGAGCCGATCACCACGGTCGAACAGTTCCACGAACTGGCCGGCATGTGACAGCGGGCTGCGGCCAGGTCTCTGACATGACCACGTAGGGTGCGCCGCGCACCAGCGTAAATGGTGCCAGCGCCTCGGTGCGCACGGCGCACCCTACATGCTCATCGCCAACGCACTGCCGTCTATCAGGGCCAGCTCTGGCCCTGACCTTGCTTGCAACACCCCATTCCCTTCCCTGGAGCCCGACATGAACGGACAAGCCTGGTTATTGCTGCTCGAAGGCGCCTGGACGACTCTGTGGATCTCCTCGATCGCCATCGCCCTGGGCGTCGTCATCGGTCTGGGTATCGCCCTGCTGCGCATGGCGCGCATTCCCTTTGTGGAACAGGCGCTGGTGCTCTACGTCAGCCTTGCGCGCGCCACACCGCTGGTCACCCTGGTGCTGTTCATCTTTCTCTCGGCGCCAACCTTCGGCCTGGCCATGGATCGCAACACGGCAGCGATCCTTGCCCTCACCATGAATACCGCGGCCTTCAACGCCGAAGTGTGGCGCACAGCCTTCATCAGTTTTTCCCGCGAGCAGAAGGAAGCCGCACTGGCCTGCGGCATGACCAACGGCGTGTTCTTCCGCCGCATCATGCTGCCGCAGATGATCACCAGCAGCCTGCCCGGCCTGGTCAACGAGATGTCCTTCCTGATCAAGAGCAGCCCGGCCATCGCGGTAATCGGCATCGTCGATCTGACCCGCGTGACCAATCGCATCAGCGCCGTGACCTACGAGCCGCTGCCACCGATTCTCGCCGCTGCCCTGCTGTACATGCTGATCATCGGCGTGCTGCTCAAGGTGCAGGCCATCGCCGAGAAAAAAGCCAACCGACTGGCCATGTGAGGACGCGACCATGACCGAATGGAGCATCATCTGGGAGGCGCGCGACGCCTTCCTCAACGGCGCACTCAATACGCTGATCCTGTTCGTCCTGTCGGTGCTGGCAGCCTTCGTCATCGGCTGTTTCAGCGTCTACCTGCTGGAGGGCCGCACCTGGCTGTCGACCCTGCTGCGCGGGGCGATCAACCTGATGCGCATGCTGCCCTTTCTGGTACTGGCCTACCTGCTCTACTACGGGCTGCCGGCGCTTGGCATCAAGCCCAGCGCCTGGGGCGCGGGCCTGGTGGCCCTGGCCATCTATCACGCGGCCTACTTCGCCGAGATCCTGCGCGGCGCGCGCCTGGTGCTGCCGCTCGGCCAGGTCGAGGCGGCCAAGGCCCATGGCTTCCGCCCCGCTCGCCTGTACTGGCGGATCATCCTGCCGCAACTGGTGATCCGCACCCGTCCGCTGCTCGGCAACCAGTTGATCTATGCACTGAAGGACACCGCCTTTCTCACCATCATCACCGTGCAGGAACTGACCGCTGCGGCCAATTCGGTGCAAGCCACCTACTTCATTCCCAGCGAGGCGTTCATCGTGGTCATCGCCCTGTACTGGCTCATCAGCATCTGCCTGGAACTGGCGCTCAAATGGGCGAGCCGGTTCGGCGCCAAACGAGGTTTCGAACATGCCTGACGTACCCGCGGTACAGATCGACAATCTGTCCAAGAGCTTCGACGGTGTCGAGGTGCTACGCGATATCTCGCTGACCGTAAACAAGGGCGAGGTGGTCAGCGTGCTGGGCTCCTCCGGCTCGGGCAAATCCACCCTGCTGCGCTGTATCAACTGGCTCGAAGAGCCGGATCGCGGCAGCATTCATATCGCCGGCCAGCGCATCGGCGTCGACGCCCTGGGCAAGCGCATGAACAACCGCGACCTGGCGGCGATTCGCGCGCGTACCGGCATGGTGTTCCAGAGCTTCAACCTGTGGCCGCACCTGAACGTGTTGCAGAACGTCATGGAGGCACCGATGCAGGTGAAGAAGATGCGCAAGGACGAGGCCCGCGCCATCGCCCAGACGCTGCTGGAAAAAGTCGGCATGGAACAGAAGGCAGAGGCCTTTCCCTACACCCTCTCCGGTGGGCAGAAGCAGCGCGTGGCGATAGCCCGCGCGCTGGCCATGAGCCCGGAAGTGATCCTGTTCGACGAGCCGACCTCGGCACTCGACCCGGAGCGGGTCGGTGAAGTGCTGACGGTGATGAAGAACCTCTCCAGCGAGGGCTACACCATGATCGTGGTCACCCACGAAATGGAATTCGCCCGTGCGGTGTCGGATCAGGTGGTGTTCCTGGAAAAGGGCCTGCTGATCGAGAAATCCGCCCCGGAGAAGTTCTTCACCAACCCGGAAACCGAACGCGTGCGCAAGTTCCTCGAACTGTCCGCATGAATCCGCAGCCAACTGTGGAGCACGGCCTTTAGGCCAAGGTTTTACACTGGCGCACCGCACCAAAAGGACTGCTCGAGCTGCGCCCGATAGAGGATGCAGGAGCAGGCCATGAACCCTGATAGCAAAACGAGGTTATCCATGAGCAAGGTGGCATTCATCACAGGCGCGACATCCGGTTTCGGCCGCGCCACGGCACGACGTTTCGCCGAGGCCGGCTGGGCCCTGGTACTCAGCGGCCGACGCCTGGAGCGCCTGGAAGAGCTGAAGACCGAACTGCAGGACAAGGTGCCGGTGCACATCGCTGCGCTCGACGTACGTGATGCCGCCGCGGTGAAAGCGCTGGTCGACGGCCTGCAAGCCCCCTTCGACCGTATCGACGTGCTGGTCAACAACGCAGGTCTGGCGCTGGCCCCAGAGGCCGCGCAGAAGGTTGCCCTGCAAGACTGGCACACCATGATCGACACCAACGTCACCGGCCTGGTCAACGTCACCCACGCCGTGCTGCCGAAGCTGCTGGAAATCGGCAAGGGCACCAGCATCATCAACATCGGCTCGGTGGCCGGCGAATGGCCCTACCCGGGCGGCCACGTGTACGGCGCCACCAAGGCGTTCGTCAAACAGTTCAGCTTCAACCTGCGTTGCGACCTAGTATCCACCGGCGTGCGCGTCACCGACATCGCCCCCGGCATGGCCGAAACCGAGTTCACCCTGGTACGTACCAAGGGCAATCAGGCTGCCTCCGACGCGCTGTACGGCACCACCACTCCGCTGACCGCCGAAGATATCGCCGAGCAGATCTTCTACGTCGCCACCCTGCCGGACCACATCAACATCAACCGCCTGGAAATCATGCCGAGCCGCCAGGCCTGGTCGCCCTTCGCCATCGACCGCGATTGAAGGACGCGCCTCGCAGGGCGGGTCATCGACGCCGAACCCGCCCGTAGGGTGCGCCGTGCGCACCGCTGCGATCCCGCAACTACGGTTCTTCTCGGTGCGCGCAGCGCACCCTACAGGATCGCCTTCAGCAGGCTGCCCAGCGACAACAGCACCAGCAACCCTCCGATCAGCACCCGCAACGACAACGGCTGCCAGCGCGGATGCAGCCACTGGCCGAGCAGGTTACCGGCCAGCGCCGGCAATGCCAGCTCCAGCGCTAGCCGCCACAGCGCGCCGTTCAGCACACCCGCAAGCCCCAACCCGATCAGCGCAGCGCTACTGCTGGCGAGGAAGAACAGCACCGCCGTGCCGCGTAACTGGCGTGTATCGAGGCCACTGCGCAACAGGTAGATCATCAAGGGCGGGCCGCCAGCCGAAGCCACGGTGGTCGCCAGGCCGGATGCCAGCCCTGCCAACCAGGCCATGCCCTGGCTCACCGGCGTGGCCACGGAGGGCCGCCATAACACCAGCATGCCCCCGCACAGACAAAGCACCGCCACCAGCGGCGCCATGATGCGGGCCGACAGCCACAGTAACAGCAAGGCGCCCAGCGGCACCGCCAGCAGCATGCCGACCAATAGCCGCCCCAGCACACGCCCATGCACGGCGCGCAACGCCGCCGGCCACAGCGTCACGCTGCAGGCCACATCGAGAATCAGCGCCACCGGCACCGCTTCCGCAGGCGGCAGTCGCAGCATCAGTCCGAGCGCCATCAACATGGCGAAACCAAAGCCGCTATAGCCGCGCACCAACCCGGCGGCAAAGGCGATAAAAGTGAACATGAGCGCTCCGCACGAATCGACGCCCCACTCTAGAGCCGGCCAGGTACGAGAAGGCAGAGCCAGATACGGCAGTGCGACTGGCCACCGCCGCAGACAGCGCAATGCGCACCGAATTGGTTCAGGGCACGCCTCTTGCTTGCCCACTCGGTCAACTATCTTGCGGAATCGCTGCCTCAACATGAATCTGCCCGCCGCCCTGTTCACGCCAAGCTGGCCTGCCGAGCTGGAGCTGGCCTACGCGCGCCACGGCGAACGCACCACACCAGTGCAGAGACGCCACCTAGGCCCACTAAGAGTGCAGAAGCACCTGTATGCCGAAGGCCCGGAGGTGTGCCAGCACATCATCGTTCACCCGCCCGGCGGCATTGCCGGTGGTGACGTTCTGGATATCTCGGCCCACGCTGGCGAAAACACCTGGGTGCAACTCACCAGTCCAGGCGCAGCCAAGTGGTATCGCGCCGCGGGCGTCGCCCATCAGAATCTGCACCTGCGCGTCGACCCCGGCGCGACCCTTGAATGGCTGCCGCAGGAAACCATCATCTATGCCGGTGCCCAGGCCGAACTGCACACGCAGATCGACCTGCACGGCGATGCTCGCCTGTTCTACTGGGACATCGTCGCCCTCGGCCGCCCCGCTGCCGCCGAGCGCTTTGCCAGCGGCCACTTCCAGGCCGCTCTGGACATCCGCCGCGATGGCAAGCTGCTCTGGCACGAGCGCCAGCGCGTGAGCGGCGACGACGGCCTGCTCGACTCGCCCATCGGCCTCGACGGCCAGCCGGTATTCGCCACCCTGCTGATCAGCGCCGATGTAGACAGTGATTTACTGGAACGCTGCCGGGAGCTGAAGATCGACGGTGTACGCGGTGACCTCAGCCAGATTTCAGGCCTGCTTGTAGCGCGCTGCCTGGCCAGTGAAGCACTCAAGGCACGCGCCTGGCTGATCGAGTTGTGGCGCCTGCTGCGCCCGGCGCTGCTGGGGCGTGAAGCACGCCCACCCCGTATCTGGAGCACATGACGGCGGATGTAAAAAGCGACATCCGCCCTACCCCACGACGCATTCCGGCGATGCCAGGCATACGCCCCAATGGAGTAACACGATGGATCTGAGTCCACGCGAGAAAGACAAGCTGCTGATCTTCACCGCCGGCCTGGTGGCCGAGCGCCGCCTGGCGCGCGGAGTAAAGCTGAATTACCCGGAAGCCATGGCCTATATCTCTGCTGCCCTGCTCGAAGGCGCACGCGACGGCCAAACGGTCGCCGAATTGATGCACTTCGGCACCACCCTGCTGAGCCGCGATCAGGTGATGGAAGGCGTACCGGAGATGATCCCGGAGATCCAGATCGAAGCCACCTTCCCTGACGGCACCAAGCTGGTGACCGTGCACCAGCCGATTGCTTAAGTCATGACCTATTCGATTCAAGACGCCGGTGAAGCCGACCTGCCCGGCATCCTGGCCATCTACAACGACGCGGTGCAGCACACCACGGCGATCTGGAACGAGACCCTGGTGGATCTCGCCAACCGCCGCGCCTGGCTGGCGGAGCGCACCGCAGCCGGCTTCCCGGTGCTGGTCGCACATGACGCCGCCAGCGAGGTAGTCGGCTACGCCAGCTACGGCACCTGGCGCACCATCGAAGGCTTCCGTCAGACCGTCGAGCACTCGGTCTACGTGCGCGCCGACCAGCGCGGCCAGGGCCTCGGCCCGGTACTGATGCAGGCGCTGATCGAACGCGCCCGCGCCGCCAACCTGCACGTCATGGTCGCCGCCATCGAGTCGGAAAATGCCGCCTCGATCCGTCTGCACCAGCGCCTCGGCTTCGTCACCACCGGACAGATGCCCCAGGTAGGCCGCAAGTTCGGCCGCTGGCTGGATCTGACTTTCATGCAACTGATCCTCGGCGCCAAGGAGTGACCCCGTGGACGTGACGCTACAGCGACTCGACAGCGCCAGCTTCGCCAACTACCGCGAAGGCTTGATCGTCCTGCTGCTCGATGCAGTCAACGATGGCGCATCGCTGGGCTTTCTCGCCGATCTCGACGAGCGAGGCGCCGCCAAGTATTTCACTCAGGTACAGGCGGGCATTGCCGACGGCTCATTGCTGCTCTGGGTGGCCCATGAACAGGGCCGCGTAATGGGCAGCGTGCAACTGAGCCTGTGCCAGAAGCCCAACGGCCTGAATCGCGCAGAGATTCAAAAGCTGCTGGTACTGAGCACGGCGCGTCGCAGGGGTATCGCCCGCCTACTGATGCAAGCCGTCGAGCAGGAAGCGGCAGCCCGCAAACGTGGCCTGCTGTACCTCGACACCGAGGCCGGCAGTGACGCAGAACAGCTCTATCACCACCTCGGCTACCAGTGTATCGGTGGCCTACCCGATTACGCCTGCGGCCCAGACGGTACCTACCGGGCCAATGCCATCTACTACAAGACGCTTGCGAGGCCTTCCTTATGATTCCCGGCCAATACCAGATTGCCGACGGCGAGATCGAGCTCAACGCCGGTCGCCGCACCCTGACCCTGTCCGTGGCCAACAGTGGCGACCGGCCGATCCAGGTCGGCTCGCACTACCACTTCTTCGAAACCAACGACGCCCTGCTGTTCGACCGCGCCAGTACTCGCGGTATGCGCCTGAATATCCCGGCCGGCACTGCCGTACGTTTCGAACCGGGGCAGAGCCGTGACGTGGAGCTGGTCGATCTGGCCGGCGCACGCCGGGTGTTCGGCTTCGCCGGCCGGGTGATGGGCGACCTGGATTGAGGTGACGCTTGTAGGAGCGGGGTTTTACGCGCAAAACGCATAGAGGGGGAAAACCCCCCCGAAAAAAAAAACCCCCCCCGCCAAACCCCCCCCCACCAAAACCACCCCCCCACCCGCCCCCACCCCGAGGGAGAATT
>NZ_RHQP01000001.1:64358-330714 GCF_003935465.1 Pseudomonas sp. o96-267
GGCCCCGGGGGGGGCGGCCGCCGGCGGGGGGGGCGGGGCGCCCGGCGGTGGCGGGCCGCCTGGCCCCCCGCCCCCCCCCCCGCCCCCCGCCCCCCCCCCCCCCCCCCGCTCCTACAGAAGAGCCGCAGCGCCTCATCCCCTGACAGACAAACACGCGCCAGCCTTCGCGCCACAAGGGAAGCGAATATGAAAATCAGCAGACAAGCCTACGCCGACATGTTCGGCCCCACCGTCGGCGACAGGGTGCGCCTGGCCGACACCGACCTGTGGATCGAAGTGGAGAAGGACTTCACCACCTACGGCGAAGAAGTGAAATTCGGCGGCGGCAAGGTGATCCGCGACGGCATGGGCCAGGGCCAGCTGTGCGCGGCCGACGTGGTCGACACTCTGATCACCAACGCGCTGATCATCGACCACTGGGGCATCGTCAAGGCCGACGTCGGTCTAAAGGACGGCCGTATCGCCGCCATAGGCAAGGCCGGCAACCCGGATATCCAGCCGGACGTGACCATCGCCATCGGCGCCGGCACCGAGGTGATCGCCGGCGAAGGCATGATCCTCACCGCCGGCGGTATCGACACCCATATCCACTTCATCTGCCCGCAGCAGATCGAAGAGGCGCTGATGAGCGGGGTGACAACCATGATCGGTGGCGGCACCGGGCCGGCCACCGGCACCAACGCCACCACCTGTACCTCCGGTCCCTGGCACATGGCGCGCATGCTCCAGGCCGCCGATGCCTTCCCGATGAACCTGGGCTTTACCGGCAAGGGCAACGCCTCGCTGCCCGAGCCGCTGATCGAGCAGGTGAAAGCCGGCGCCATCGGCCTAAAGCTGCACGAGGACTGGGGCACCACCCCGGCGGCCATCGACAACTGCCTGAGTGTGGCCGACGAATACGACGTGCAGGTGGCGATCCACACCGACACCCTGAACGAGTCCGGCTTCGTCGAAACCACCCTCGGCGCGTTCAAGGGCCGCACCATCCACACCTATCACACCGAAGGCGCCGGCGGTGGCCACGCGCCGGACATCATCAAGGCCTGCGGCTTCCCCAACGTGCTGCCGTCCTCGACCAACCCGACGCGCCCGTTCACCCGCAACACCATCGACGAGCATCTGGACATGCTCATGGTCTGCCACCACCTCGACCCAAGCATCGCCGAGGACGTGGCCTTCGCAGAATCGCGTATCCGCCGTGAGACCATCGCCGCCGAAGACATCCTCCACGACCTCGGCGCGTTCTCCATGATCAGTTCCGACAGCCAGGCCATGGGCCGCGTCGGCGAGGTGATCACCCGTACCTGGCAGACCGCCGACAAGATGAAACAGCAGCGCGGCCCGCTGCCCGAGGACGCTCCCGGCAACGACAACTTCCGCGCCAAGCGCTACATCGCCAAGTACACCATCAACCCGGCGATCACCCACGGTATCAGCCACGAGGTGGGCTCCATCGAAGTGGGCAAGTGGGCCGATCTGGTGCTGTGGCGCCCGGCTTTCTTCGGCGTCAAACCGACGCTGATCCTCAAGGGTGGCGCCATCGCCGCCAGCCTGATGGGCGATGCCAACGCCTCGATCCCGACGCCGCAACCGGTGCACTACCGACCGATGTTCGCCAGCTATGCCGGAAGCCGCCATGCCACCAGCATCACCTTCATCAGTCAGGCGGCGTTCGAAGCGGGCGTGCCCGAACAGCTCGGCCTGCAGAAGAAAATCGGCGTGGTCAAAGGCTGCCGCGAGGTGCAGAAGACCGACCTGATCCACAACGGCTACCTGCCGAACATCGAGGTCGATCCGCAGAACTATCAGGTCAAGGCTGACGGCCAGTTGCTCTGGTGCGAGCCGGCCGAAGTGCTACCGATGGCACAGCGGTATTTCCTGTTCTGACGAAAAAGCCGGGCGTCATGCCCGGCTTTCGTGGGTCTATCAGGACGCCTGCTTCATCTCGTCGTAGGCGTTCAGGTAATCACCAGCCAGTTGCTGCTTCTCCTTGTCGCGCAGCAGCTTGCCGGCCATCTGGAAGAAGGTGTGCTCTTCCTCCTTGAGGTGATGTTCGACCTTTTCCGCAAGGGCCTTGGCTTGCGCCAGCCAGTTGGGGCTGCTGGGGTCGGTTTCTTCCAGGTCCTCGATCATTTCGTCCATCTGGTGATGCTCGGCAATCGCGTGGCGCGACAGGTCGACGCCTGCGTCCTGCTGCATCAGGGGAATGTAGAAATGGCGTTCTTCGGCCACCGAATGCACAGCCAGTTCCTGCTTGAGCTGAGAGAACAAGGCGTGGCGCTCGGCGCTGTCGCCTTGGGTAGCGATCAGTTTCTGCGCCAGTTCGCGCTGGATGTCGTGGCTGATGCGTAAGGCTTCGAAAATCGTCATGCAAGCACCTCTTCCTGAGTCACGGTCGTAGTAGCACTAGACCAGCAGGAGGCGAATAGGTGCCGTACCGCTTGCTCAGCGCAACTGACTGTCCTTGCTGCCACGACGGTTATAGGCGCTGAACGCGGCGCTTTCGCGGTCGTGCTCGGCCTGGCAGTTCACGCACAAGCGCACACCAGCAATTGCCTGGCGACGGGCCTCGGGTATCACCGCGTCGCACTCTTCGCAATGATGCAGGCTCTCGCCTTTCGGCAGTTGGCTGCGAGCACGCGCAACGGCGTCCTCGATGCTGCTGTCGATCTGTTCCTGCACTGCGTCGTCGCTTGCCCAACCACCTGCCATGTTCGACCTCCTCGCACTCTCCGAACAGATATGCGCCCGGAGAATGCGAAGTGCAAGTGCAGCCGGTCGCGACAGGCTACTCGCGGACCTCCATGAACTCCTTGGCCCAAAGGATGTAGTCCTCGGGCATGGTGTACTTGTGGGTCAGCTCGGTGGCATTGAGGTCGCACGGCTGCGCACCGCGCTGCTCGCGCAGGCAATCGTAGGTGGCCTTGATCGCGGCGAAGTAGGCAGCGTGGCCGTTGACCACGATACGCACGCCCAGGCGTGCCAGACGCTGGTTGTCGCGCAGTTCGGGGTTGCCGTAGGTGACCAGCATCAGCGGCACCTTGAGGCCTGCGGCGATCTTTTCCAGGTGGGCGAAATCCTTGACCCCAACCAGGCAGATGCCGTCGGCACCGGCGGCCTCGTAGGCGCGTGTGCGGCGGATCACTTCGTCCACCTCCAGAACGCCGGCATGGGTGCGGGCGATGATCGCCAGATCCGGATCGACGCGGGCTTCCAGCGCGGCGAGGATCTTGCCGACGCCCTCCTCGATGGAAATCAGATCAGTGGACTTGCGGCCGAACTGAGCCGGCAGCAGGGTATCTTCGATGGTCAGCGCGGCAACACCGGCGCGTTCCAACTCGACCACGGTGCGCATCACATTGAGCGCGTTGCCGTAGCCGTGGTCGGCATCGGCGATTACCGGCAAGCGCGAGACGCGGCCGATACGCGCCGCCTGCTCGACGAACTCGCTCAAAGTGATCAGGGCGAAGTCCGGCGCACCGAGTACCTGCAGGGAGGCGACGGAGCCGCCAAGGATACCGACCTCGAAGTCGAGATCAGCGGCGATGCGGGCGGACATGGGATCGAAGACCGAAGCCGTGTGATAGCAGCGGTCGGAAGCCAGCAGGGCACGAAAAGCGCTGCGTAGCTCATGGTGGGATGCACGTTGCAGGATGGGCATGGGGCGTATTCCAAAGTCGGTTGAATCGCTTTTTTCTCTTTTTAGTAATGGCGTAGACGTGACGAATGCTAGCGCAAGGCACTTGCTGCCAGCTTTCAAACGAAGCGCCGTGGTCGATAACCAGCAAATTATCGGCCAGCCAGCTCCGCGGGCAGCGCCGGGAAGAAACCACCACCGGTCAGCAGGCCGTATGCCATCCACATGGCGACCGCCAAATAGAACAGCCGTGGCGCCCAGCTCGCCAGCATCTGCTGGCTCGCAGCCAGCTGTTGCGCCTGCAGGCGGGCAAAACGTAGCAGCGCCTCACCGGGCCGACCGGTCGCTTCACCGGTATTGAGCACGCCGATCAGCATGGCTTTGCCATGAAAGCTCAGCCCATCGAAAGCGCGCACCAACGACTGCCCAGCCGCGACCCGTGGTGCCAGATTGGCGAAATCCCGCCGCAGCCGCGCGCCGCTCACTGCACTGCAGGCGCGCGGCAGGGCGTCGAGCACGGGCATCCCGGCCTCCAGCAGCAGCCCGAGGCTGTCGCAGAAATTACGGACATCCGCCCGGCGCTGCAGGCTGCCCAACACCGGCAGAGCCAGCAGCAGATCGTCCAACGGGCCCGGTTGATCGGTTCGCCGCTGTTGCCAGCGCCGCCACAACGCCCGCACGCCGAACAGCAATGCCGACAGCCACAAGATCGGCATCAGCACAGCCGCCAGGTAGCCCGCGCCACTCAGACTTCCCCCAACTAAAGCAGGCAAGGGTTTGACCGCCAGCGCCAGCAGCAAAACCCCGGCCGGCAACAGCAGACGTGACTTCAACTCTGCGGCATAACGCGCCTGTTCGTCGTAGCGCTGCGCCAATTGCTCGTAGATATGCGCCAATGCCCCGGCCTCCTGCGCGGCTCGGACCAGGCCACTTTCCAACGGCGTGAACACGCCACTCAACTGGCCGGAAGTCGCCAGGTCGCGTCCGCCGCCGACCATCTGCCGCAGGCGCTTGACGGCGGCCTCGTGGCGCGCACCGAGATCCAGACTGACCAGCGCTCGATCGATAGGCACGCCCGCCCGCTCCATCGCGCCAAGGTGAGCGAACAAGCCGGCGCGACTGCGCAGATCGAGGGTGAGATGACGACGCGACATGATCGGACTCGGTGGATTGCAGCGCTCAGGTTAACCAGTCGCCGCGCGAGGCGCTACGGAGCGATGGGCGGCATCGGCGCATGCGGCAACCAGCGCTTCAGGATCGCCTCCAGGCTGCCGTCCTCATGCATCTGCTGTAACGCGCGCTGCCAGCGCACCACGCGCACCACCGATGTCTGCGGGGAAAAGGCAATGTAGTAGGCCGAGCGCATGAACGGCACGTGCGCGGTAACGTCCTGTGGTTTGAGGTCGACAGCGGCCAACTCGCCAGCCAGGGTCAAATCCTCAGTGGCGATCAGATTGACCCGGCCATGCTTGAGCATGGTCATCATCTGCTTCGAGCTGGGTACGCCATAGAGGTTGGTGAAGCCCTTCGCGCTGAGGGTTTCGAAGGTGTACCACTGCTTGGGCAACGCCAGAGGTCCGCTGGCAGCGGCTTGCTCCAACGTGTCGATGACGAGGTTGCGGGACTTGAGCGAGTAGAAACTGGTAGTGCCGACCACAATGGGGCCGACCCACTGGAACCGGTCCTCACGCTCGGCCGTACGCACAGTGGAAAACAGCGCGATATCTTCCTGTTGCTGGGCTAGGTACAGCGCTCGCGTCCAGGGCATCAGCTCGATCTGTCCAGTGTCGCCGGTGCGCGCCAGCAATGCCCTGACCACCTCGATGGCAAGACCGCTCGGTTCGCCCTCGCGCATGAAGCTCATCGGCGGCGCATCCTCGGTGAGCAGACGCAGCTGTGCCTGAACCGGAGCGCACAGCGCCAGCAGCAGAACACATAGCCATCGATCAATACACTTGGCCATCATCGCCCCTCTCGCTTGCAGCCTAGGCTCTGTACGAAAAGTGCCTGCGCTCGGTGATGCTTCGTTAAAAACGGGCTGGAACGCCAGCCCGGTCGAATGCTCATTTACAGCTCGTAAAGTCGAACGCGACTCCGACCGTTCCTCACCCGTTTTAGTGGGGCCGCCATCGGTATCGCCTGACCTTCGCTCGACGACTTTTCGTACAAACCCTAGCAAGCCGGGGCGCCCCGTGCAGCCGCTTCACTCGCTGCGCAGCAAGTCGTCTAGGGTGCGCTCATCGGCCGCAGGGAACCAGTGGCGGTAGATCCGCTCCAGGCTGCCGTCGTGGCGCATCTGCTGCAGCGCCTGTTGCCAACGTGCCACCAGCGCCGGATCCGTCTTCAGGGAAAAGGCGATATAGGAGTCGTTGGGCATCAGGTCGAACTGCTCCTGCAGCTGCCCGGCATTCATGCCCTGCTCGGCAAGCATGCCGTCGAGGGTCAGGTTGTTGGCCAGCAGCAGCTTGACCCGGCGATGGCGAAACATGCGCAGCATGTCCTGAGGCGTCGACACGCCATACAGGTTATCTAGGTTCTGTTCGCGCAACAGTTCGTAGCTGTACCACTGTTTGGGAATCGCCAGGGTGCCGAGGCGCCGGACGTCTTCGAGGCTGGCGACTCGAAGCCCAGCATCCTTGTGCGTGTAGAAGCGCGTATAGCCGCGCGCGATCGGTCCGACCCACTGAAACTCTGCTTCGCGCTGCGCCGTACGTACGGTGGAGAACAATGCCGTGTCGGCCTGATGGCGAACCTGGTGATAGCCGCGTGTCCAGGGCACCAGTTCGATATGCGCCGTCTCGCCAGTGCGGCGGATCAGCTCCTCGACCACGGCCACAGCCATGCCACTCGGCTTGCCATTCTCGAGATAGCTGAAGGGTCGATAGTCTTCGGTATACAGCCGCAAATCGGCAACCGCCACATGGGCGCAGAGGCCGCAAAACAACAACAGAACGGCTACCGGGCACTTCAGATTCATCACACGCCACCGTCTAGAGCGCGCCCTACAGCGAATTCAGGACGGCCAGAACAAGGATCATAAACCCGCACCTGGCCCATCACCAAGGCTATTGCGGGGCTGTCATTTCAGCCAAATCCCTGGCGGTCACTACACGCGGTTCAAGCAGCAGTTGCAGGCGCGAAATGGCGCGCTCGCCACTCAGGGCCCGGTGCACCAGGCGCACCGCATGATCCCCCATGGCCTGCGGCTGCTGGAGCAACAGGGCATGAATCTCTCCCTTACGCACGGCATCGAACAGCAGGTCGCCACCGTCGAAACCGACGAAGTCCAACGTACCGGCCTTGCCCAGTTGGCGCAGCGCCGCGAGGGTTGCCCGACTGCTGGTGCCATTGGGGCTGAACAGGCCGTCGAGCTTGGGTAACTGCTGGCTCAAGGCCTCGGCGATGCGCTGGCGGTCATCCCCCAGGTAGGTATCGAACACCACCTGCAACCCAGTCGCCTGCGCCGCCAGCAGAAAGCCGCGCTCACGCTCCTTGGTCGATTGCAGCCCTGACCGCAAACGCAACATCCCAACTCTGCCACCCCGCCCGAGACGCTCGGCCAGTTGTTGCCCGGCCAACTGACCGGCGAGGAAGTTGTCAGTCGCCACCAACGCATAAGCGCCGTCCCCCGCAACGTCGCGATCGACATAGACAGTGGGGATGCCTTCGGCACGCAAGGCCGTGACCCGAGTATCGACAGCATCGCCAGCCGGGGCGATGATCAGCGCCTTGCAGCCCTGTGCAAGCACGCGATCTATCAGCTGCAACTGCACCTCGACGCTGCCCTCCTGGGCCGGGGCGCGCGTATAGAGCTCCAATTGCAGCTCACCAGCGGTGCGTCTCGCGCCGGCCTCCAGTTCGCTCCAGAACGCTGACGTGCCGGCCGGCACCATACCGATGCAGTCACGCGCCCAGGCAGGCGCGGACGTCAGGGAAAGAGCCGTCAGCAACAGGCAAATGGAAGGAATTATTCTTGGCATGTTCAACTCCCGGACCCTGCCATCACTTTAGCATCGCCATGCGGCACTGCGACGCCTGTCGGCAAGCTGTCGACTCATACTTTTTCACATTCAAAACCGACGGTCGGGCTAGCCCTGACGCGCCGGGCAGGCGATCATCGGGCTTCCTACGCAGACTCCAGCTACCATGACCGCCACTACTGACAGCCGTACCCCGACGCACAAGCCCCGCCCGCTGATCGATCTGGCCATCAGCATCCTGATTCCCTCGTTCATCCTGATGAAGCTAAGTGGCGAGCACCGTCTCGGCGCCGATGGCGCGTTGATCCTGGCCCTGGCGTTCCCGCTGGCCTGGGGCGCGTTCGAGCTGATCAAATACCGCAAATTCAACTTCATCGCCCTGCTCGGCCTGATCAGCGTCGCGTTGACCGGCGGTATCGGCCTGCTTAAGCTCGACACTCAGTGGTTGGCGGTCAAGGAAGCGCTGATCCCCGGCCTGATCGGCATCGCCGTGCTGGTTTCGACCCGCACCCGCTACCCACTGATCCGCACTCTGCTGTTCAACAAGACCGTGCTCAATATCGACAAGATCCACGACCGTCTGGAGCAAGGCGGCCATGTCGAGCACTTCGAGACGCGCCTGATGCGCGCCACCTACTGGCTCAGCGGCACCTTCTTCTTCTCCTCGTTCATGAACTATGTGCTGGCCAAGTGGATAGTGGTCAGCCCGGCCGGTACCGAGGCGTTCAACGACGAGCTGGGACGCATGACCCTGCTCAGCTACCCGATGATCGCCATTCCCTCGATGATCATGCTGATGGCCATCTTCTACTACCTGTGGAAGACCATTCACGGCCTGACCGGCCTGAGCCTGGAAGAGATCATGGCCAACACCGGCCAGGAATCGCAGCCCTGATCAGCGCCGACCTTCGGGTCGGCCGTGCTGAACATGCTTGGGCTTTCCGCCTATCCGGCTCTGTTTCTCTCCGCCTTCGGCGCGGCGACGCTGTTGCCGCTGCAGTCCGAAGCGGTGCTGGTCGCCTTGCTGCTGGCCGGCCAACATCCCCTTTGGGCCCTGTTACTGGTGGCTACTCTGGGCAATGTGCTGGGCTCCTGGGTCAACTGGCTGCTGGGCCGCTCCATCGAACACTATCGCGAGCGCCGCTGGTTCCCGGTCAGCCCTGCTCGGTTACAGCAGGCACAGGACTGGTACGCGCGCTATGGACGCTGGTCGCTGCTGCTGAGCTGGATGCCCGTGATTGGCGACCCACTGACGCTGGTTGCCGGTGTAATGCGCGAGCGCCTGTGGGTATTTCTGGCCATCGTCACCCTGGCCAAAGCGAGCCGCTACGCGGTGCTGGCGGCGCTGACGCTGGCATGGATATGAACGTATCAGGACAACCGCTGACACAACTACAAGAGGGTGCGAATGTGCTTGGCAGTTGAGTACAGGCTGCGCCTCCCTGATACTGCGCAGCGCGCCGCGCGGGCACGATCCGCCACCGGCCGTTGCACAATGGCCGGATGGCCGATGAACAGCTGCCTCCCACAGAGGCATGCGGCCCCACTACCTCGGGGCCTAGCGAGCGAGGAATTGCGGTGTCTGTCGTAGAAGCCAAACCAAAACTGAAGCGCAGCGACCTGATCTGGACGCTGATCGGACTCAGTGCCGTGGTGCTGTCTGGCTTTCTGCTGTATCGCGAGTTGCGCAATATCTCCCTCGATGAGATCAAGGGCAGCATCGAAGCGATCTCCCACATGAACTGGCTGCTTGCCGCAGCGGCCACCCTCGGTGCCTACTGGGCACTGGCCTGGTACGACCGCATCGCTGTCGCTCACCTTGGCAAGAAGATTCCCTGGCGCTTCATCACCCTGTGCTCCTTCACCACCTATGCTCTGGCCCACAACATCGGTGCCTCGGTGTTCTCAGGCGCAGTGGTGCGCTACCGAGCCTACCGCAGCAAGGGCCTGACGCCGCAGGAAATCGGCATCCTTATCGTTTTCTGCTCCTTTACCTTCGCCCTCGGCACCCTGCTCGCCAGCGGCTGCGTGCTGATCGCTCAGCCCGACCTGATCCACCGCGTCGCCAATGTCACGCCTCTGGTCTCGGTAGTCATCGGCAGCGTCCTGCTGTGCCTGGTCGGCCTTTACGTGCTGGGCTCCTGGCGCCAGTTCAAACCCTGGACGCTGGGCAAGCTGCATGTGGAATATCCACGCCTGCCCATCGTCAGCCGCCAGTTGCTGGCCGGACCACTGGAACTGCTCTGCGCCGCGGCGATCATCTACTTCGCCCTGCCGGCCGACAATCATCCCGGCTATCTGGTGGTGCTCGGCGTGTTCCTCGCTTCCTTCTCTCTGGCGCTGCTGTCCCATGCACCTGGCGGCCTGGGTGTACTGGAAGTGACCTTCCTCGCCGCACTGCCGGAGATTCCCGCTGCCGATGTGCTGGCGGCGCTTATCGTGTTCCGCGTGTTCTATCTGCTGCTGCCGTTCGCACTGTCACTGCTGGTGGTGCTGGGCTTCGAATGGACGCAGTGGAAGCGCAAGCGCGAAGAGAGCCTTGACCTGCCGTCCTGACGGCTCGCCGTCGCCGCGCGACTGACATAGAATGCGCGGCCGTTTTTCATGGCCTGCGTTTCATGTCTTTCTCCACTCCCGCCCGCGCCTGCGGCATCGACTTCGGCACCTCCAACTCCACCGTCGGCTGGCTGCGCCCTGGCCAGGACAGCCTGCTACCGCTGGAAGACGGCAAGATCACCCTACCCTCGGTGATCTTCTTCAACACAGAGGAACGCCGCCCGGTCTACGGTCGCCTGGCCCTGCACGAATACCTGGAAGGCTACGAAGGCCGCCTGATGCGCTCGCTCAAGAGCCTGCTGGGCTCCAAGCTGCTGAAGAGCGAAACCACCGTGCTGGGCAGCGCTCTGCCCTTCAAGGACCTGCTCGGCTTTTTCATCGGTGAGCTGAAAAAACGCGCCGAAGCCCAAGCCGAGCGCCCCTTCGAAGAAGTGGTACTGGGCCGCCCGGTGTTCTTCGTCGATGACGACCCCGCCGCCGACCAGGAAGCGCAGAACACCCTGGTGGCCGTGGCGCACAAGCTCGGTTTCAAGGACGTGTCGTTCCAGTACGAGCCCATCGCCGCGGCCTTCGACTACGAGTCGAACCTGGATCGCGAGGAGCTGGTACTGATCGTCGACATCGGCGGCGGTACCTCGGACTTCTCCCTGGTGCGCCTGGCGCCCGAACGCCACCACCTGGCCGAACGCCAAGGCGACATCCTCGCCACCGGCGGCGTGCATATCGGCGGTACCGACTTCGACAAGCAGTTGTCCCTGGCCGGGGTGATGCCGTTGTTCGGCTATGGCAGTCGGATGAAGAGCGACGCCTTCATGCCCACCAGCTACCACCTCAACCTGGCCACCTGGCACACCATCAATGCGCTGTACGCGCAGAAGACCCAGTTGGCCCTGCAGAACATGCGCTACGACATCGTCGACGCTACCGGTATCGACCGTCTGTTCGGCCTGATCGAACAGCGCGCCGGGCACTGGCTGGCGATGCAGGTGGAAGAGAGCAAGATCGCCCTGAGCGAACAGGACGCACGTCCCATCGACCTGTCACGCGTCGAGCCGGGCCTGGTCGCCGAGCTGACGCGCCCGCTGTTCGAGAACGCCATCGAGCCGCTGCTTGAACGCATTCGTGCCAGCCTCACGCAACTACTCGCCGATGCCGGCGTGGCGGCCGATCAGGTCGACACACTGTTCTTCACCGGCGGCTCCAGCGGCGTACCGGCGCTGCGCCAGAGCGTGGCGGCGATGCTGCCCAATGCGCGTAGCGTCGAAGGCAATACCTTCGGCAGCATTGGCAGCGGCCTGGCCATCGAAGCGAAAAAGCGCTACGGCTAGGCGCAGCGCTTTTGTAGGAGCGGCTTCAGCCGCGATTCTGGCCTCTCGCACATGCCGCTCGCGGCTAAAGCCGCTCCTACGCCAGAAGCCAAACCTGTTCTCCCGTGCATCGAACAACAGGCTCTGGGTTATGCTTGCCGCCCATCTGAATGACCGAGGAATAGCGAGATGAAAGCCCAGCTGGAAGAACTGATCGCCAAGATAAGCTCCGGCTGCTTGCCCGAGGACGAGATCGCCCGTATCGCTGACGAGGCCACGCAGGCCTATGCCGATCCGGCGGCCTTTCTCGCCGACAACCCGGACGTTAACTACGACGACGAATTCCCCATCCCGCTGGGCGAATGGGTAGTGGTCGGCAGCCTGCCGGAAACGGTGCTGTTCCAGGCCGACAGCTACGAGGAGCTGTTCCAGCGCATCACCGAATCCTTCGGCCCGCAGGTGCAATTCGTGCTCAAGGCCAAGCAGTTGGCCAAGACCGAGCCACTGAAAGCACTCAACCGTATCCAGGTTCAGCTCTCGGCGCTGTCGCCGGAAACCGGCGGCTACGTGCTGGTAGATTTCAGCGAGCCGCTGGATGACGAACTGCAGGCCGTGCTGGTGTACGCCAGCGACTTGCCACGAGTGATGGAGCTGGCCGTGGAAGTCGGCATCTATGCCGCGCCGGCGCTGGAGGCCTTGCAGGCGGAGCAGGACCAGGCGTGAACCACACGCGCCTGCCGGTCCTGACGCCAGAGCTGCAGGTCAGTGATCTGCGGGCCAGCCTATGGTTCTACCAAGAGCTGCTGGGTTTCAGGCTGCTGTACCTGCGCCCCGAAGATGGTTTTGCAGCCATCGCTCTGGGTGAAGCCGCGTTGATGCTGGAGCAGATGGAGCCGCATCAGCAAGCAGGCGATCCCTGGACAGTTCTGCCACTCGATCATCCGCTGGGGCGGGGCATCAATCTGCAAATCGACGTGGTCGATTTGCAGCCGCTGCATCAGGCACTGCTCGCCAATGACGTACCGCTTCGCCTACCGGCGGAGACGGTGGAGTACCGCACTGGCGACAGCTGGATCAGAGTGCGCCAGCTGATGGTCCAGGACCCGGACGGTTACCTGCTGCGTTTCAGCCAGGTTCTTGACCGCTGACGCACTCGCTGCTCAGCCCGTAGCCCGGATGAAATCCGCGGCAAGTCCGGCCACCCCCGGATTACATCCGGGCTACAAAGTCCCGCGCAACGCTTTCTCGAACAATGCGCTGTATTGCGCAGCCGTGTAGGCGATGGGGTTGGTGCCTGCCGAAGGGTCCACTTCGGCCATACGCCCGACCTGCTCGATACGCGCATCGTCGATGCCGATATCGCTCAGGCTGTGGGCGATACCCACTTCACTGCGCAGCGTCAGCACCCACTCCAGCACCGCATCGAAACCGCCGCCCGGCAGCGCTAGGTAGCGCGCCATCTTCTCCATCTGCGGCTCGATCACGGCGCGGTTCGCAACCAACACGTAAGGCATCAAAACCGCGTTGAGCAGGCCATGGTGAGCGTCGTACAGCGCACCCAGCGGATGGGCCAGCGCATGCATCGCGCCAAGACCACGCTGGAAGGCGGTGGCGCCCATGCTCGAGGCCACCAGCATCTGCAGCCGCGCCTCGACATCACCGCCCTGCGCCACAGCACGCGGCAGATACTGCTGCACCAGGCGCATGCCCTCCAGGGCGATGCCCTCGGCCATGGGGTGGAACAGTGGCGAGCAGAACGCCTCCAGGCTGTGCGACAGCGCATCCATGCCAGTGGCGGCGGTGATTTTCGCAGGCAGGCCGACGGTCAGCTCGGGGTCGAGAATCACCAGAGCAGGCAGCATCCGCGCGTGGAAGATGATGCGTTTGATATGCGCGGCGTCGTCGGTGATCACCGACGCGCGGCCGACTTCCGAGCCGGTGCCGGCAGTGGTCGGCACCGCCACCACCGGCGCCATGCCGGATACCTTGACCCGGCTGGCGTTGTCGCCGACGTCCTCGAAATCCCACAGCGGCCGATCCTGACCGACCATCAGGGCAATGGCCTTGCCGGCATCCAGCGCCGAGCCGCCGCCGAAGGCGATCACGCCGTCGTGTCCGCCGGCCTTGAATGCGGCGACACCGTCCATCACGTTGCTGCCAGTGGGGTTGCCCTTGATCGCCGAGAACAGCCCGGCCTTCAGCCCGGCATCACGACATTGGCGCAGTGCCGCGTCGATCATCGGCAACGCCGCCAAGCCTGGGTCGGTGCACAGCAGCGGCGCGCGCATGCCGAGCAGGCGGCAGGCCTCGGCCAGCTCAGCAATGCGGCCAACACCTACGCGCATCGAGGTCGGGTAGTTCCAGTTCATGCGGTACTGATTCAGGTCCATGGCGCGCGCCTCACAGCTGAGTCTTGAAGTGGAAGGATTTTGGTCGGGTTAGTTGTTCATAGCCGACCCGCGACAGGCTGCAGCCGCGCCCCGAGTGCTTAACCCCGGTCCAGGCCAGGCCGGGGTCGAGGTAGTCGCAGCGGTTGAGAAACACCGTGCCGGCCTCGACCCGATCAGCCAGGGCCATGGCGGCATCGACGTCGCGACTGAAGATGGCAGCGGTCAGGCCGAACTCGCTGTCGTTCATCAGCGCCAGCGCTTCCTCGTCGCTGGCGACCTTCTGAATGCCCACCACCGGACCGAAGGATTCCTCGGTCATCACGCGCATTTCATGGTTGACGTTGGTCAGCACCTGCGGCGCCAGATAAGGCGTACCTGGCGCATCCTGGGGAAACTCGGCTGGGTCGATATGTGCCTTGGCACCCTGCTCGACCGCCTCGGCGATCTGAGCGCGGACGAAGTCGGCGGCGTCGCTGCGCACCAGCGGCCCCAGGGTAGTCTCTGGATCATCCGAACGCCCCAGCTTGTACTGGCGCACCAGCGCCACCGCGCGCTCGACGAACTCATCGAACAATGACTCGTGCACGTAGATGCGCTCGATACCGCAGCACGATTGTCCGGAGTTGAAAAAGGCGCCGTCGATGGCAGTTTCCACCGCGTGCTGCAGATCGGCGTCGGCGCGGACGTAGGCCGGGTCCTTACCCCCCAGCTCCAGCCCGACACTAATGAAACGCCCAGCAGCAGCGCGCTCGACCATGGCTCCGCCGGGCACCGAACCGGTGAAGGCAACGTGGTCGATACTTGGTGAGCGAATCAAGGCTTCGGTCTCGCCATGGCTCAGGTGCAGGTACTGGAATACGCCTTCGGGCAGACCCGCTTCGGCGAAGGCCTCGACCATGCGTTCGGCGCACAGCGGCGTCTGCGCCGAGTGCTTGAGCAACACCACATTGCCCGCCAACAGGGCCGGCATCACCGCGTTGACGGCGGTCAGGTAGGGGTAGTTCCAGGGCGCGATGATCAACGCCAGGCCCAATGGCTCACGGCGAATGAAGCGGGTGAAGCCGGCTTTTTCCGGCAGGCGTATATCGGCCAGCGAGCCCTCGGCGATATCCGCCATATGGCTGGCACGCTCGACGAAACCACGGATCTCGCCAGCGGCGTAACGGATCGGCCGGCCCATCATCCAGCACAGCTCTTTGGCCAACTGTGCCTCACGGGCAGCGAAGGCTTCGATGGCACGCCGACCGATGGCGATACGCTCGCGCAGTGGCGTCTGCTTCCAGGCCTGCTGCGCCAGCTCGGCCTTGGCCAACGCCACCAGCACTTCAGGATTGGACGCCAGATGACGCTCGACGTAGACCGAGCCGTCGATGGGGGAAATGCATTGCAGCTTGCTCATAAGGTGCTCCAGAAATCTTGCCCGCGTAGCCCGGATGCAATCCGGGACACTCGACCAAACCGGCCCGGATTGCATCCGGGCTGCGGACGGTGGAATCAGATGATTTCGAAGTAGCGATCCAGCTCCCAATCGCTGACATGGCGACGGTACTCGCGCTCTTCCCATTCACGGCTGGCGGCGAAATGCTCGACGAAGGCATCGCCGAACATCTCACGGGCGGCCTGCGATCCCTTCAGGCGTTGCGCGGCGTCCCACAGGGTGCGCGGCAGCGCCAGCTCCTCGGGGTGCTTGACCGCATAGGCATTGCCGCTGACAGGATCGGTTGGTTCCCACTCCTGCATGACGCCGTAAAGGCCCGAGCCGATGGCCACCGACAACGCCAGGAACGGATTGCCGTCGGCAGCGCCAAGGCGGTATTCCTGGCGCTGCGACTTGTCGCTACCGGGGATCACTCGCAGTGCTGCGGTGCGGTTCTCCACACCCCAGGTGGCGTCGGTGGGCGCCCAGAATCCAGGAATAAGACGGCGATAGCTGTTCAGGGTCGGCGCCACCATGCACAGAAATTCCGGCATCAAACGCTGCTGCCCGGCGAGAAAATGCCGCTGCAGCTTGCTCATGTTGTGCGCCTGGCTGGGGTCGTAGAACGCCGACTTGTCCGTCTTGCGGTCACGCAACGACACATGGATGTGGCCGCTCTGCCCTGGGTACTTGCCCGACCACTTGGCCATGAAGGTGGCCATCAGCCCGTTGCGCTGGGCCAGTACCTTCATGAAGGTCTTGAACAGCGCGCCCTTGTCCGCTGCGGCTTCGGCATGGTCGTAGGCGATGGCTGCCTCGAGCACGCCCGGGCCGGTTTCGGTGTGCAGTCCTTCGATGGGGAAATCCATCGCCTCACCCATTTCGAGAATCTGGTGATAGAGCTCGGCATGCACCGAGTTACGGATCATCGAGTAGCCGAACCAGTCCGGGGTGAACGGTTTGAGATCGCGAAAGCCTTTGGCCCGCGCCGACTCCGGGGTTTCATCGAACATGAAGAACTCGTATTCCAGCGCAGCGAAGGGCTCGAAGCCCATGTCCTGGCAGCGCTGGATGACCCGACGCAGCGTGCCGCGCGGGCACACCGCCTCGGCTTGCTGGTCGAACTCGGCGAGAAACAGCAGCATGCCGTTCTCGAAGGGAATCTCGCGGCAGGTGTGCGGCAGGATGCGCACCGGCGCGTCCGGGTAGCCACTGTGCCAGCCGGTGTACTGGGCATTGTCGTAGAGCTGATCCTTGACGTCCCAGCCGAGCACCACATCGCAGAAGGCAAAGCCGTGCTCGAGAGCGGAGAAGAACTTGCTGCGGCTCATGTATTTGCCGCGCATCACCCCATCGTTATCGAACAGGCCAACCTTGACGTGGCTCAGGCCACGCTCCTCGACGATGCGCCGGGCATCGCCCAGGGTCTTTACATCCCGTGGTTTGAACATGCTACCCCCTGTGTCTTGTTGTTATCGCGGGCGGGTTAAGCGAAGAGCTGGGCATTCATGACCGGCCAGGCAAGGCCGACGACGCACGAACGCAGCGCGACGCTTGTGACAGCGTCCGTTTCAGGCTCATAGAGTGTGGTACAGGATTGCCGGGATGGCAGGGAGCGGGGCAGAAAAATAGGCGATGACGATCAAGGCGGTGGACAACCGAAGGCTATCCACTGCGACGCACTAAGCTGTCGGCACCGTACCGCCGTCGATCAGGAATTCACTACCGGTGATGGAGGCCGCCCGAGGTGACGCCAGAAACGCTATCAGCTCAGCGACTTCTGACGGCGTCGAAGGGCGACCGAGCGGAATACCTCCCAGCGCATCCATGATGATGCGCTTGCCTCCGTCATAATCGGTGCCCGCCTCCTCTGCCAATCGCTTGGCCAAGGCGACCGATGCCTCGGTTTCGATCCAGCCAGGGGCGACCCTCACGACGCGCACGCCTTTGGGCGAAACCTCTTTCGACAGGCTCTTGCTGTAAATCGAAAGCGCCGCTTTGGCTGCAGCGTACGCAGTGGTCGCCTCGGGCAGCGGCAAGCGGCTTTGAATGGACGTCACATGGATGATCACGCCCGCTGCACGCTGCAGCATGCCCGGAAGCAGTGCACGGTCGAGGCGAACCGCAGGGAACAGGTTCAGGTCGAGCTCGCGCTGCCACTGCTCGTCATCCAGCGCGGCAAACCCTCCGCCAGGAGCGGACGAGCCACCCAGGACGTGCACCAGAATGTCGACGCCACCCAGGCGCTGCTCGGCCGCCGCCACCAGCGCCGCGCAACCGTCTGGGGTACAAAGATCCGCCTGAACGAACAGATCTGGCGGTACGGCGCTGTCGGCCTGTCGCGCAGCGGTCAGTACCTGCGCGCCCTCCGCCTGGAAAAGACGAACCACTGCGAGTCCCACACCTTTGGTCCCACCGGTCACCAGGACACGCTTGCCAGCAAACTCAAGGTTCATCATGGCGCAATCTCCAGTGAGCTGATCCGCCCGTCACGCAAACGAAATACATGCTTGAGTGGTATCGGACTACCGGGAAAGTCACCACTCACCATTGCCGTGACGCTGAGTTGATCCTCCTTGGTAAACGACTCGATGGGCTCCACCCGGTAAGTGAATGCCTTCCGCGCAGCCTGCTGCCAGGACTCGATGGCCTCGATCCCCTTATGGCAGCGGTTTTCATCGATCACGCTGGCGTCCGCATGGAAACACGCCGTCATACGTGAGATGTCATCGCCGTTGCTGATCTCGAAGTAGGCTTGAACGACACTCGGCAATTGCAGGTTCATACGCTAGGTCCTCTCACAGTTTTCGGTCTTGCAGAGCTGCGATCTTGCCTCTCGCGAGACAATCTGCTCAATTGGGACAAATGCTGATGGCCTATCCCGCATAGCAGGACTATTCGATGTCCGATTCACGCCTTACCCTTCATGAGCTGGAGGCCGTCCTGGCCGTGGCCCGCCGTGCCTCGGTTCGGCGGGCAGCTATCGACCTGAATGTTTCCACTACCGCGCTGAGCAGCACTATCGCCAAGCTGGAGATGACGCTGCAGACGCGTCTGTTCAATCGCACCACACGCAGCGTGTCGCTGACAGAGTCAGGTCGACGTTATCTGGAGCAAGTGGGGCCTACGCTGCAGGCTCTACGCGGCGCACTGGAGACGGTTCGCTCGCACAACGCCGAACCTGCTGGCGTGATCAGAATCAACGCATTTGCCAGCGCGGCACGCACAGCACTCATGCCGCTGGTCCTGGAGTTTGCCGACCGTTACCCGCGCGTCCAGATCGATCTGGTGACGGAGGAACGACTGATGGACATCGTCGCGGAAGGCTTCGATCTGGGCGTGCGCGCATCCAGCCTGATACCAGGTGACATGATCGCCATCTCACTCGGCCAGACACAGCGTTATGCCGTGGTGGGCACAGCCAAGTACTTCGCCGAACACGGCATGCCGCAAACACCTGCCGATCTGAAACAGCATGAATGCCTACGCATCCGGCTGCCCAACGGCGCCATCTATCCCTGGTACTTCGAACATGCGGGCGAAGTGCTCAGGGTTGATGTCGAGGGTCAGTTCACAGTGGATGAGCCGAGCGTAGCCAAGGCCATCGTGCAGGCGAACGTGGCGCTCGGGCTATTTCTGGAACAGGAGGTTCAAGCGGAGATCGATGCTGGAAACCTGCTGCGAGTGCTACAGAACTGGACGCCACCCAGAGATGACCTGTGCCTGTACTACCCCAATCGGAGCAATCCGTCTGCCTCGCTCAAGGCATTCACAGACCTGGCCCGAGAGAATCTCCAGCGCTGCCCGCCCCATTGCTGAGCGTTGGGCGGGCAGTCGTGAGGGAGACCTCAACCGCGATAAGGTGCTCCAGCCTTGGCCATCAATGCGTTGTACTTCTTGAAGATGTCCACCACCTTGGCGCAGCGCGGGCTGGTCTTGGCGATTTCGTCCCAGAATTTCTGCGCCTCGGCTTCAACCGTGGCCCATTCTTCGGCGGGTATTGAGGTCAGCTCCAGCTTGCCACCCTCGACCCGCAGTTGCGCCTCACCACCCCAGTACCAGTGCTGGCGGTAGTAGTTGGAGCTGTCCATGCACAGCTTGAACAGGGTCTTGAGATGCTCCGGCACCTCGGCCCATTTGTCCGAGTTGGCGAAGTAGGAGCCGCACCAGGCGCCGGAGATGTTGTTGGTCAGGAAGTACTTGGTGACATTGGCCCAGCCGACGGTGTAGTCCTCGGTGATGCCGGACCAGGCGATGCCGTCCAGCTCGCCGGTCTGCATCGCCACCTCGACGTCCTCCCAAGGCAGGGTTACCGGAATCACGCCGAAGCGCGAAAGGAATTTGCCGGCGGTAGGGAAGGTGAAGATGCGCTTGCCCTTGAGATCATCGAGTTTCCGAACCGGCTGCACGGTGGCGAAGTGGCAAGGGTCCCAGGCGCCGGCACCGAGCCAGGTGACGCCCTTGACCTCACCATAGGCCTCGGCCCAGATCTCGTTGAGCCCGTACTGCTCGAACAACACCGGCACGTCGAGGCTGTAGCGGGTGGCGAAGGGGAAGTAACCACCGAACACCGAGACGTCCACAGGCGCGGCAATCGAGTCGTCATCACTCTGCACCGCATCGATGGTGCCGCGCTGCATGGCGCGAAATAGCTCGCCGGTCGGCACAAGCTGGTCGGCAAAATATAACTGGATCTCCATCTGGCCATTGGCAGCTTTGTTGAAGGCGTCAATCGAAGGTTTGATCACATGCTCGGCCAGCGCCGCACCAGCATAGGTTTGCAATCGCCAGGTGATTTTCTTCGGCTCGGCGGCATAGATGTGCGACGAACCGAGGGCAGCGGTGCCTACGGCTCCGGTGGTGACCGCGGCGGTCTTGAGGAAATCGCGTCTCGTACTCATGCTGGTCTCTCCATAGTGTCGATGCAGATGCAATACAACCGCTCAATGCCGCCAGAGCTGACGGCCTTACCAGTGGCCGGGCGAACCGACTCGACTGCTGGCGCGCACGCGCCGGTTTCCGTTGATCAGCCGCCGTAATGCAGTTGCGGCAACCACAGCGCCAGCTGCGGGAAGACCATGACCAGAGTCAGCGCCAGGACCATGATGAAGACGAAGGGTATGACCGAGACGTAGATGTCGCGCAGGGACACTTCAGGCGGAGCCATGGCTCGCATGAGGAACAGGTTGTAGCCGAATGGCGGGGTCATGTAGGCGATCTGGCAGGTGATGGTGTAGAGCACGCCGTACCAGATCAGATCGAAGCCCAGGGCACCGACCAGCGGGATGTAGAGCGGCGCGACGATCACCAGCATGGCGGTGTCGTCGAGGAACATGCCCATCACGATGAAGGAGATCTGCATCAGGATGAGAATCTGCCATGGCCCCAGGTGCAGGCTGTCGACGAAGAAACCTTCGATGGCCCTGACCGCACCAAGGCCATCGAACACCGCGCCGAAGCACAACGCGGCGAGAATGATCCACATGAACATGCAACTGATGGCCAGGGTCTTGCGCAGCGTTTCCTCCATCACCTTGCCACTCAGCCGCCCCTTGAACAGCGCTGCCAAGGTCGCTGCCGCTGCACCGACCGCCGAGCTTTCCACCAGGCTGGTGTAGCCCATCAGGAACAGCCCGGTCATCGACAGGAAAATGAACACCGGTACCAGCCCGGCACTGAGCAGGCGCAGCTTCTCCTGCATGCTGATCTGCTCGCGCTCGGCCTGTGACAGCGCTGGGCCGAGCTGCGGCTGCAAGCGGCAGCGAATGGCGATGTAGAGCATGAACATGCCGGCCATCATCAGTCCGGGAATCGCCCCGGCCAGCCACAACTGCCCCACCGGCTGACGCGCGATCATGCCGTAGAGCACCAGCACCACGCTGGGCGGAATCAGAATCCCCAGCGAACTGCCCGCCTGGATCACCCCGGTGATCATGATCTTGTCATAGCCACGCCTGAGCAGCTCGGGCAAGGCGATGCTGGCGCCAATGGCCATGCCGGCCACGCTCAGGCCGTTCATCGCCGAGATCGCCACCATAAGGAAGATGGTGCCGATGGCCAGGCCGCCCGGCAGCGGGCCCATCCACACATGGAACATCTTGTAGAGGTCTTCGGCGATGCCCGACTCGGAGAGCATGTAACCCATGAACACGAACATCGGCAGGGTTAGCAGCGGGTACCACTTCATCAGTTTCATGGCTGCACTGAAGGCCATCTCCGAGCCGCCATCACCCCACAACAGCAATGCAGCAGCCGCAGCGACGAAGCCGATGGCGCCGAAGACTCGCTTACCGGTCAGCAGCAACAGCATCATCGAGGAGAACATCAGCATTGCGATCAGCTCGTAGCTCATCAAAGCGTCTCCCCACGGGCCGCGTACAGATCCTTGAAGAAGGTGGCGATCGCCTGCAGCAGCATCATGACGATGCCCAAACACATGACGATCTTGATGGGAGCCATGTAGGGCGACCACGCCGAGTAGCTGGTCTCCTTGTATTCAATGGCGTACTCGGTGGAGGAAATGCCACCGATCAGCAGCATCACCAGGTAGAAGATCAGCATGAACACGGTGATCGCATCGACCACCGCTCGGGTGCGTGGCGACCAGTTGCTGTAGGCCAGGTCCATGCGCACATGGGCGTCAAGCTGCATGGAGTAGGCGCCGCCGAGCAGAAAGTAGGCGACCATCAGGAACTGGGCGCTTTCCAGGGTCCAGATCGATGGCGTGAAGAAAGTCTTGCTGATGGAGGAGTACAGGAGCACCGCCAGCATGGCGAAGATCAGGTACATGGCGAAGCGCCCGACCCTCAGGTTGAATGCGTCCACGACCCGGACGAAAGCTCTAATGCCCTTGCGCATGCAGTTTCCTGCTGTTTTTGTTCGTTATCCCGTCAGCCTAGACGAAGATTCGCCAAAGCCAACCGCCCCGCCGAGCCAAAGCAGGAAACGCGCCAGCCATTAGCGGCAAGCCTTTCGTCGAACAAAATCAAGCACTTGGAAAGTACCGTGCTAGAGCCTCAGCGCAGCAGAAAGGCAACCAGCACTGCAACGGTGCGCTGTGCGTCCTCTTCTTGGGGCACATGGCCAAGGTCATCGAACAGCACCAGCTGGCTGCCCTCGATGTCGGCGGCGAAGCGCTCGGCATTGTCCGGAGGAATCAGCCGGTCACGCGCGCCCCAGATGATCAGCGTAGGCAATTGCAGTTCGCCGATACGCTCGTGCAGCTCGCCGCTGGGGGCCTGAGCGAAGCGCTGGCGCAAGGCCTGGCGGTTCCCCTCGCGCAACGTCAGTTGGTAGTAGCGTTCGACCAGTTCATCGTCGACTTTGTCCGGATCGCCATAAACGTTGCGCACGCTCGACTCGATCATGCTCCGCGGCAACAAGCGGCTCATCAGCGGCGCCAAGGCCGGGATGCCTGCCAGGCGAAAGCCTATCGGTACAGACTCGGCGTTGCGCGGATAGCCGGCCGCGTCCACCAGCACCAGACGTGCACTACGTTCGGGATGGGCCAGGGCAAAGCGCCAGGCCAACTGGCCACCGAAACTGTTGCCGACCAGCACGACACGCTTCACCCGTAGATGATCGAGCAGGGCGAGGAGAAACGCCGTGTAGTGCTCGACGTGGTAATCGCCATCGACGAATGGCCCGGTGAGGCCGAAGCCGGGCAGATCCACGCTGATCACCCGACGCCGTGGGGCCAGTTCCTTCACCCAGCCTTCCCAGGTGTGCAGGCTGGCCGACGTGCCGTGCAGCAGCAGGATAGGCTCGGGGTCATCGCGTCGCCCCTGATCACGAAGGTGCACCGACATCCCATCGATGTCTACGAACTGTGACGGCGGTGGCGCCCAGCGGGCCTTGAGCTCGTCCAGAGGACGGTCCGGCGCCCAGTTGAGGGCGACGAAAGCGGCGAGAGTCAGCCCGAATACCAGCAACAGGCCGAGCAACACACGGGCGAGACGTTTCATCTGGGCAGTCCTGAACGCAGCGGAAGCACGATGCTAGTCGGCCACTGCGAACACGCCTATCGCCCGGAAGAGGGAATCGCCAGACAGAACAATCAGAACCCGACCACCAGCATCCACAACGGCAGTGAAACCGCAGCCAGCAACGTCGACAGCGAGATTGCCGCGCTGACACTGCGACTGTCCTCCGCACTGCGGGCAAAAGCCATCACGTTGACCCCGCTGGGACAAGCAGCAAGCAGCACCAACACGCTGCGCGCAGTCTCGTTGAGGCCAGGTAGCTGGCCGCTGAGCCACCACACCAGCGCAGGGAAAAGCACCAGCTTGGCCAATGCCACGCCCCAGGCCTCGCCGGTCGGGCGCAGGCGATAGCGTGACAGGCTGGCGCCGAGCACGATCAGCGCGCAGGGCAGCGCAGCCTGGCCAAGCCAGGTGATCGCCCGCCACAGGCTCTCCGGTACCGGCAGCGCGGAGACGTTGAGCAGCGCCCCCAGTCCCAGGCCGATGATCATCGGGTTGGCCAGGTTCTTCAGCAGCGCACGACCGTCGACGCGTTCCTGGCTGCCAAAGGCGGTGTAGAAACTGTGCAGGGAAAACAGCGTGAGGCTGTGAAACACCAGGATGGCGAAAACGTAGAGCAGGCCGTTGTTACCCATCAGGCTGGCGATCAGCGGAATGCCGACCAGCACGTTGTTGGAGAACGCCGCCACCAATCCCAGCGGCGTCGCCGTACCACGCCGCCAGTGCGCCAGCACGTTGACCACGACGAACACCAGCAGTACCGGCAGGTAATAGGCCAACAGCAACATCGGCGACAGCCCTTCGGCCAGCGATGCCTTGGCGATACCCGCGAATAGCAGCGTCGGCATGAACAGCTTGAAGGTGATGTTGGCCAGGCCAGCCGCCGACTCGCTGGTGAGCCACTGACGCCAACCCAATACGTAGCCGAGAACGATCAAAGCGAAGATCGGCAAAATTGCCTGTGCCGCGAGCATTACTGAGCCTGCCTCCAGGGAACTGCAAAAGAGTACGGATCGAGCACGACCCGCAAAGGGCGCCAAGCATACGCGTGCCCGGCATCCAGTGCGATGCTTCACCAAATATTCGCTGCCACGCTTGTCACCCGGCCACAAGCCACGAGATAGAGCCTCTCGATCAAGTATTGAGGGGGTCGATGTTCACTATCAGGCCAGTCAAGTTCTTATCTGCGCTCATGTCCTTAAGAATTGATTCCGAAGCCACTTATTACTCCCTAAGGAGACATCGACATGAAAGCTCAACTGACCCTCGCCACTCTGGCCCTTAGTCTGATCACCACCAGCGTATTCGCCGCTCCGAGCAGCGCGCCCTTCCCTCTGGTGGGTGAAGCCAAGGACAGCCAGGTCCAACAACAACCCGTCGCACCGCTGGCCGAGAACGGCTCCGAACGCACTCCGGGCGCTCAACGCATTCAACTGGCCGAAGATGGTTACGACCGTACTCCCGGCAGCCAGCGTATCCAGCTGGTAGAAGGCGGATATGAGCGTACCCCTGGTGCCCAGCGCGTTCAGTTGGCCGAAGGTGGTTACGAACGTACTCCTGGCGCACAGCGTGTACAGCTGGCCGAAGGCGGATCTGATCGCCTGATCGAGCAACGTGGACGCACTGCCTAAGTGCTATCGCAACACCCCAAGCCCGGCACAGGCCGGGCTTTTTCATGCCCGCGATTTATAGGCGAGCGCGCACCGGCACGCAGCGAGTCACGCCATCCCTGCAGAGGGCAAGCGGTAGATCCAGATACGTCGCAGCACAGTCGCAAACTGCCCCCACAAGGTGCCGCAGTTGTAATGCTGGCCATAACGTTCGGCGATCAGGCGCACCTCACGCGCCAGTTCGGCATAGCGCCGCGCAGGCAGATCCGGGAATAGGTGATGCTCGATCTGATGGCTGAGGTTGCCGGTCAAAATATGCAGCAGCGGCCCACCGGACAGGTTGCTCGAGCCGCGCAGTTGCCGCAGATACCAGTGCCCGCGCGTCTCCCCTTGCAATATTTCTGGCGCAAAGACCGCCGCCTTCTCGGTGAAATGGCCGCAGAAGATCACCAGAAAGGTCCATAGATTGCGCAGCAGATTGGCCACCAGATTGCCCGTCAGCACAGCCATGGCATTGGCACCGAGCAGCAAGGCCAGCAGCGGAAACGCCAGATAGTCCTTGCCCCACTGCCGCGCCAGCTTGGCACTGAACTGACGTGCCAGCGGACGCACCTCCTCCTTGCTGATGCGGCCTTTCACCAGTTTGTCCAGCCGCAGGTGCTGGATCGCCACCGCGTACTGGAACAGCAGCGCCTGGATCGTCACCCACAGCGGCTGCCAGCGGTAGAAAGGCTTCCAACGCTGCTCCGGGAACAGCCGCACCACGCCGTAGCCAACGTCATCATCCATGCCCAGCACGTTGGTGTAGGTGTGATGCACGTGGTTATGCGTATGTCGCCAGAAGTCCGCGGGGCCGACGATGTCCCACTCATACTGACGTCCGGCGAATTCCGGGTCGTTCATCCAGTCGTACTGGCCGTGCATCACGTTGTGGCCCAGTTCCATGTTCTCGAGGATCTTGCCCAGCCCCAGCAAGAACGTGCCGAGCAGCCAGGTCGGTGGAAACCAGCCAAACATCAGCAGCGCACGGCCAGCCCAGCAGCACAGGCGCACCACGCCACGCACACGGCGGATGTAGCACGCATCGGCCTCGCCCAGGTCGGCCAGGGTGCGCTGGCGCAATGCGTCCAGCTCCTGGCCGAAGGCTTCGAGCTCGGCGGGGGTCAACTCACGATCAGGACGATTGCTCACAGGTCGATCTCCACATCCCCATGCGGGGCGCTGACACATAGACGGACGGGCTGCCCCGGCTCGGCGAACAGTTCACCGCTGCGCAGATCACGCACCGTGCCGGCCAGCAGCAAACAGGTACAACTGGTACAGATACCCTGACGGCAGCCATGAGCTGGACGCAGCCCGGCAGCTTCGGCCTGCTCCAGCAGACTTGCATTGCTGCTGCCGGAAACCCGCTGCCGACTCCGGGCGAAGCTCAAGCGGACTTCGCCAGCCGCCGTTTCGGCCAGCATCGGAAGCGGACTGAAGCTTTCCGATTGCAGGCTGCTCCCGCGTCCGGCGTCATGCCACCAGCCACATGCCTGCTCGACGAAACCACGCGGACCACAGACCCGCAGATGATCGCCCGGCAACGCAGCCAGCCGTTCGGCGGACAGGCGATCACCCTCGCCACTGAAAAGCCAGTGCACCTGGAAGTTGGCATGACGTGCCGCCAATGCCTGCAGCTCTTCGGCAAAGGCCTGTTGCCCCTGACGGCGCACCTGATGCAGCAGTGTCACCGGTGCAGTGAAGCCACGCGCCAGAGCGTCACGCAGCAGGCCGAACAATGGCGTGATGCCGCTGCCTGCTGCCATGAGCAGCACAGCCCCTTGCTCCTGAGGCCAGGCGAACTCACCGAATGCCTGGCCCAGCTCGATCACCTCACCCACCTCCAGATCGAGCAGCAGATTGGACAGGCGCCCACCCGGCTGGCGTTTGATCGCGATCTCGATGCGCCCGTCGTCTGCCACCGACGTCAGGCTGTAACTGCGTCCGTGACGCACGCCGTCCTGCTCCAGATACAGCTGGACATGCTGCCCGGCTCGCCAGTCGCGCGCATTGCCATTGCAGCGCAGTTGCAGTGCCAGCATGTCGTCGGCGACCCAGCGGCGCGACTCGACCTGCGCGAACACACGATTGAGGCGCAGCGTCGGGTGCAACTGGCGCAGGCATAGATCGACATCCGCCTCACGCAGCCAACCACCGTCACAAAGCCTACGTAGCGGCCGCAGATAACCCGCAACCCAGCGCGCCCCAGAAAGGGAAAATAAAGCCATTCAATAAATCCAGTGAACACTTGTGCACAAGACTGACAGAAAGCACGATTTTCAGTCAACAGTTGTTCACCGAACGATGCCGGCTCGGTTCGACGCTGGCGCTGCGCATTTGTTAGAGTGCGGCATCGCTCAACGACCCTGATCTCGCATGACGCCACGCGCCGAACAAAAGCAGCAGACCCGCCAAGCCCTGATGGCTGCCGCCCTCACGCTGATGGAAAGCGGCCGCGGTTTTGGCAGCCTGAGCCTGCGTGAGGTGACGCGTGTCGCCGGCATCGTGCCCACTGGCTTCTACCGCCATTTCGCCGACATGGACGAACTCGGCCTGGCACTGGTGGCGGAAGTCGGTGAAACCTTCCGCGCGGCGATCCGTCAGGTGCGCCGTCACGAGTTCGAGATGCGCGGCATGATCGACGCCTCGGTGCGCATCTTCCTCGCCGAAGTGGCCGCCAATCGCGCCCAGTTTCTGTTCCTCGCCCGCGAGCAGTACGGCGGCTCGCAACCGGTGCGCCAGGCCGTTGCGGCCCTGCGCGAACGCATCACCAGCGACCTGGCCGCCGACCTCAAGCTGATGAACCGTATGCCGCACCTCGACGATGCAGCGCGCGACGTGGTGTCAGACTTGGTGGTGAAGACCGTATTCGCCACCCTGCCCGAACTGATCGACCCACCCGCTGAAACCCTGCCGGCGCACCTCACCGCAGAAGCCAAGGTCATTCAGCAGCTGCGCTTCATCATGGTCGGTGGCAAGCATTGGCTGGGGCTGGGCAAGCCCTCCGACTAGAGCGCACCAAAATCGCTCACCCCTAACAAAAACGCACCAAATCAAAACTGACCGCCTCGCCAAGTTATCCACAACAGGCTTGAACGCCCCGCCTTGCGCCACTCTTCAGCCTTGGCAAGCCACTTGCACTATTTCCGGGCACATTGCCCCGGAATAGATACGCATGTTGGTGATCCACTCCCGAATCGCGCCACAGAGCGCCTGCCACGCTGAACTGGAACTGACCTTCGAAGCCCGCAGCAAGAGCCGCCTGCGCTGTTTCACCACTGACGGTGAAGAGGTAGGCCTGTTCCTTGAGCGCGGCCAACCGGCGCTGGCCGATGGTGAGTGCCTGCTGGCCAAGGACGGGCGCATCGTCAAGGTACGGGCCAAGGCCGAGCCGCTGCTGCACGTGACCTGCGCCAGCCCCTTCGAGCTGATGCGCGCCGCCTACCACCTGGGCAACCGGCATGTCGCCCTGCAACTGGGTGACGGCTGGCTGCGCCTGCCTGACGACTACGTGCTCAAGGCCATGCTCGAACAGCTCGGTGCTACGGTCGAAGCCGTCGAAGCGCCCTATCAGCCAGAGCAAGGCGCCTACGGCGGCGGCCATCACCATTCCCATCACGGCGATGAAGAATTCAACTACGGTCCGCGCCTGCACCAATTCGGGGTACGCAAGTGACGCTGCCCCCATCGAGCCTGGCAAAGGCAACGCCATGAAACCAGCCTGGGCATTGTTGCGCCTGGCCAGCCCGCAGCTGCCCATTGGCGGCTACAGCTACTCGCAAGGCCTGGAATGGGCCATCGACAGCGGCCTGATCACCGATGCCGCAAGCGCCGAGTGCTGGCTGGCCGATCAACTGACGCTCAACCTCGCCCGCTTCGAAGCGCCGCTGCTACTGGCTCACTGCCGCGCCGCAGACGAGGGCGACTGGCCGCGCCTGCAGCAACTGGCCGAGCAGCACCGCGCCAGCCGCGAGACACGCGAGCTGGCTCTGGAGAGCCGGCAGATGGGTTACTCGCTGCGGCAGTTGCTCGAAGGTCTACCCGAACTGGACGAGGCGGCGCGTGAAGCACTTGCTGCCCAGGACGAACCCGGCCTGGCACTGGCCTGGGCCCTGGCCGCACGCGCCTGGCAGATCAGCCCGGACGACGCCCTCGCTGCCTGGCTGTGGGGCTGGCTGGAAAACCAGCTCGCCGTGCTGATGAAGGTGTTGCCGCTGGGTCAGCAGGCCGCCCAACGCCTGACCAGCCGCCTGCTACCGCAGCTCGATGCCGCCCAGCAGCAAGCCGCCAACCTTTCCCCTGAACACTGGGGCAGCGCCGCCTTCGGCCTGGCCCTGGCGAGCATGGCGCACGAGCGCCAGTACTCACGTCTCTTCCGCTCCTGACGAGGAACAACAGCACATGAACAGCCAACCCCTGCGTGTCGGCATCGGCGGCCCGGTCGGTTCCGGCAAGACCGCTCTGACCCTGGCCTTGTGCCGCGCCCTGCGCGAGCGCTACAACATCGCCGTGGTCACCAACGACATCTATACCCAGGAAGACGCCCAGTTCCTGGTGCGCAACGAGGCCCTGGAGCCCGAGCGCATCATCGGCGTGGAAACCGGCGGCTGCCCGCATACCGCCATTCGCGAAGACGCCTCGATCAACCTGGAGGCCGTCGAACAACTCAACCGCCGCTTCCCCGGCCTGGACCTGATCATCGTCGAATCCGGTGGCGACAACCTTTCCGCCACCTTCAGCCCGGAACTGTCCGACCTGACTCTGTACGTGATCGACGTATCGGCCGGCGACAAGCTGCCTCGCAAGGGCGGCCCGGGTATCTGCAAATCCGACCTGCTGGTGATCAACAAGGTCGACCTCGCGCCCATGGTCGGCGCCTCGCTGGAGGTCATGGAGCGCGACACGCTGAAGATGCGCGGCGACAAGCCCTTTGTCTTCAGCAACCAGAAAGTCGGCCAGGGTCTCGACGAGATCATCGCCTTCATCGAACGCCAGGGCATGCTCACCGCGGCCTGATTCCACTCAAGGAGAACCTCATGAATCTGCGCAAAACCCTCTACGCCATCGCCCTGTTCTGCACCCCGGCGCTGGCCTTTGCTCACCCCGGGCACGGCGATTCCGGGCTCATGGCCGGCCTGGCCCACCCGGTGTTCGGCCTGGATCACCTGCTGGCGATGTTCGCCGTCGGCCTGTGGGCCGCGCAACAGAGTGGTGCGGCGCGCTGGGCACTGCCGGTGACCTTCGTTAGCACCATGCTGGTCGGCGGCCTTCTCGGCTTCGCCGGTGTGGAAATCCCGCTGATGGAGACCGGCATCGCCGGGTCGGGTCTGGCCTTCGGCCTGCTGGTGGCTGTGGCTGCACGCCTCCCCATGGCGGTATCCGTTGCCCTGACCGCGCTCTTCGCCCTGACCCACGGCGTCGCCCACGGCCTGGAACTGCCTGATCTGGCAAGCCCCTTCGGTTACGCCATCGGCTTCATCGTCGCCACCGCGGCGCTGCACGCCATCGGCTTTGCCCTGGTGCGCTTCCTGCCGCAAGCGGCGGCACCGCTGGTGCGTATCGCCGGTGCAGCCTCGGCAGCGACCGGTGTCTGGTTGCTGGCTAGCTGAAGAGCCGCAGCCAATAGCGGCTGCCGTAGTGCGCGCAGCGCACCCTACCCCCGTAGGGTGCGCCATGCGCACCGACTCCGACGCGCCCACCGCCAATGCTGCTCTGGGCGCTCCCCCTTCAGCCGCAATGCTTGCCAATGCCTCTGTAGTGGGGCACAAAGTCCCGAACCGCTTTCGAGACCCGGCCCATGCTGCGCATCACCCGATTTCTGCTCGTACCGCTGCTGCTGATCGGCGTCGTCGTGCTGGTGCTCACACTGACCAGCCGCCCGTCGAGCACGCCTGCAGTGCTCGAAGACCTCGGCGAGCGCCCTCTGGTGATCGCCCATCGCGGTGGCAAGGGGCTGTGGCCGGAGAACACCCTGTTCGCCTTCGAACGCGCCACCGCTCTCGGCGTCGATATGCTGGAGATGGATCTGCACCTGAGCCAGGACGCCAAACTGGTGGTGATCCACGATGACACCCTGGAACGCACCACCAATGGCCAAGGCCCGGTCGTGCACTTCAGCCTCGCCGAACTGCAAGCGCTCGATGCCGGCTACAAATGGACGGCCGATGGCGGTCAGAGCTATCCCTACCGTGGTCAGGGTACGCGCATTGCCGCACTGGAAGAGGTGTTCGAGCGCTTCCCATTGATCCCCAAGGCGCTCGAAATCAAGGTTCCCGATGTCGGTATGGAAGCTGTGCTCTGCGAAATGCTGGCGGCTTACGACCAACTCGATCGGGTCATTGTCGGCAGTTTTCATGAGCGCAGCCTCAAGCGCTTCAGGGAGCTCTGCCCGGAGGTCGCCACCGCAGCCGGGCCGGTTTCGGTGCGCCTGCTACTGGCGCTCAACTGGCTGGGACTGAGCGACCTGCTGTCGCCTTCCTACCCGGTGCTGCAGATACCCCCCGAGCACAGCGGCCTGACCCTGGCCACACCGCGGCTGGTTCGCAACGCACAGGCACGCGGCCTACAGGTACATCTGTGGACGATCAACGAGCAACCCAGCATGCGCGCGCTGCTGGAGATGGGCGTCAATGGCCTGATCACCGACTATCCGGATCGCGCCTTGCAGTTGTTGGGGCGCTCCACCCAGCTCGGTGCGCTGACCGAAGACTAAGCGCACAGCGCGGGCAAACACTGACTCGACGTGTGCCAGCGTGCGCCATCACCAGCTTATCCACAGACTCATCAACAGATTCAGGGGATACTCTTCACCCTGCGAGTGACCATCAGAAAAAAAACTGGACAAACGCACGTAATCCACCCCCTTCGCTGCGCCCACAACGGCCTGATCAAAAAAACGCCAAAGCGCTGAAGCGCTCGCCAGCAAAGGGCTACGACAAGGCTTACAGAAGTTATCAACAACATCACCCACAGCTCTCGTGGACAAACGCAAAGCTCGACTACAGCTTCCCGAAAACATGTCAAGTCTCTGTGTACAAAGGGAAAATGCCACTGATCAAATCTTCATCAGCACCCTGAAAACGGCGCCATTTAAGCCCCACAGACAGGCACCACCAGCTTATCCACAGTTATTCCCACAGGCTTCGTGGAAAACTTTATTTTCCCCACCTGGCATGCTGCCTGCTTAGGCGAGTAGCCTTCGTTTCCCTGCCTAGTAAGGACGCTTTATGTTCAGTTTCTTCCTCGCCGCCATGCTGCTTGGTTTCGTGTTCAACGCCGCTCCGGGTGCCGTGTTCAGCGAAACCCTGCGCCGCGGCCTGCGTGACGGCTACAGACCTGCGCTGCTGGTGCAGATCGGCTCGCTGGTGGGCGACGCCACCTGGGCCGCACTCGGCCTCACCGGCCTGGCACTGCTGCTCGACAGCGCACAGATTCGCTACCCGCTGACGCTGGCCAGCGCGCTCTATCTGGCCTGGCTTGGCTATCAGTCGCTACGCGACGCCCATCGCCCACCACAACCCAGTGACGATGGCCAGGTCGCTGCCGGTGGCGCTTTTGCCGCGGGCGCGGCGTTATCGCTGACCAACCCGCAGAACATCGTCTACTGGGCGGCGATGGGTGGTGCGATGGCTGCCATCGGTGTCGCCCAGCCGACACCCATGCATTTGGCGGTGTTCTTCGCCGGGTTCATGGTGTCGTCGATCCTCTGGTGCTTCATCTGCGCCGGCCTGGTGGACTGGTTCCGCCGCGCCGCCTCGCTACTCTGGCACCGCCTGACCTATGCAGCCTGCGGCGCGGTGCTGCTGGGCCTGGCCGGGATGAGTGCGCTGGAACTGGTCTGATCGCACGGCGGCTATCTCCATCATCGAAACAATCTAACGGCGCGGCGCCGGCATCGGGACTAGCCTGAACAGCATGTCCCTGCGTCAGGAAGCCGCGCCATGTACCTCAACGACCTGCTCAAGCAACTGCTCGCCAGCTACGCCTGCGCTACCTGCGGCATTGATACGCGGCACTGACACTTGGTGGCTGCGTAGCGACTGGTTACCCTTGGCGCATTCAGCCAAGGAGTTCGTCCATGTCCCTGCGTAGCGTCTGCGTCTTCTGTGGAGCCAGCCCCGGCGCCAGCCCTATCTACCGCGAAGCCGCCGAAGCGCTGGGTCAGCACCTGGCCGAGCGTGGCATTCGCCTGATCTACGGCGGCGGCGCCGTCGGCCTGATGGGTGTGGTCGCCGACGCGGCGCTCAATGCCGGTGGCGAAGTGATCGGCATCATCCCGCAAAGCCTGGAGCGCGCCGAAATCGGCCACCGCGGCCTGACCTGCCTGGAAGTGGTGGATGGCATGCACGCACGCAAGGCGCGCATGGCTGAGCTGGCCGACGCCTTCATCGCCCTGCCCGGCGGCCTCGGCACCCTGGAAGAACTGTTCGAGGTATGGACCTGGGGCCAATTGGGCTATCACGCCAAACCGCTGGGCCTGCTGGAAGTGAATGGCTTCTACAGCAAGCTCGGCGACTTCCTCGATCACCTGGTTGCCGAGCGTTTCGTCCGTGCGCAGCACCGCGAGATGCTGCAAATTGCCGATAGCCCGCAAAACCTGCTCGACGCCCTGAGCGAATGGCGCCCCAGCGCAGCACCGAAGTGGGTGGATCGCGCGCCCGTCTGAGCCTATACGCAGACATGTAACACAATGCTACGCTCTGCGGCTTCTCTCCCCACGGAAGCCGCAACATGGCCGGAAGCAGCCTGCTCGCCCTGATCGACGACATCAGTACCGTACTCGACGACGTCGCCACCATGACCAAGATCGCCGCGCGCAAGACCGCCGGCGTGCTCGGTGACGACCTCGCGCTCAATGCCCAGCAGGTCACAGGCGTACGTGCAGACCGCGAGCTGCCGGTGGTCTGGGCGGTCGCCAAGGGTTCGCTGCTGAACAAAGCGATTCTAGTGCCGGCCGCCCTGCTGATCAGCGCCGTGGCGCCCTGGCTGGTTGTGCCGCTGCTGATGCTCGGCGGCCTGTTCCTCTGCTACGAGGGCGCCGAAAAACTGTTGCACAAGCTGCTGCACCGCTATGAGGAAGACGACAAGCAGGCACGCCTGGATGCCATCGCCGACCCCGAGGTCGACCTGGTGGCATTCGAGCGCGAGAAGATTCGTGGCGCCGTGCGCACCGACTTCATTCTCTCGGCGGAAATCATCGCCATCACCCTCGGCACCGTTGCCGCTGCCAGTTTTCTCAATCAGGTGCTGGTGCTCAGCGGCATCGCGCTGGTGATGACCGCCGGGGTTTATGGGCTGGTCGCCGGCATCGTCAAACTGGACGACGCCGGGCTCTATCTAAGCCAGCGCACCAGTGCCTTCGCTCAGGCCTGTGGTCGCGGCATCCTGCGCCTGGCGCCCTGGTTGATGAAGACGCTGTCAGTGGTTGGCACAGCCGCGATGTTCATGGTCGGTGGTGGCATTCTCAGCCACGGCCTGCCGCCGGTGGAGGCAGCGGTACACCATGCAGCCGAGTGGGTGGCGCGCGATGCCGGGCACCTGGTGTCGCTGCTCGTCCCCACCCTGCTCAATGCGCTGTTCGGCATCCTCGCTGGCTTGCTGGCACTGCCGCTGGTCAGCCTGTGCGGTCGCCTCTGGCAGTCGCTTCGGCCCGCCAAGGCCGAGTGAAAAGATCAAAGCGTGTGCAAACCTCTGCGGCCCTTGGCCCGCGCTGCCTGGAGGGATTCTCCCCAAGCTTATCCACAGCTTGCTCCACGTTTTTCGGGGATAAACAACGAATCCACTCCAGGCGCACTATTGATGCGTGACAACGCAAGGCAAGCCACTGGTTTACTTGAAGTTTTTCACCGTTCATAGGTGTATTTCAGCGCGTTGGCGAAAAGCTGAACAATGCCCTGAAAGCCCCGAAACGGCGGGATTGCAGCGGTTGTTCCAGAATTTGTGTACAGAGTTACCCACAGATTCCGTGCACAACTGCTGCCACCATTATCCCGCCAACGGCAACACGGTCACTTGCACTTCCGGGTCGTGGCTGCCGCCCCCCAGGATCACCCCACGCAGCGGCGACACATCGGAGAAATCCCGCCCCCAAGCCAGGGTGATGTGCTCCAGTGCCGGGCGCACGTTGTTGGTCGGATCGAAGTCCACCCAGCCCTGACGCGGGCAATACAGCGAGACCCAGGCATGCGAGGCATCCGCACCGATCAGCCGAGGCTGGCCGGGCGGTGGCTGAGTTAGCAGGTAGCCGCTGACGTAACGCGCCGCCAGCCCACGCGAACGCAGACAGGCAAGCATCAGGTGAGCGAAGTCCTGGCACACCCCGCGTTTCTCTTCCAGCACTTGCAGCAGCGGCGTGGCCACCTGGGTGGCTTCGGCATCGAAGCTGAATTCGTCGAAGATCTTCTGCATCAGCGCCTGGCACGCCTGTAGCAGCGGGCGCTCCGGCGTGAAGCAATCGTCGCCGTAGTCGGCGAACACCTGCTTGAGACGCACATAGGGCGATTCGAAGCGGTAGCGCGCCGCCTCCAGCAACGCTGGTGCCATCCGTTTGCCGCTGTAGCTGAGCGCCGCGCTGGTAGCCTCCCAGCTTGGTGAGTCATCCAGCTCCAGCGCTGGCCGCGCCAGCACTTCGACGCGCAGCCGAGCGCTGACGACCAACGCCTCATGTGGGCGCTCGAACACCAGGCGGGTCAGGGGGTTGCCGAACACGTCCAGACCGTCACGACGTTGGCAGGGCTGTGGGTCGATACGCAATTCCTGTTCATGACAGCGCTGCCAGGGGCATTCGCGCGGCCACAGGTGCGCCAGTTGCTGGGCCAGAGAAACCGGCGCCGAGTAACGATAATGGGTGTCGTGGAGAACCTGATACAACGCGCTGCTCATGAGGATTGCGTCCGCTGACTGACATCGACATGGGCGAAGAAACGCAGCCCGAGGTGATCGGAGACCGCGCCAGCGGCCTCGCTGATGGCCACCAGCAAATCGGCCAGACCTTCGAGCACCGCCCGGGTGCTGCCTGGGCCGAACAATGGGTTTTCCAGGCTGGCCAGGCTGAAGGCGGTGAGCTGCTGCTCCAGATAGACCAGATAGCGCTCGGCCGGCAGCTCGAAACGCTCGTTGAGCCCTTCCAGCGAGCGCAGCAAGGTGCGCATCTGGAAGATCACGGCGTGCGGGTTCTGCTCATCGAGCAACAGCAGGTCGAGCACCGGAATCAACTGCGCCGAGGCCAGGTAACGGGTGCGGTAGGTGATGCTGCTGTTGCCCAGTTCCAGTAGCCATTCCAGCGCCGACTGGTCGGTGGCCGAGCCGCTGCGCAGGAAGCCGGCGAAGCTGTCGCAAAGAAACTGCAAGCGCTCGATGTAACGACCGAGCATGAGGAAGCGCCAGCCGTCGTCGCGCGTCATGTCATCGAGAGCAAAGCCCGACAGCGCCGCCAGCGACATCAGCAAGCGGTTGAGAAAATCCAGCAGCTCGCCGAAGTCGGCCGGCTGGCCTTCGAGCAGCTGCGCCTCGCGCTGCAGCTCCACCAGCGCCTGCCAATTGGCCTGGGACAGCTTGCCGCGCACACTGCCAGCGGCCCACTGCAAGCGCTGCAGATTGGAACGCAGACTGGCCGGCCAGTCGCTGCCGAGCAGCGCTTGCAGCAGACGCTCCGCCAGTTCACCCTCGTCGGGATCTGCCAGCAGGCCCAATTCCTGCGCCAGCGCCAGCGCGCTCTGCAGCGCCTGCGGGTCGTCATCGTCATCGACGTAGCGCGCCAGCATGATGCGCAGCAGGCGTGCATTGCCCTCGCAGCGCTCGGCGTAACGACCGAACCAGTACAGGTTCTCCACCACGCGTGAAGGCAGGAAGGGGTCGCTGCGGACCAGGTCGGCGGTGCCGAGCGTACGCTGCGTCTGCCAGGGCTCGCCGCCACTCTGCCGCGTGCCGAGCACCCAGGTATCCTTGCTTGCCCCGCCGCGCTGCATCGACACGACCTCGGCATCGGCCTCGGCGGCCACGCGAGTCAGGCCACCCGGCATCACCCGATAGCCATCGGCGCTGGCCACGGCGAACACGCGCATGCCGATGGCCCGCGGCTGCAAACCGCTGCCGTCCCACACTGGTGCCTGCGACAGCTTGGCCCGCGCTTGCGCGACATAGGCGTAGGGACGTGCCTGCAAGCGCTCGGCCAGCTTGGCGCGCTGCGCCTCGTCCAGGTCACGGCCGAACACCGGATTGAAGCTCTGCGAGGGGAAGGCCGGGCGCACCAGCAACTGGTCGAGTTTCTCAAGGGCCTCCTCCAGCACCGGCGGCTCGCCGCACCACCAGCTGGCGATGGATGGCAGCAGCAGTTCCTCGCCCAACAGGTGCTCGCTGATCGCCGGCAAAAAGCCGGGCAGGCCGGGGGACTCCAGCACGCCGCTGCCCAGGGCATTGGCCACCAGCACGCGGCCACGGCGCACGGCCTCGAGCAGGCCAGGTACGCCAAGGGCAGAATCGGTACGCAGCTCCAGCGGGTCGCAGTAGTCGTCGTCGAGACGACGCAGCACCGCGTGTACGCGGCGCAGGCCGGCCAGAGTCTTGAGGTAGAGGGGGGCGTCGCGCACGGTCAGGTCGCTGCCTTCGACCAGTGGATAACCGAGCTGGCGCGCCAGGTACAGGTGTTCGAAGTAGCTCTCGTTGAAGCGCCCCGGCGTCAGCAATACCACCAGCGGCGTCTCGCCGCCACTCGGCGCCTGACGTGCCAGGGTGTCCTGCAAGGTACGGAAGAAGCCGGCCAGATACTGCACGCGCAGGTCGCGGTACAGCTCGGGGAAGGCGCGCGAGACGATCTGTCGGTTCTCCAGCGCATAACCGGCACCAGAGGGTGCCTGGGTGCGGTCGGCGGTGACCCACCAGCGCCCGTCCGGCGCTCGGGCCAGATCCACTGCGTACAGGTGCAGCCAGGTGCCGCCCGGCGCCTGCATGCCCTGGCAGGGCCAGAGGAAATTGTTGTGGCCGAACACCAGTTCGGTCGGCAGCAGGCCTTCAGCGATCAGCTTCTGCGGGCCATACAGATCGGCCAGCACGCGGTTGAGCAAGGTCGCGCGCTGCGCCACGCCAGCGGCGATCTGCTGCCACTCGTCAGCGGGGATCAGATTGGGCAGCAGGTCGAGTTCCCACGGGCGGTCGGCGCCTTCCGGGTCGGCGTAAACGTTGTAGGTAACGCCGTTTTCCTGAATCTGCCGCGCCAGCATCGCTTCGCGCTGCGCCAGGTGTTCCGGGCGGCTGCGTGCCAGTTGCTCGTAAAGGCGGCGCCAGTGCGGGCGCACGTTGCCCTTGGCGTCGAGCAGTTCGTGGTAGGCCCCGGCAGGGGGCGGGTAATCGGCTAACAGGTCGTGCATGGCAAGCTCGGCAGTGGCAAGGCGGTGCAAATCCTTGAAGCACCGTGGGAGGGGCTTTAGCCGCGAACGTCGCCGCTAAAGCGCCTCCCACACATTGCTGGATTGCGTCAGACGCGACGCAGATCCAGGGTCATCGGCAGTTCATTATTATCTATCGGCTGCAAGACTGGGCGCTTGCCTGGGCTGTGGCCCAGACGGAAGAAGCGCGCCAGGCGCCGGCTCTCGGCCTCGTAGGCGTTGACCGGCAGGCTGTCGTAGTTACGACCGCCCGGATGCGCGACATGGTACTGGCAACCACCCAGCGAGCGCTGCATCCAGGTGTCGATCAGGTCGAACACCAGCGGCGCGTGCACACCGCTGGTCGGTTGCAGACAGCTGGCCGGCTGCCAGGCACGGAAACGCCCACCGCCGACGAACTCGCCAACCTTGCCGGTCGGCCGCCGCGGCACCGGCACGCCGTTGCAGGTCAACACATAGCGATCCGGGGCCATGCCGTTCACCTTCACCTGTAGCCGCTCCAGGGACGAGTCGACGTAGCGTACGGTGCCACCGACCGCCCCCTCCTCACCCAGTACATGCCAGGGCTCCAGTGCCTGGCGCACTTCCAGGTCGATTCCCTTGACCATGAAGTCGCCGGCCTTGGGAAAGCGGAACTCCAGATGCGGGGCGAACCATTCGCTGCGCAGGCGATAGCCAAAGGCACCCAGCTCCTGCAACACATCGGCGAAGTCCTGCTCGATGAAATGCGGTAGCAGGTAACGGTCGTGCAGCTCGGTGCCCCAACGCACCAGCTTCGCCGGGCGATAGGGCTCCTGCCAGAAGCGCGCGATCAGCGCACGCAGCAGCAGTTGCTGAGCCAGACTCATCTGCGCATGCGGCGGCATCTCGAAGGCGCGCAGTTCGAGCAGGCCCAGGCGGCCAGTGGCCGAGTCCGGCGAGTACAACTTGTCGATGCAGAACTCGGCGCGGTGAGTGTTGCCGGTGACGTCCACCAGCAGGTTGCGCAACAGCCGATCGACCAGCCACGGCGGGCAGTCGCGGCCCGGTTCGGGCATCTGCGCGAAGGCAATCTCCAGCTCGTACAGCGCGTCATTGCGCGCCTCGTCGACACGCGGCGCCTGCGATGTCGGGCCGATGAACAGCCCGCTGAACAGGTAGGACAGCGACGGGTGGTTGTGCCAATAGCTGATCAGGCTACGCAGCAGATCGGGACGGCGCAGGAAGGGCGAATCCCCCGGCGTCGCCCCGCCGAGGACGATGTGGTTGCCGCCGCCGGTGCCGGTGTGGCGTCCGTCGATCATGAATTTCTCGCTGGACAGACGCGACTGCCGCGCCGCCTCGTAGAGAAATTCGCAGCGCTCGACCAGCTCATCCCAACTGGCGGCCGGGTGGATGTTGACCTCGATCACGCCCGGGTCGGGGGTGACGCGGAAATACTGCAGACGCGGGTCCAGCGGCGGCTCGTAGCCCTCCAGCAGCACCGGGCATTTAAGCTCGGCAGCCACGGTCTCGATGGCCGCGACCAACTCCAGATAGTCTTCGAGATGGCTCAGCGGCGGCATGAACAGATACAGGCGGCCGTCGCGGGGCTCGGCGCACAGCGCGGTACGGACGATGCCGGCAGCCGATTGTCCGTTGGCCGGGCGCGCGCTCTGCGGGCCGGCACTGGCACCGCGCCAGACACCGCGCAGCTGACGCTGGATCTGCGCCGAGCTGGGCAACGGCGGCAACGCCTGGCTAGGGTCGACCGGATTGACGTAGGGGTAGTCGGCCTGACTGACCCAGGGCATGGAGTCCAGCGGCAGGCGGTAGCCCAGCGCCGAGTCGCCCGGCAACAGACGGCAATGCTCGTCACGCAGGAACCAGCGCCCACTCTGCCAGCCCTCGCCCACCACCTGGCGCGCCAACGGCAGCACGTGACCAACCACCGAGTCGAGCCCTTGATCGAACACCTTGCGCAGGCGCTCGCGCTCCAGCGGATCACTCAAGCGCGGGTCATCCGGAGTGACATTGTCCGGCAGCTTTCGCTCGCGCCACAGGTAATAGAACCAATCCTCATAGGCCGGAAAGACGTTGCCAGCATCCACCCCCAGATGCGCGGCCAGCGCCCCCAGGAAACGCTCGGCAGTTTCTGCCGTCGCGCCATAGCCACGTTTCTCGTCAGCCAGCAGCTTGGGGTCGTGCCACAGCGGTTCACCATCGCGGCGCCAGAAGCAGTTCAGCGACCAACGCGGCAACTGCTCGCCGGGGTACCACTTGCCCTGACCGAAATGCACCAGCGCCTTGGGCGCGTAATGGTTGCGCAGGCGATAGAACAGGTCAGCCGCCAGGCGGCGCTTGTTCGGCCCGAGCGCGGCGGTGTTCCACTCGTCATCATCGGGATAATCGAGAGCGACGAAGGTCGGCTCGCCGCCCATGGTCAGGCGCACGTCGTGCTTGTGCAGGTCATCGTCGATCTGCTGGCCCAGCGCCTGGATCGCCTGCCACTGCGCCTCGCTGTAGGGCTTGGTGACGCGTGGTGCTTCCCACACACGCTCGACGCTCATCAGGTGCTCGAATTCCACCTCGCACTCGTCCAGACCACCGGTGATCGGCGCCGCCGAGGATGGCTCCGGGCTGCAGGCCAGCGGGATATGGCCTTCACCGGCGAACAGGCCTGAAGTGGGATCGAGACCGACCCAGCCGGCCCCGGGCAAATACACCTCGCACCAGGCATGCAGATCGGTGAAGTCCTTGTCGGTACCGGAGGGACCGTCGAGAGCTTTCACGTCGGCCGTGAGCTGGATCAGGTAACCGGAGACGAAGCGCGCCGCCAGCCCCAGGTGACGCAGCAGTTGCACCAGCAGCCAGGCCGAATCACGGCACGAACCGGCAGCCAGCTCGAGCGACTGCTCCGGCGTCTGCACGCCCGGCTCCATGCGAATCAGGTAGCGAATGTCGGCCGACAGACGTTGGTTCAGCTCGACCAGAAAATCGATGCTGGGACGCGGCTTGCGAGAAATACCGGCCAGGTACTTGGTGAACAGCGGCGTGGCCGGCAGCTTGACCAGATAAGGCGCCAGCTCGCGCTGCTCGCCCTCGGTGTAGGCGAAAGGAATGCGCTCGGCGTAGGGCTCAAGGAAGAAGTCGAACGGGTTGAACACCGCCATCTCGGCGACCAGGTCCACCTCGACCTTGAACTCGCGAGTCTTCTCCGGGAACACCAGACGCGCCAGGTAATTACCCTGCGGGTCCTGCTGCCAGTTGATGAAGTATTCGGCCGGCTCGATTTTCAATGCGTAGGAGAGAATGCGCGTGCGGCTGTGCGGTGCCGGGCGCAGGCGCACGACCTGTGGCCCGAGATTGACCGCGCGGTCGTAGCGGTAGTGGGTGACATGATGCAGCGCGACATGAATCGACACGGCGGCCTCCTGCTAGCCTGGACGATACTCAGTGCAGCGCAAGACTTATGCCAGGGGCCAAACCACGCACCGTCTAGGCGGGCATGAACCCCCACGCACCAGAAGCAGGCCTTGCGCGCACCAGAGTCGACATCATGCACCATAGCAATGCATCGTTACGGCCAATTTGCCATGATCGACTTCTACCGTAGACTGCGCTGACTCCATGCAAGGACGTATGCCATGCCGCGCCACAGCCCTCTCCCCTCCCTCTTTGGCCTGCTGATCTTTGCACTCAGCTCACTCGTACGGGCCGACGACCCGTTACTCGAGTCACTGGCGCCAGTCGCCACGCAAACCGGCGAGCGCCAGGTACGCGGCGTACTGCGGGCCCGCAATCAGGCCGTACTGTCCAGTGAACTGCCTGGCCGCATCATCGAAATGCCCTTCAGCGACGGCCAGGACTTCAACAAAGGCGACGTTCTGGTACGTTTCGACTGCAGCGCCTATCAAGCGCAACTCAATGCAGCGCAAGCAGCTACCCGCGCCACCCGCGAAGAACTGAACCACAAGAAACAGCTGGCGGCCCTCAACTCGGTTGGTCGCTTCGAAGTAGCTTTGGCCGAGGCCCGGCAGGCCCAGGCCCAGGCGGAAACCCAGGTATACCAGGTGCACGTGAAACGCTGCAGCGTCACCGCACCCTTCAATGGCCGTGTGGTTTTGCGCCGCGCCCAACCGCACGAAAGCGTGGCCAGCGGCACTCCGCTGCTGGATGTCGTGGATAACGGCACGCTGGAGATCTACCTACTGGTGCCATCCAACTGGCTTAGCCGCCTGCAGGCGGGCCAGACCTTCGATTTCACTCCCGATGAAACCGGCAAACCGCTCAAGGCCACGGTTAAACGCCTGGGCGCGCGTATCGACGAGGGCAGCCAGACCCTGCTGCTGATCGGCAGCCTGCCGGACGAGACCAAGGGGCTGCTCGCCGGCATGAGCGGTACTGCGCAACTCCAGGTGACTGAATGAACGCACCACTGCCCGGAACAGCCGAGCGAGTCTTCGCCCTTTTTCTCGGGCTTGAGCAGCAAGCCCGCAAGGCTAGCAATACCGAGCAATTGGCCTTCGCCATGGTCAATGATGGCCAGGCACTGTTCGGCTTCCGCCACGCTGCCCTATTGATCGCCGGCAAGGTGCAGGCGCTGACCGGCATCAGCGTGGTGGAAGCGCATGCGCCATTCGTTGCCTTCGTCGAGCGCGCTACCGCGACCTTGCTCAAGCAAGAACGTCTGGACGAGGGTCATAACGTCGACCCCACGCATCTGGACGAACAGGCGCGCGCCGATATGAACGACCTGTCCGCGGCACATGCCTACTGGCTTCCCCTGAAGAATCGCAGCGGCGAAACCTTCGGCGGTCTATGGCTGGCCCGCGACCTGCCCTTCAACGAGGCCGAGCAATCACTGCTCAGGCAACTGGCCGACACCTATGCTCACGCCTGGCTGGCGCTGCAACCGCACAAGCCCTGGCGCATGCGCTGGCCGCGCAAGAAGCTGCTGGCCGTCGCGGCGGCGCTCTCGCTCCTGCTGCTGATCCCGGTACGCCAGTCGGTACTGGCACCTGCCGAAGTCGTCCCGTTGGGCGGCCGGGTGGTCGCCGCCCCACTGGATGGCGTGATCGCCGAATTTCTGGTCAAGCCCAATCAAAGCGTCGCCGCCGGTGACCTGCTGGTGCGCTTCGAGGCCACCAGCCTCAAGGCTCAGGCCGATGTGGCCGAACGCGCCCTGGGCGTGGCCGAGGCCGAACTCAAGGCCAACAGCCAGCGCGCCTTCGCCGATGCAGAGTCCAGCGCCCGTCTCGACCTGCTGGCCGCGCGCGTCGAGCAGAAGCGCGCCGAACGCGACTATGCCAGGCAACTGCTGGCGCGCAGCGAGGTACGCGCCGAACGTGCGGGCATCGCCGTTTTCGCCGACGCCGAGCGCCTGACCGGCAAGCCTGTGCAAACCGGTGAGAGGCTGATGCAGATCGCCGACCCGAGCCAGGCCGAACTGCGCATCGAGTTGCCAGTGGGTGACGCCATCGCCCTGCAGCCGGGCGCCGAAGTCGCGCTGTTTCTCGACAGCGACCCACTCAATCGTCATGAAGCCCAGTTGGAGCGCTCCGCCTACGAAGCACAGACCACCGCAGCCGGACAATTGGCCTACCGCCTGGATGCGCGCTTCGTCGAGGCGCCACCACGCGTGGGCCTACGTGGCACCGCCAAGCTGTTTGGTGACCGTGCGCCACTGGCCTATTACCTGCTGCGCCGGCCTCTGGCCGCAGCCCGCCAGAGCCTGGGCTTCTGATGCTGCCTGCCCTTCGCCCCGATCTACAGCTATCGCCAGCGGCGCCTGGACTCGACGGCGCACCGCAATGGACGCTGGCCGATCCGCTACGTGGCCGCTACTTCAAGCTCGGAGCCGCCGCCGTGCGCCTGCTTCGCCACTGGACTCTGGGCGAGCCGCAACGTGTGCTGGCCGCAGCCAACGCCGAGCCTGGCCTGCCCCTAGGCGAGGCTGAACTTGAGGACATGCTGCGCTTTCTCGGCAGCCATGACCTGATCGCGGCGCTGGACGACAAGCAGCGCGCCAGCTACGCGATGAAGGCTGCCGCCCAGCGCCAAAGCCCGTGGAAGCGGGTACTGCATCAATACCTGTTCTTCCGCATTCCGCTGTGGCGGCCTGACCCCTTCCTCAATCGCGCCTGGCCCGTGCTCGAACGCCACGGCCCCTGGCTGCTGCGCTGGGGCCTGCCACTGGTCTTTGTACTGGGCTTGTTCCTGGTGATGCGCGATTGGCAGCGCTTCCTCGCCACCTTCCCCCATCTGTTCAGCCTCGGAGGCGCATTGGCGTTCGGCATCGCGCTGACCTTCGCCAAGCTCTGTCACGAGTTCGGCCACGCCTTCATGGCCAAGCGCGCCGGCTGCCGGGTACAGAGCATGGGATTGGCGTTCATGGTGTTGCTGCCGATGTTCTACACCGATGTCAGCGATGCCTGGCGCGTACAAGATCCCCGCTCCCGCCTGCTGATCGGTTCAGGCGGTGTGTTCGCCGAACTGCTGTTGGCGGTGCTGGCGCTGCTGGCCTGGTCGCTGCTGCCGGACGGCCCGGCGCGCACCGCTGCCTTCATGCTGGCCAGCGCCACCTGGATCACCACACTGGTGATCAACCTCAACCCCTTCATGCGCTTCGATGGTTATTTTCTGATCAGCGATCTCTGGGGTGTCGATAACCTGCAGAGCCGCGCCTTCGCCCTGTGTCGCTGGCGCCTGCGCGAAGCCCTGTTCGGCTATGGCGAACCGGCACCTGAACCCTGGTCGCCAAGCATGACCCGACGTCTGCTGATCTGGGGCTACGGCTCCTGGATATGGCGCGCAATCCTGTTCCTCGGCATTGCCCTGGCCGTCTATCACCTGTTCTTCAAGGTGCTCGGCATCTTCCTGATGGTGGTTGAACTGCTGTGGTTCATTGGCCTGCCCATCTGGCGCGAGCTGGGCGAATGGTGGCAACGCCGTGAACAGGCCGACTCACGCAAGGTGCTGATCACCGGCCTGAGCCTTGGCGCGCTGCTGCTGGTGCTGATCGTGCCCTGGCGCAGCTCGGTGGAAATCCCTGCGCTGCTCGAAGCCTCACGCACCAGCGCCCTGCACGCCCCGGTGGCCGCACGTTTGAAAGCCGTACATGTGCAAGACGGGCAGAACGTGGCGGCCGGTGACCTGTTGCTGGAACTGGATTCGCCCGACCTGGATTCGCGCCAGGCCATCGTCCGGCGCGAGACCGAAATTCTTCAGCTACAACTGCGCCGCCTGTCGGCACGCAGCGAAACGGCGGCCGATGCAGGCATCCTCGAACAACGCCTGGCCGAAGCCGTAGCCGAGTATCGCGGCCTGGCCGCCCAGCGTGAGCGCCTACAGCTGCGCGCACCGCAGGCCGGCGTGGTACGCGACCTGCAACGCGACCTGACTGCGGATCGCTGGCTGCACCCGGCCGAATCACTTGCCCGCATCGTCGAGCCAGGGCTACGCCTGCGCGGCTATCTGGCCGAAGAAAACCTCTGGCGGATCGAAACGGGCAGCGAAGGGCGCTTCATCACTGACGACCCGGCGCGTCCGGCAGTGAAAGTGCGCCTGGACGAAGTGGACGCCACCGGCGTCGCCTACCTGGAACTGGAAGCGCTCAGTTCGGATCACGGTGGCCCCATCGCCGTACGCCGTGACGCACAACGCCGCGCGGAACCGGTGCAAGCACAGTACGGTGTACGCCTGACGCTGCTGGATAGCGACATCCACCCCGATCATCCCCTGCGCGGCGTAGTGATACTGGACGGAGAGCGGCAGTCGCTACTCGGCGCTGCCTGGCGGCGGATCGCGGCGCTTGGTGTGCGCGAAAGTGGTTTTTAGTTATTGGTCGGAGCGCTCCGTAGGCGCCTATCTGGAGACCATTGACAGCTAGACTCGAAGCGATCCTAATCCGCCAGACTAAATAATGGCATGATGAAATCAAAGGGAGCTATTCCATGTTTTGGACTACTAAGAAAGAATCATCGCGTAGCTCCCCAATCGCAGCATCCAAAACACCGCTAGCCATTTCCCTTGAGCCACGCATGCTGTTCGACGGAGCCGTGGCTGCCACCGTAGCCGAAACAACGGCCGCCCCTAGTGCAGATTCACCGTCTGGACATGATGCCAATGTCACCCCCGATAATCTGGCCGCAGCCCCGTCCTCGGCAACTTCGGATCAGCGTCAAGAGGTCGTGTTCATCGACGCCAGCGTCAAAGACAAGCAGCAATTACTCGATAGCCTGGTCGCCGGTACGGAATTCGTAATCCTCGATGCGGATCGGGACGGCTTGGCGCAAATGGCCGAATACCTTGATGGTCGCTCCGGCATCGATGCCATACATTTCATCTCTCACGGTGGCGAGGCCAGCCTCCAGATCGGATCAACGCGCCTTGGTCTGGACAACATCGCCAATGCGCAGAGCAAACTTGCAGCTATCGGCAGCAGCCTGACGGAAAGCGGCGACTTCCTCATTTATGGTTGTGATACCAGCAAAGGCGAACAAGGTGCCGCCTTCGTAACGCAACTCGCCAACTTCACGGGTGCCGATATCGCCGCCTCTGATGACTGGACTGGCAATAGCAGTAAAGGCGGAGACTGGGTGCTGGAATCCAGCACGGGCGCGATTGAAGCCGAGACCTTATTTGCCGACGCCAGCTACAACGGCGTGCTGAATACGCTCAATGCGGGCGATATGGTCGTATTGGGTTGGAACTCATTCAACGACACTCTCACCTTTGCAACACTGGTCGATATCCCCGCCGGCACAGTCATCAAAATCACCGACAAAGGGTGGGATCAATCCACCAATGCCTTCACCACGGCCAGCACAGCCGATGGCGTGATTACTTGGACGACCAGCAGCAATATTGATGCAGGAGCTCTGTTCACTCTCTTCATCGGCGGATCTGATGGAGCGGAAACCCTGACCAATGTCACTAACAACGTCGATCTAAGCGCCGACATCTCCGTAACTGGCTTCACCACGACAGACCCTTGGGGGATCGCGGGGGATGGGATATTTATCTACCAGGATGCAGATAACAATCCATATTTCATTTTCGGGATGAACAACAGCTCGGGGACGGTGGATGCAAGCAACTGGAATACATCTGTTGGCGTAACCCTGCGCGACTCCATGTTACCTAACGGCGCCGGCAGCCAAAATGCACTGACCAACGGCGCCAACGCCATCGGCCTACCCGGCGGCGCCAGCCAGCAGGACAACGTGCAGTACATTGGCCCAACCTCTGCGGCCGATCGTGCGACCTGGCTGGCGCGGATAACCAACCTGGCCAACTGGAGCGGTGACTCGACCGGAACCACGGTCACCAGCGTCGGCACCAGCAGTGGTAGCGAGGTCAATATCGCCCCGCCCAATAGCGCCCCGGTCATCGGCAACCTCAACGGCGATTCCACGACCTTCACCGAGGGTGGTAGTGCCGTATGGCTCGACGCTGGCAGCAACGCCACCGTCACCGATGCCGACTCCGCCAACTTCGATGGCGGCAACGTGACCGTAGCCATCACCGCAAACGGCACAGCTGGCGAGGATGTACTGGCGATCCGCAATGAGGGTACAGGGGCAGGCCAGATCAGTGTATCGGGCAGTACCGTAAGCTACGGCGGCACCGCCATCGGCACCATCACTTCCGCCGGCATGGGCGGCGCCAACCTGGTCGTCACTCTCAACGCCAGTGCCAACGCCGCTGCCGTCCAGGCATTGATTCGCAACCTGACCTACGCCAACGGCAATGACGCCGCCCCGAGCACCGCTGCACGCACCGTCAGCATCACCGTCAACGATGGAGATGGCGGCACCAGCACGGCGGCACAGGTCACCGTGAACGTGATTGGCGTCAACGACGCCCCGACCATCACCGCCACAGGCAACAACCCCACCTACACCGAAAATGGCAGTGCGGTTGATCTGTTCAACAGTGTCAGCATAAACACCATCGAAACCGGCCAGAGCATCACCGGCATGACCCTGAGCGTCACCAACCTGGCCGATGGCAGTGATGAGCTCCTGCTCGTCGATGGCACCAGCATCGCCTTGCTCAACGGCAACAGCGGCACGACGGCAAGCAATGGCATCAGCTACTCGGTCAGCGTCTTCAGCGGTACGGCAACCATCACCCTGAGCAGTGCCGGAGGCATCAGCGCGACAACAGCGCAAACCGTGGTCGATGGCATGGCCTACCGCAATAGCAGCGACGCCCCGAGCACCGCAACGCGTGTCATCACCCTCACCAGCATCACCGACAACGGCGGCACGGCCAACGGCGGCGTCGACACGACTGCAACCTCAATCTCCACCTCGGTATCCGTGGTTGCCGTCAACGATGCGCCAATCGTTACCTCCAGCGGTGGTGCCAGCACGTTCACCGAGGGCGGCAGCGGCACGGTGATCGATCCCGGGCTGACCCTGAGCGACCCGGACAACGCCACCCTGCTGAGGGCCACGGTGTCCATCAACGGCAACTTCCAGCCTGGTGACGTGCTGAGTTTCAGCAACGATGGCAGCAGCATGGGCAACATTACCGCCGAGTACGACAGCGGTACCGGCGTGCTGATGCTGACCTCGTCAGGTGCTACCGCCACGCTGGCCCAGTGGCAGGCGGCCCTGCGTTCGGTGACGTACAGCAATGGCAGCGATACGCCCAGCACCGCCAATCGCACGATCGGCTTCGTCGCCAGCGATGGCCAGAACATCAGCGCGACCGCCACCAGGATCGTCAGCGTGACAGCCGTCAATGATGCTCCGGAGATCGATGCCCCTGCGAGCATTGCCGTCACCGAAGACGTGCCCAGCGCCATTACCGGGATCAGCTTCAGCGATGTCGACGCGGGTAGCTCCGACGTCACCGTCACCCTGACGATCGGCTCCGGGAGCCTTTCCGCAATCGGCACCGGCAGCGTCACTGTTGGAGGCACTGCCTCGGCGCTGACCCTGACCGGCAGCATTACCAACATCAACAGCTATATCGCCGCCGGCAACCTCCGCTTCACCACCGCAGCCAATGCCACCGCCGATGTAACCCTGATGGTGAACATCAACGACGGCGGCAATAGCGGCGATGGCGGCGCGCAGAGCGCCAACGAAACCATCACGCTGCAGGTCACTGCGGTCAACGACGCACCGACGATCGTGGCGCCAGGCACCATCGTCGTCACCGAGGATGTTCCCGGTGCGTTGACCGGTATCTCGTTCGCCGATGTCGATGCGGGCAGCAGCAATGTGACGGTGACCTTCTCGGTACCCAGCGGCACTCTGAGTGCCACCAGCGCTGGCAGTGTCACCGTTAGCGGAACCGCCAGCGCCCTGACCCTGAACGGCAGCCTTGCCGACATCAATGCCTTCATCGCGGCATCCGGGGTCAGCTTCACCACCGCCAGCAACGCTACTGCCAACGTTACCCTGACAGTCAGTATCGACGACGGCGGCAACACCGGCAGCGGCGGCGCACAGACCGATACCACCAACGTGACGCTCACGGTCACTGCCGTGAACGACGCGCCAGTCAACTCGGTACCCACGGCACAGAGCGTCGATCAGGACGCCAACCTGGTCTTCAACAGCGGCAATGGCAACCTGATCAGCATCAGCGACGTGGACGCCGGCTCCAATATGGTCGAAGTCACCCTGAGCGCCACCAATGGTCTGCTCAGCCTGAGCGATATCACCGGCCTGTCATTCAGTACAGGCGACGGCACAGGCGATGCCAGCATGACCTTTACCGGCAGCCTCTCCGCGATCAACAACGCCCTGGATGGCCTGGTATTCACACCGACAGGCGGATACAACGGCCCGGCCAGCATCACCATTGTGACCAACGATCAGGGTTGGAGTGGCAGCGGCGGCGCGCAGACCGACACCGACACCGTCAGCATCACGGTCAACAGTCTCAACCCACGTATTACCGATGTCAGCGCCGGCACGGCAGACGGCATCTACAAAGTGGGTGATACCATCACCATCACCGCCACCTTCAGTGAGGCCGTTACAGTCGACACGACAGGGGGCATCCCCACGCTGCTGTTGGAGACCGGCAGTGTCGACCGCCTCGCTACCTATATTTCCGGCTCCGGCGGCAATACGTTGACCTTCAGTTATGTGGTACAGGCCGGAGATCTCAGCGTGGACCTGGATTACCAGTCCACGGCAGCCTTGAACCTCAATGGATCAACTATCCGTGGCGCGACGGCCAACGATGCCATTCTCACCCTGGCAGCCCCCGGCGCGGCGGGCTCCCTAGGCGCCAACAAGGCCCTGGTGGTCGACGGTGTGCGTCCGACAGCCACCAGCATCACCCTGAGTGACACGGCTCTGCGCATCGGCGAAACCGCCACCGTCACCATCACCTTCGCAGAGAGAGTGGTTGGGCTCGATACGGCGGACTTCACGGTCGCTGGCGGTATGCTCACAGGCCTGAGCAGTGCCGACGGCGGTCTCACCTGGACCGCCACCTTTACTCCGGATAGCAACCTCTCCGACGCCACCAACGTCATCACCCTGGACAACACCGGCGTCATGGATCTGGCGGGTAACATCGGCAGTGGCTCCACCGACTCGGTCAACTACGCCATTGACACCCAGCGCCCGACAGCCAGCATCGTGGTCACCGATACCGCGCTCAGGGCTGGGCAGAGCACCACCGTCACCATCACCTTCAGCGAAGCGGTAGTAGGGCTGACCACGGCGGACTTCATCGTCGCCAACGCTACGCTGAGCAACCTGACTACTTCGGACAACATCACCTGGACGGCGACCCTGACACCAGGCGCCAACGTCACCGATGCGACCAACCTGATAACCCTGGACAACTTCGGCTACACCGACATTGCCGGCAACCCCGGAGGCGCCCCCACCGACTCCAACAACTACGCCATCGATACCCAGCGCCCAACGGCCATATCCGTGCTGGTTACCGATACGACGCTGAAAGCCGGCCAAAGCACCACCGTCACCATCACCTTCAGTGAGACGGTGACCGGGCTGGACACAGGAGACTTCAGCGTAGCCAACGGTACGCTTAGCAACCTCAGCAGCAGCGATGGCGGCCTGACCTGGACGGCGACCCTAACGCCTGACGCCGACGTCACCGACGCTACCAACCTGATCACTCTGGACAACACCGGTTACACCGATGCCGCCGGCAATACCGGCACCGGCACCACCGACTCCAACAACTATGCACTCGATACCCTGGCACCGACGGTCACCTCGGTTTCGGTCCCCACCAACGGCACCTACGTCGCCGGCCAGGACCTGGACTTCACCGTCAACTTCGATGACACCGTCACCGTCGATACCACTGGCGGTACGCCGCGCCTTGCCATCACCCTCGACACCGGCACCGTCTACGCCAACTACCTCTCAGGTTCCGGTACCAACGCACTGGTGTTCCGTCTCACGGTCACCAGCGGCCAGGAGGACAGCAACGGCATTGCCATCGGTACCCTCCAGGCCAACGGCGGCAGCCTCCGCGACGCATCCGGCAACAATGCCACCGCCACCCTCAACAACGTCGACGCCACCACAGGCGTGCTGGTCGATTCCGCCGCCCCTACGGTCGTCAGTGTCACCGTCCCGCCCGCCGGCGCCTACGCCGCGGGCAGCGTGCTGACCTTCACCGTCAACCTCAGCGAAGGCGTCACGGTGGACACCTCCGGCGGTACGCCACGGCTGCTGCTCGACCTCGGTGGCCACAGCGTTCATGCCGACTACGTCTCCGGCAGCGGCAGCAGTATCCTGGTGTTCAGCTACACCGTGCAGGCGGGCGATACAGACAGCGACGGCATCACCGTCAGCGCCCTCACCAGCAACGGCAGTACGCTGCAGGATGCAGCCGGCAACGCGATGGACCTCAACCTGGTCGGCATCGGTAACACAGGCGGCGTGCTGATCGACACGACGGCTCCTGTCGCCACCGGCATCACCCGCATCGACGCCTCGCCCACCGGCGCCAGCTCGGTCAGCTACACCGTGACCTTCAGCGAGAGCGTCAGCGGCGTCGATGCCAGCGACTTCAGCCTGCTCTTCACTGGCTCGGCAAGTGGCAGCATCGCCTCGGTCACTACCCTGAACGGCCAGATCTACGTGGTGGTAGTCAACGGCATCACCGGCAACGGCACCCTCGGACTCAACCTCCGGAATGGCGGCACCGGCATCGCCGACAATGCCGGCAACACCCTCGGCGGTGGTCTGACCGGCCCGGCCTATGCCATCGACCGCACCCTGCCGGCCGTCAGCTCGGTATCGGTGCCGGCCAACGGCACCTATATCGCCGGACAGAACCTCGATTTCACCGTCAACTTCAGCGAGAGCGTGATCGTCGACGTCAGCGGCGGCACGCCGCGCATCGCCGTCACCCTGGATACCGGCGGCATCGCCTACGCCAATTACGTCGCCGGCTCCGGCAGCAGCGCCCTGACCTTCCGCCTCACCATCGCCGCGGGCCAGTTCGACGGCAACGGCATCGACATAGGCGGCAGCATCCAGCTGAACGGCGCCACCCTCAGGGGCAGCTCGGGCAACGATGTAGCCACTACCCTCGCTGGCGTCGGCGGTACCGCCGGGGTGAGGGTCGATGCCCAGGACCCGACTGCCGCCATCGCCCTGACCGGCACCTCGCCAACCTCGACCAACACCCTGGAGTTCCGGGTGACCTTCGACGAGAACGTCAGCGGCGTGGACATCGGCGACTTCGGCCTGCTCACTGGCGGCACGGTCAAGGGCACGCTGCAGTCCGTGGTACAGCTCGATGCCCGTACCTACCAAGTGGTGGTTACCGGCGTGTCCGGCAACGGCTCGCTGCAGCTGGCCCTGAACGCCCCCGGCAGCGGCATCGTCGACGCAGTCGGTAACCACCTCGGCGGCAGCGTGGTCAGCAGCGGCTACGAGATCCAGCAGGCCAAGCCGGAACCCGAGCCACGTCCGCAACCCGAAGGCGATCCCGAGTTCCGCGTCGATCCGCCGGTCTCCCTCCCGGACCTGTCCACCCCGCTGTCCCAGCTCGCAGTGCCCAGCGCGCAGACGCCCTCCTTCACCTCGCCCCTGCTGCCGCCGCCACTGTTCGAGGCGCTGACGCCGGGTGGCGGCCTGCCGCCGCTGGGCAATATCTTCATCAACCGCAACGCCCTCGCCCCCAGCTACATCGCCCAAGTCTTCGCCAGCAGCGACAGCGGTTCCGGCAATGGCAACGGCATTGGCTTCCTCGGCTTTGGCGGCGGTGATGGCGGAGTGTTCGGCACCAGCAGTTTCTCAAGCATGTTCAGCAAGGAGGTCCCACTGGAATCGGGTGAGATCCAGTTGCGCTGGGGAGGCTCGCCCAGCAATGCCGTGGGCGGGGGAGAAACTCTCGGGGCCCCGACGCTGGGTCAGCAACTGCACGAGATAGGGGAAAGCGAACAGCGCCAGATAAGAGATCTGGCTTGGGCATTCGGACAGATTTCCTTGCAGGCTCCAAATGCGTAATCGACACACACAACAGACAAAAAATAGAAAAAGTGCCGTACCAGGGGGCGGCCCAAGGATGAGCAGAGCAACGAAGTTTTTCAGCATCAGCTTGTTGGCGCTGGCAGTTACCGGTTGTGCCGTGACCAGTCAACCCATCGACCGCAGCGTCAGTGAGCAACGCGCTCAGCAGGATCTGGCGGTCATGTTCAAGGACCAGGAGCCGCTCAGCGCTCCGCTGACCCTGCACGAGGCTATGGCCCGCGCAGTGAAGTACAACCTCGAGGCGCGCCTGAAGGTCATGGAAGAAGCCATGGCCCAGCGCCAGGTCGACCTGGCCACCTTCGACATGCTGCCGCGTATGGCGCTGTCCGCTGGCTATGCCGGGCGCAACAACGTCAGCGCTTCCAGCAGCCAGAGCGTCAATACCGGCACCCAGTCGCTGGAACCTTCCACTTCGCAGGATCGCGACCGTGGCGTGGCCGACCTGACCATGGTGTGGAACGTGCTCGACTTCGGCGTCAGCTACGTCAGCGCCAAGCAACAGGGCGACCAGCGTCTGATCGTGCAGGAGCGCCGGCGCAAGGTGGTGCATACCATCATCCAGGACGTGCGTTCTGCCTACTGGCGTGCCGTGGCGGCGGATCGTCTGCTGACCCAGATCGACAGCCTGATGGCGCGCGTCGCCCAGGCCCGCGACAACAGCCAGCGCCTGAGCGAACAGCGTATCGGCGATCCCATTCAGGCCCTGAGCTACCAGCGCGCGCTGATCGAAGCCACTCGTCAGCTGGAAGAGCAACGCCGCGCCCTGTCGCTGGCCAAGACCGAGCTGGCTACCCTGATCAACCTGCCACTGGGAACTCAGGTCGAACTGGCGCCTGACGCCGGTTATCAGATGCCGGAACTCAAGGTGGCGCTGGACACGCTGGAGCAAGAAGCCTTGGCCAGCCGTCCCGAACTGCGCGAGCAGGATTACCAGGCGCGCATCAGCGCCGCAGAAACACGCAAAGCCATGCTCCGTCTGCTGCCAGGCCTGGAGTTTTCCGCCGGTGGCCACTACGACAGCAACTCGTTCCTGGTGAACCAGAGCTGGGCCGACTACGGCGTGAAAGTCACCTGGAACCTGTTCAACGTGCTCTCCGCACCAACTGCCATCGATGTTGCCAAGGCCGGCCAGGAGGTCGTCGATGCGCGGCGCCAGGCCATGTCGATGGCTATCCTCGCCCAACTGCACGTCGCCAACGCCAACTTCCGCGAGGCTCAGCGCCAGTTCCAGACCAGCCAGCAACTGGCCGGCCTGGACGGGCAGATCGTCGAGCAACTGCGTAATCGCTACCAGGCACAGGGCATTGGCGAACTGGAACTGATCCAGGGCGAGCTGAACACGCTGCAGGCGGATCTGCGCCGCGACCTGGCCTACGCCGAGCTGCGTAACAGCTATGGCCAGCTATTCGCCAGCGTCGGTCTCGACCCGCTGCCGGAGAGCGTCGCCTCCGACAGCGTTGCGGACATCGCCGCCGCGCTCTCCAGTCGCGAAGCGCAGTGGCAGGCAGGTCAGCTCTAGTCTGTCAGCACTCGCCATCGAGACTGGCGATCCACCGGTCGATCACCTCCAGCCCTTCGCGGTGGGAGGTGGAGCGGCCCAGCTCGGGCATCATGATGCTGGGATCGGTGCTGTGCAGGCGGAAGCTCAGCACTGACTTTTCCGGCGCACCGGGATGGATGTCCACCAGGCGATCACCGGAGCCCTTGCCCGCAGCCACTGGCTGCTTGCAAAGGCCATAGGCGATGCTCAGCGGCGTAGCCGGATCGAGATACAAACCTGAGGTACGCCCCGGCCCTTCAGGGTTATGGCAGTGCGAGCAGTTGGCATCCAGATAACTGCGTGCCTGATGCTCCAGGCTCTCCCCTTCGCGCGGCGCGTTCCACAGGGCATTACGTGGAACGCTGGCCATGTCGGCCGGCATACCTTGCAGGAAGCCGATGTTCTGCCAGTGCAACAACTGGTTGGCCACGCCCTCGGCGTAGGCGAAATCCTTGTTCAGATGACGCGCCTTCGGCCCCAGAGGTTGTACGCCCTTGTCCGCCTGCTCCTCGTGACAGCCCGCACACTGGTTGGCATCGGGCACCTGATAGTCGACCGCCAGCACCTTGCCAGTTTCATCATGCAGTTGCAGATCGAAGCTGGCGCCTGCCCAGTCCAGCGTGGCCTCGCGTTGCGCCTCGTCCCAGATGTAAGGAAGGGCGACCCAGCCCTGTTCCTGACGTAGCAGGATGCGCGTCTCGATCAGCTGTACCCGCTTCAGTTCCACCGCCTCGGCATCGTGCTGCTCGCTGCGCTGCAACCGGCCCTGGGTATCGATCGGGTAGTAGAAGGTTTTGCTCAGCACGGTGCCAACGGGGTAATCGAAACGTGCTTCGGCATAGCGAGCATGGCTCCCTTCGGGCAGCCAGATCGTACGCAGCTTGTGCGCATAATCGGTGAACAGTGGCGTATTCAGATCGTAGGGCTGTACACCTTCGACTGGCTGCAACTGGCCGTCACGCTGTTGCAGCACACCCCAGGCGCTGAGCTTGTGCGGATAGTCTTCACTGCTGGGCAGATACAGGGGTGTACGCGCTTGCTCACAGGCGCCGAGCAGCAAGGCGGCAATCAACAGCCAGGCGCACTTCATGCTTACTTACCTGCCTCGGCCAGGGCTGCGCGCAGCTCGACGGCAGGAAGACGAGGCAGCTCGCAGCGGTGCGGCGTTATGTCAGTACTGATGTTCTTGTAGCCGCCGGGGCCGTCGACGTTGACGATACCGGCATCGCCATTGTCGATGCAGATGGCCAACTCAGCCGGCAGCTTGCCATCGACCAATTTTTCGGGGTTCACGTAACCATCCCAGAGGATGTCCGGCAGGCGGCCATTGAGACCGAACTTGGCCAGCCTCAGCGCTTTCAGCTCGAGGTTATCGGGGCTGTCGCCACCAGGTCCGAAGCGGTTGCCATGGATATGAATGGCCTCCGGGTAGGGATCGAAGTCCGCCTCGGTGGAGAGGTCGGTGTAGCCGGTGCTGAAGTAGCTGCTGACGATGACGTTGGCGGTGCGGTGGTCGCCAATATCGTTATCGAAGATCTCTACTTTGTCGTTGGAGTTGACCAGTACGCCAGAGCCCGCCGGCACACTGGCGACCGGCGTGCCCTTGTGGCCGAAGTTCTTGTGGTTGTTGCCCTCGACCTTGTTGCGGTAGACCCGTGTGGTATGACCTGGCTGCGGCAGATTGGGCATGTTGAACACCAGAATGCCGCCGGTGTTGCCGGTGGCGACGTTGTCGTAAACGTCGGCACCGATGGTGTTCTCGATTTCGATACCGGCGACGTTGCGCTCGGCACGGCTGTTACGCACCACCACGTTGCGCGACTGGCCCACATAGATGCCAGCATCCGAGGCTGCGATGGCCACCACGCCGTCGATCAGCACGTTCTCGGTCTGCACCGGGTAGATGCCATAGGCACCATTCTCGGTAGCCGGGCCATTCGTCCATTCGGTGCGTACGCGGCGGATGATGATGTTCTGACCGCCCACGACCTTGAGCGCATCACCCTTGGTGTCCTCCAGCGCCAGATCCTCGATGGTGAAGTCGGAGGCGTCCACCAGCAGCCCTTCGGCCCCCGACTTCTGCCCTTTGAAGTTGAGGATGGTCTGATCCATGCCGGCGCCGCGCAACGTCACACCACTGACCTTGAGACTCAGGCTACGGTCAAGCTGCCAGGTGCCCGCAGGGATCTCGATCACCTCATCCGGCTTGGCCTTGATCAGCTGCGTCTGCAGTTGCTTCTGAAAGTCGAGACTGGCCGCGGGCGGCGCTTCGCTCTCCCCACATGCTGCCAACAACAGGGACAGAGCGATAACAGAGGGAGCAGCAAGGCGCATGGTAGGACTCCGATGTTGTTTTTATATTCTGGAACTATAGTGCCAATATAAAAACAAACCAAGCCCGCCATGCATCACAAGCCGAGCCATGAAACCTGGCGAGACGCTTGCAGCCCTCACCGGGAAACAACAGACTACGTCGGCCATCTCTACCCCCACAGCCCAAGGACAGGCCGCCATGCACACCCTCGAACGCATCTATCCGTTGAAGATGGATGAGCGCCTGGCCGCCGACCAGGCCACTCTCTACCTGCACATGCAGCGCTATGAATTCGCCAGCGACTCGCTGGCAGGCTCGCGCGTGCTCGACATGGCGTGTGGCTGTGGTTACGGCAGTGCATTGCTGGCCGAACGGCATCCGGACAAGCAGATCACCGGTATCGACATCGATCCCGAAGCCATTGCCTACGCGCAGGCGAATTATCAACGCCCCAACCTGCGCTACCAATGCGCCAACGCCGAAACCTTCGCCGACAGCGCAGGCTTCGACAGTATTGTCAGCCTGGAGACCATCGAGCACCTGCCGGACCCGGTGCGCCTGGTAGAAAACCTCTCACGACTGCTGGCCCAAGGTGGTCGCATCATTGCCTCGGTGCCGACCACGCCAACGCTCGACGGCAACCCGCATCACCTGCATGACTTCAGCCCGACCAGCTTCACGCGCCTGTTCAGCCGCCATGGGCTGCGTCCGCATGAGCATTTCGAGCAGATCCAGCGCTGGGAGTTTTCCGGGCTATTCAAGAAGTCGGAGAAAAAGGAGGCGCGCCAGCATCGCTCGGAAGGCGTCGGCAATGCCGTACTGGCGTATTACCGCAGCCATCCGTTTTATCTGTTCAGGCGCTTGTGGTCGATCCTGCGCTACGGCCCGAGCAACCGCTACCTGACCTGCCGTTTCAGCAGGGACTGAGGCAAGCCGCACCTCACACGACAATGGCGGGCTGAAGCCCACCCTACGAGGCGCTGGCTAGGGCTTCTGCAACGAAAACGCCAGCGTAATGCTGGCGTTTTCGTGAGCGCTACGATGATTCAGCGCGGTACCGCTGGCTTCTTCCCGGGCTTCTTGCCCTTGCCTTTACCAGCGCCAGCACGTTCACGCGCGGCTTGCTGGTTACGCGCCTCAGCCGCCGCCTTGGCCTGCTCACGCTTGTCCCAGGGCTTGCTGCCGTCGCTGGCACGAGGCGGTAGCCCCGTGTGCTGAGTGAGTATCTTGCCTGCGTTGCCCACTTTCTTGCTGCCAACCGGCGTGGAGTTCTTGCGCCGCGCACTCTGGTAGCCATCATCAGCAGCCGGCTGGTGAGCCGGAATCAGTTGATGCTTGGCCGGGCCGATCAGATCACTGCGGCCCATACGCGTCAGCGCCTCACGCAGCAGCGGCCAGCCTTTCGGATCGTGATAGCGCAGGAACGCCTTGTGCAGGCGACGCTGTTGCTCGCTCTTGACGATCTCGACGCCATCGCTCTTGTAGGTGACCTTGCGCAGCGGGTTCTTGCCCGAGTGATACATGGCCGTGGCGGTGGCCATCGGCGACGGGTAGAAGGCCTGCACCTGGTCGGCGCGGAAACCGTTGCGCTTGAGCCACAGAGCGAGGTTCATCATGTCCTCGTCGGTGGTGCCCGGGTGCGCAGCGATGAAGTACGGGATCAGGTACTGCTCCTTGCCCGCCTCTTTCGAGTACTTCTCGAACATCTGCTTGAAGCGGTCGTAGCTGCCGATACCCGGCTTCATCATCTTGTCCAGCGGGCCACGCTCGGTGTGCTCCGGGGCGATTTTCAGGTAGCCGCCAACGTGGTGGGTGACCAGTTCCTTGACGTACTCCGGCGACTCGACGGCGAGGTCGTAACGCAGGCCCGAGGCGATCAGGATCTTTTTAACGCCCGGCAGCGCACGCGCCTTGCGGTACAACTCGATCAGGGAGCTGTGATCGGTATTGAGGTTCTCGCAGATGCCCGGGAACACGCACGACGGCTTGCGGCAGTGTTTCTCGATCTCCGGGTCCTTGCAGGCGATGCGATACATGTTGGCGGTCGGCCCACCGAGGTCGGAGACCACGCCAGTGAAGCCCGGCACTTTGTCACGCATCTCCTCGATTTCGCGAATGATCGACTCGTGGGAGCGGTTCTGGATGATGCGGCCTTCGTGCTCGGTGATCGAGCAGAAGGTGCAGCCGCCGAAGCAGCCACGCATGATGTTCACCGAGAAGCGGATCATGTCGTAGGCCGGGATCTTCTCCTTGCCATACGCCGGATGCGGCACGCGCGCGTAGGGCATGCCGAACACGTAGTCCATTTCCTCGGTGGTCATGGGGATGGGTGGCGGGTTGAACCACACGTCCACCTCGCCATGCTTCTGCACCAGCGCGCGGGCGTTGCCCGGGTTGGTTTCCAGGTGCAGCACGCGGTTGGCGTGGGCATAGAGCACGGGGTCGTTGCGCACCTTCTCGAACGACGGCAGACGGATCACCGTCTTGTCGCGGGTCATGCGCGGGCTGTCGAGAATCTGCACCACCTTGGCTTCGTTGAGGTCTTCGACCTCCCCTTTTGCCTGCTCGATGGCACAGGCCTCGGTGTCCTGCGTATTGACGTAGGGATTGATGATCTTGTCGACGCGGCCTGGACGGTCGATGCGAGTGGAGTCGACCTCATACCAGCCTTCGGGCGTGTCACGCCGAATGAAAGCAGTACCGCGTACATCGCTGATGGTTTCGACCTGCTCGCCACGCGACAGACGCTGAGCGATCTCCACCACCGCGCGCTCGGCATTGCCGTAGAGCAGGATATCAGCGGTGGCGTCCATCAGGATCGAACGGCGGACCTTGTCCTGCCAGTAGTCGTAATGGGCGATACGGCGCAAGGATGCCTCGATGCCGCCCAGCACCACCGGAACGTGGCTGTAGGCCTCCTTGCAGCGTTGGCTATAGACCAGGCTGGCGCGATCCGGGCGCTTGCCGGCCAGGCCGCCGGGCGTGTAGGCGTCGTCGGAGCGAATTTTCTTGTCGGCGGTGTAGCGGTTGATCATCGAGTCCATGTTGCCGGCTGCGACACCGAAGAACAGGTTCGGCTCGCCGAGCTTCATGAAGTCGTCTTTGGACTGCCAGTTCGGCTGGGCAATGATGCCCACACGAAAGCCTTGGGCTTCCAGCAGACGGCCGATGATCGCCATGCCGAACGAAGGATGATCGACGTAGGCATCACCGGTGACGATGATGATGTCGCACGAATCCCAGCCGAGCTGATCCATCTCCTCCCTGCTCATCGGCAGGAACGGTGCAGGCCCGAAACACTCGGCCCAGTACTTGGGATAGTCGAACAACGGCTTGGCGGCTTGCATATTTTTTGATCAGCGGGCTATCACGAGGGGCGCGGATAATAGCACAAAAATTGACCAAACCAGACTAGTACACTGGGTTTAATAGCACCTGCGTACACCACGACAAACGCTCAAACGGGCGCACAGATCACTCACCTGGCTACTGACTCTTGCCCAGCGCCGACTCAGGAAAGAAAGGATAGAGAAATCAGTTATTTTCCTGCGGTAGCCTTACGCCATATTTGTTTTCGTCCGATAACAATCCCGTGCATATACTCAAGTACTCGGTCAGCCGACTCCAGGACATCTATGCCGCAGCGCTTCGCCTTTCTGCTCGCTCTTCTGCTGGGACTGTCGATCACGGGCCCGGCAGCGGCGTCAGTGGTACTCACCGACGCCAGCAGCGGCATGCCGCTCAATGCGCATATCGAGTTACTGGAAGACGCCCAAGGCACCCTGACCATCGACGACCTTGCCAGCCCTGAGCAGCAGTCGCGCTTTCAACCCGCTAACGGCCGAGCCAGTGTCGGCCAGAGCCTCAATCCCTGGTGGATCAAACTCACTCTGCAACGCGACATGCACGCTCCCGCCTACTGGGTACTGGAGGTGGGCTCAGTGACTCAGCTGGACTTGCAGCTCTATCTCCCTGACGGCCAGGGTGGCTGGCAGTTGCGTCAGTCCGGCGAGCGAGTCCCCTTCAGCGAAAACCGCGACCATCCGTACCGGCGCATGGTGTTCGACCTGCCAACCCTGGGTGAGCAGCCAAAAACCTTCTACTTGCGTGCCTTCGACCCGGCGTGCAACTCCTTCCCGCTGCGAGTCTGGCAACTCGAAGACCTCACGCAACTGGCCACCCGCGAGAACCTGGCGCTCGGAGCTATCTATGGCGTGGTTTTCGCGCTGCTGTTGTACAACCTGTTCATCCTCATCTCGCTGCGCGACAAAGCCTATTTCTGGTATGTGCTGACCACTGCCTTCGCCCTGCTGTTCATCATGAGCATGACCGGCCATGGCGCACAGTACCTGTGGCCAAACCATGCGGTGCCGGCGTGGCTTGATCGCATCACCCTACCCTCGCTATGGGGCCTGTTCGCCAGCCGCTTCACCCAGACACTGTTGCAGACGCGTATCTACGTGCGCTGGGCGCATCACCTGCTGAACATGGCCTGCGTGATCTACCTGATCGCCATCGTTCTGACCGTGTTCGATCAGCGCTATCTCGCCGCCTGGGCCATCGCCCTGCTGTCGCTGACCAGCATCCCAGCAGCTCTGGGCAGCGCCGTGATCCGCTGGCGCCAGGGTTTCTTCCCAGCGCAGCTGTATCTGTACGGCTACGGGTTGGTCCTGGGCAGTGTCGCCATTCTGCTGCTGCGTACCACCGGCGTGCTGCAGCCGGCCGAGTGGAATGCCTACGTGTTCCCTCTGGCAGTAGCTGCCGAATCCATCCTGTTCTCCTTCGCCCTGGCCTATCGCATCCAGATCCTCAAACAGGAGCGCGCCGTTGCCTTGCAACAGGCAGATCGCGAGAAAACCGCACGTTTGGCGCAACTGCAGGCCAGTGCCGATGAACTGCAAGCTGCAGTGACCGCACGCACCGCCGAGCTGGCCGCTACCAACGAGCAACTACGTGAACGCGAGCGTGAACTGCAGCACGCCGCCTTCCATGACTCGCTGACCGAACTGCCCAACCGGCGCTACCTGGTCGAGCGCTGCGAGTCGGCCCTGGCTCATGCAGAACGGCACAATGAAAGCGTGGCATTGCTGTTGATCGATCTGGACCATTTCAAGCCGATCAATGACCGCTTCGGTCACGCGGCCGGCGACCTGATGCTGCAGGTAATCGCCATGCGCCTGCGCGAGCACGTTCGCGCCGGTGATGCGGTTGCACGCCTGGGCGGCGATGAGTTCGCCGCGCTGATCTGCGGCAACGATGCCGAAAGCCAGGCCCGGGAAATCGCCGAGCGCTTGCTGGCCGAGCTATCCGAACCCGTGCACTACGGCGCGGAGCGCCTGCGCGTAACCATCAGCATCGGCGTAGCGCTCTATCCGCGCCATGCGAAGAACTTCACCGGGCTGTACAAGGCGGCAGACATGGCCCTTTACCGGGTGAAGGAGCGGGGCCGCTCCGGTTCGCGCGTGCATGGCGACGATGGCGAGCTCAGCGAACAGGCCTGCCTGGAGCTGGATGTACTGAAAGTCCCGAGCGGGCTGGCCTAGGCTAGCAGGCCGTTGAAAAACGTAGGCGAGGCAGCCAGTGCAAGGCAAAAACAGGCGAAAAAGCGGAGTTTACGAGCTGTAAATGAGCATTTTGAGCCTGTTTTTAACGCAGCAATGGCAACGCAGGTAGTTTTTCAACAGCCTGCTAACCGATATAGCGCCGTGGCACCCGCGCAGTGACCTTGCTCAGCAACTCATAGCCGATAGTGCCGCACGCCATGGCCACTTCATCCACCGGCAACTGGCCGCCCCACAGCTCCACCGGCGAATCTACATCTGCTTCCGGTAGGCCCGTGATATCCACCGCCAACATGTCCATCGACACCCTGCCCGCCAGCTTGGCACGCTGCCCCTCGATCAACACCGGTGTACCACTGGGCGCATGGCGCGGATAGCCATCGGCATAACCGCAGCTGACCGTGGCAATACGCGAGGGCCGCTCGGCCACCCAGGTCGCGCCATAACCAACGCTTTCACCGACTGCCACCTCACGTACGGCGATCACCCGCGCAGCCAGGGTCATGGCCGGTTTCAGCCCCAGCTCGCGCGCACTCAGTTCGGCGAACGGCGTGGCGCCGTAGAGCATGATGCCGGGGCGCAGCCAATCCATATGCGCCGCTGGAATGGTCAGCACGGCCGCCGAGTTGGCCAGCGAACGATGATTGAAATCCAGATCCAGCAGATCGAGAAAGCGCTCGACCTGCAGCTCCGTCAGCGGATGGCCGCGCTCGTCGGCGCAGGCGAAATGGCTGAGCAGGTTGAGCTCGGCAACCTGCTCGGCGTCTTCGAGCCGTGCATGCCACTGGCGCAGGCTGGCGGCATCGAAACCGAGGCGGTGCATGCCCGAATCCAGCTTGAGCCAGACGTTGAGCGGACGCACCAGTTCACTGGCAATCAGCGCCTCGGCCTGCGCCGTGCTCTGCAGCACCAGATCCAGCCCCAGTTGCGCGGCGATGGCATATTCACTGGCCTCGAAACAGCCCTCAAGCAGCAGGATGCGCGCCTCACCGTGCATGGCGCGCACCTCGGCCGCCTCCTCCAGACAGGCCACGGCGAAGCCATCGGCAATCTCGTGCAACGCCGTGACCACCTCGCGCACACCATGACCATAGGCGTTGGCCTTGACCACGGCGAAGGCCTGGCGCCCGGGCGCGCAGCGCTTGGCCACGGCGTAGTTATGAGCGATGGCAGAGAGGTCGACGATGGCGGCAAGCGGACGCATGACGGAAGGCCTGAACAAAAAACGGGCGCCCATCTTAACCGCTGGGCGCCCGTTTTCATTGAGCGAGATCAGACTGTTGCCGTAGCCACGGACTCTGCTGGCGAAACGTTCACCTTGCTTGATTCGCGAGCAGAGCTCGCTCCTACACTGCTCGCGCGGTTATTCGTCGTCGAACTGGTAGCTACCCGGTGCCAGGTTCTCGAAGCGCGAATACTTACCGAGGAAGGCCAGGCGCGCCGTACCCAGTGGGCCGTTACGCTGCTTACCGATGATGATCTCGGCCACGCCCTTGTACTCGGTCTCCGGGTGGTACACCTCATCGCGGTAGACGAACAGGATGATGTCGGCGTCCTGCTCGATCGCACCGGATTCGCGCAGGTCGGAGTTGATCGGGCGCTTGTTGGGGCGCTGCTCCAGGCCACGGTTGAGCTGCGACAGGGCAATGACCGGGCAGTTGAACTCCTTGGCCAGACCCTTGAGCGAGCGCGAGATCTCGGAAATCTCGTTGACCCGGCTATCGCCGCTGGAACCGGGAATCTGCATCAGCTGCAGGTAGTCGACCATGATCAGGCCGATCTCACCGTGCTCGCGTGCCAGACGCCGCGTGCGCGCCCGCATCTCGCTCGGGGAAATACCGGCGGTATCGTCGATGAACAGCTTGCGGTCGTTGAGCAGGTTGACCGCACTGGTCAGGCGCGGCCAGTCATCGTCGTCGAGCTGACCGGCACGCACCTTGGTCTGGTCAATGCGCCCCAGCGAGGCGAGCATACGAATGACGATGGACTCCGACGGCATTTCCAGCGAGTAGACCAGAATCGCCTTGTCGCTACGCATCAAAGCGTTTTCCACCAGGTTCATGGCGAAGGTGGTCTTACCCATCGACGGACGGCCGGCGACGATGATCATGTCGGCCGGCTGCAGGCCGCTGGTCAGGTTATCCAGGTCATCGAAGCCGGTGGACAGACCGGTAATCGCGTCACCGTTGTTGAACAGCGTGTCGATGCGGTCGATGGCCTTGACCAGAATATCGTTGATGCCCACCGGCCCACCGGTCTTGGGGCGATCCTCGGCAATCTGGAAGATCAGCCGCTCCGCCTCGTCGAGAATCTCCTCGCCGGTGCGGCCTTCCGGGGCGTAGGCACTGTCGGCAATCTCGTTGCTGATGCTGATCAGTTTGCGCAAGGTGGCGCGCTCACGAATGATCTGCGCATAGGCCTTGATGTTGGCCACAGACGGCGTGTTCTTCGCCAGTTCGGCGAGGTAAGCCAGGCCACCGACTTGCGACAGCTGCCCTTCCTTGTCCAACTGCTCAGACAGGGTCACCACGTCGAAGGGCTCGTTACGCTCGGCCAGTTTGAAGATGGCGCGGAAGATCAGCCGGTGGTCGTGGCGATAGAAATCGACATCCGACACACCATCGAGCACACGCTCCCAGGCGTTGTTGTCGAGCATCAGACCGCCGAGCACCGACTGTTCCGCCTCGATGGAGTGCGGAGGCACTTTCAGGGCGGCAGTCTGCAGGTCGTATTGCTCGGGAATGCTGATGTCGTTCATAGGCTCGGGAAGAAAATGCTGCGATAGAAAAACAAAGGGCACGGATCGCAGAGCGATACCGTGCCCGATTGTCAGCAGACCTACGCTACAGCGCAAGTCCGCTTGGCGGCTACTTGATTAAGCAGCGACCACGATCACCTTGACGGTGGCTTCGACGTCGGTGTGCAAGTGCACAGCTACGTCGTATTCGCCAACCTGGCGAATGGTGCCGTTCGGCAGACGAACTTCAGCTTTGGCCACTTCAACGCCGGAGGCGGTCAGGGCGTCAGCGATGTCGTGGGTGCCGATGGAACCGAACAGCTTGCCTTCATCGCCAGCGGTGGCGGTGATGGTGACTTCCAGCTCTGCCAGCTGAGCAGCGCGAGTTTCAGCAGAAGCTTTCTTCTCGGCAGCCGCTTTTTCCAGCTCAGCGCGACGTGCTTCGAAAGCAGCAACGTTGGCTTCGGTGGCAGCGGTGGCTTTGCCTTGCGGCAGCAGGAAGTTACGGCCGTAACCGGCTTTAACGTTCACTTTGTCGCCCAGGTTGCCCAGATTGGCGATTTTTTCCAGCAGGATGACTTCCATTTGGGTCTTACCTCTTAACTTTTAACCTTCACCGTTCGCAGAGCCCGGGCCATTCTTGCGCGCCAGGCGACCGCGAAAATCAAACAGACTGTCGACGATGGCCAAGACCACCAGTAACGGATAGATCAGCTGCATGAACAGCAGGAGCGTGATGTACATGCCCACCAGCCAGAAGCGAGCGAGCCCCCCCTTTTCTACCAAGCCATGCACCAGGGCGATCCCGGCGAACAGCAGTGGCACACTGCACAGCGGCGTTAGCATGGCCAACTGCGGCCCCAGATTGGGACCTAGGATCATGCCCGCCAGCAGCAACAGCGCCTGCGGCAGCGGCAGTCTCAGGACGCGGAACTCGCGACCAAAACCGCCAGGGTTGTACAACACGGCCTGCCAGTAACGCCCAAGGATCAGGCTCAGCAAGCTCAGAATCTGCAGCAAGGCCGCCAGCAATCCGGTCAGCACCGGTGCGATCAAAGCCTCGAGACGCTCGCGTTCACTCACCGACAATTGCTGGTGAGCCCCATCGAACATGGTCGGCAGTAGCTTCTGCAGCTCACCGGCCATGGCCGCGATGGGTTCGCGGAACACTGCCCCAAGGACAAATCCATACACCAGGCCCAGTGCCACACTGCTCAGCAGTATGCGGTTCCAAGTCCAGTTGGCGCGCAACAACAACGCCAACCCCAGCGCACCGACCAGCACCAGCAAGGTGCGCGGTTCGCCGAAATACCACCAGGCAATCGCCGGTAGCAGGGCCCAGGCCAGGATGCCGATGGCATCACTGGCTCCACGCCGCAGCAGCACCAGGCTGCCAGCGGCTGCACTCAACCAGAACAACAGCGGCATCGCTGCCGATCCCACCACCACGAGGGTGGCCTGCATACGGCCGCGCATGATGTATTCAGCCAGGGCGCGCATGCGATCTATTCCTTAACTCTTGTCGACTGTCCGGTCTCAGCGGCCGTGGCTGTCGGTGTAGGGCAGCAGGGCCAGGAAGCGGGCGCGCTTGATAGCGGTGGCCAGCTGACGCTGATAACGAGCCTTGGTACCGGTGATACGGCTAGGAACGATTTTGCCGGTTTCCGAGATGTAGGCTTTCAGGGTGTTGAGATCTTTGAAATCGATCTCTTTCACGTCTTCAGCGGTGAAGCGGCAGAATTTACGACGACGGAAGAAACGTGCCATGTGATTGGCTCCTCAATAGATCCGTGGATTACTCGTCAGCGTTGTCGCTGTCGTTGCTGTCGCTGTCATCGCCGTCGTTGGACTCGGCGTTTTCAGGACGTTCACGACGCTCGCGGCGCTCACTGCGGTTTTCTTCGGCCTTCAGCATCTCGGACTGGCCAGTGACGGCCTCGTCGCGACGGATGACCAGGTTACGGATCACGGCGTCGTTGTAGCGGAAGTTGTCTTCCAGCTCGGCCAGAGCCTTGCCGGTGCACTCTACGTTGAGCATCACGTAGTGGGCTTTGTGGACGTTGTTGATGGCGTAAGCCAGCTGACGACGGCCCCAGTCTTCCAGGCGGTGAATCTTGCCACCGTCTTCTTCGATCAGCTTGGTGTAACGCTCGACCATGCCGCCGACTTGCTCGCTCTGGTCCGGGTGAACCAGAAAGATGATTTCGTAATGACGCATAAATGCTCCTTACGGGTTGTAGCCTGCCATCTAAGGTGGTCAGGCAAGGAGTGGGTTTTCTCGTGATGAGCTTGCCGGGCGGTAGGCGCGAAAAGGCCTGCCGTCACGGCAAGGGGCGCCATTCTAGAGAAGCCCCCTGCCGCACGCAAGACGAATTGGCGATTATTTGAGCAGTCAGCCCTTGCGCTTGGCCTGACGCTGACGCACCGCTTCGAACAGACAGACACCGGTGGCCACCGAGACGTTGAGGCTGCTGACACTGCCGGCCATGGGCAGTTTGACCAGATAATCGCAGTGCTCTCGGGTCAAGCGGCGCATGCCCTTGCCCTCGGCGCCCATGATCAGCACCGTCGGCCCGGTCATGTCCTGCTCATAGACCTCCTGCTCGGCCTCGCCGGCCGTACCCACCACCCACAGGCCGCGCTGCTGCAATTTCTCCAGACTGCGCGCCAGGTTGGTCACCGCCACCAGCGGAATCACCTCGGCAGCGCCACAAGCGACCTTGCGCACCGTGGCGTTGAGGGTTGCCGATTTGTCCTTGGGCACGATCACCGCCAACGCGCCGGCGGCATCCGCCGTACGCAGGCAGGCCCCCAGGTTGTGCGGATCGGTCACGCTATCGAGCACCAACAGCAAAGGCGGGCCTTCGCAGCGATCGAGCAATTCCTCGAGCATCGCCTCGCCCCAGACCTGGCTGGGGCTGACGTCGGCAACCACACCCTGATGCACGCCCTCGACCCAGGCATCCATCTCACGGCGCTCGCACTGCCCGACTTTTACGCGAGACTGCGCAGCCAGCTCCAGCAAGGGTTGCACTCGAGGATCACTGCGACCATCGGCCAGCCAGACCTGCTTCACCCGCTTGGGGTGATGACGCAACAAGGCTTCTACGGCATGTACGCCGTAGATCTTTTCCAGATCACTCATGACTTAGCCTTACGCTTGCGCGGCTTACCGGCAGGCGGTGGGGCACTGTCGCCACGTCCGGAGCCTTTGCGCGAACCACCGGCCGGCTTGCTCGCCGACCTGCCGGTAGCACCTTTGCCACTCGCACCCTTGCCAGCCTTGGCGCCAGCCAACAACGCCTTTTTCACGTCCCGACTTTTCTGCACGTCGGTATTGCCCATGCCATTCGGCTTGCCACCGCGACGCGCATCATCACCCTTGCCGGCCTTGTCCTGACTCAGCTCGAAGTCGATCTTGCGCTCGTCCAGATCGACGCGCATTACCTTCACCTCGACACTGTCGCCAAGGCGGAAGCTGCGGCCGCTACGCTCGCCGGACAGGCGATGGTGAACCGGATCGAAGTGGTAGTAGTCGGCTGGCAACGCGGTCACGTGCACCAGACCCTCGACGTAGATGTCGCGCAGCTCGACAAAGATGCCGAAGCCGGTCACGGCAGTGATCACACCGGCGAAGGTCTCACCGACGCGATCCTGCATGAACTCGCACTTGAGCCAGTTGACCACGTCACGCGTCGCCTCATCGGCACGGCGCTCGGTCATCGAGCACTGCTCGCCGAGTTTCTCCAGAGTCGCCTCGTCGTACGGATAGATGCGTGCCTTGGGCATGATCGCCGCGCCGGCACGCTCGACGTGCTTGGTGTCGCGCTTGGAGCGGACCACGCTGCGAATGGCGCGGTGCACCAGCAGGTCGGGATAGCGACGGATCGGCGAGGTGAAATGGGTATAAGCCTCGTAATTGAGGCCAAAGTGCCCTTCGTTCTGCGCGCTGTATACCGCCTGGCTCAGCGAGCGCAGCATCACGGTCTGGATCAGGTGATAGTCCGGGCGCTCGCGAATGCTTTCCAGCAGGCGCTGGTAGTCCTTGGGCGACGGGCCGTCCTTGGACTTGCCGCGCTGCAGCGAAAGCCCCAGTTCGCCGAGGAAGGCCTTGAGTTTTTCCAGACGCTCCAGCGGCGGGCCATCATGCACGCGGTACAGCGACGGAATCTCGTGATCCTGCATGAAGCGCGCAGTGGCCACGTTGGCGGCCAGCATGCACTCTTCGATCAGCTTGTGCGCGTCGTTACGCTGGGTCGGGCGGATTTCGTCGATCTTGCGATCAGTACCGAAGACGATGCGCGTCTCCTGCGTCTCGAAATCGATGGCGCCGCGCTCGTGACGAGCAGCGACCAACACCTGGTACAGCGCATAGAGCTGGTTGAGGTGCGGCAGGACTTCCTTGTACTCGCTGCGCAGGGACTTGCCCTCGCTGCTCTTGGGATCTTCCAGCATCAGGCTGACCTTGTTGTAGGTCAGGCGCGCATGGGAGTGGATCACCGCCTCGTAGAACTTGTAGTCGACCATCTGGCCGCTCTTGGACATGGTCATTTCGCAGACCATGGCCAGGCGATCGACATGCGGGTTAAGCGAGCACAGGCCGTTGGACAGTTCCTCCGGCAGCATCGGTACGACGCGCTCGGGGAAATACACCGAGTTGCCGCGCTCGACCGCCTCGGCATCCAGCGCCGAGCCGACCTTGACGTAGTGCGAAACGTCGGCGATGGCCACGTAGAGTTTCCAGCCACCGGAGAACAACTTCCAGCGGCTGCTGTTCTTCTCGCAGTAGACCGCATCGTCGAAGTCGCGGGCGTCTTCACCATCGATGGTGACGAAAGGCAGATGGCGCAGGTCGATGCGCTTCTCCTTGTCCTTCTCCTCCACCTCAGGCTTGAGCTTGCGCGCTTCCTTGACTACCGCCTCGGGCCAGACGTGCGGGATGTCGTAGCTGCGCAGCGCCACGTCGATCTCCATGCCCGGCGCCATGTAGTTGCCGATCACCTCGACGATGTCGCCCTGCGGCTGGAAGCGCTGCGTAGGCCAGTGGGTGATCTTGATCTCGACGAACTGGCCGATGCGCGCACCGGCAGTACGGCCTGGGGTGACCAGCACTTCCTGCTGGATCTTGGGATTGTCGGCGACGACGAAGCCGATGCCGTTCTCTTCGTAGTAGCGGCCGACGATGCTCTCGTGCGCGCGCTCGATCACCTCGACGATGCCGCCTTCACGACGGCCACGGCGATCGAAACCTGCCACCCGCACCAACGCCCGATCACGATCGAACACCAGGCGCATCTGCGCTGGGCTGAGGAACAGGTCGTCACTGCCATCATCCGGCACGAGGAAGCCGAAGCCGTCACGGTGACCGCTGATGCGACCACAGATCAGGTCGAGCTTGTCCACCGGAGCATAGGTGCCACGGCGGGTGTAGATGAGCTGACCATCACGCTCCATGGCGCGCAGACGGCGGCGCAGGGCTTCGAGCTGATCGTCGGTATGCAAACCGAACTCTTCGACCAGTTGTTCACGACTGGCAGGCGCGCCGCGCTCGGCCAGGTGCGAAAGGATCAGCTCACGGCTGGGGATGGGGTTGTCGTATTTTTCCGCCTCGCGGGCGGCCTCGGGATCGAGGGATTGCCAATCGGCCATGTAAGGAGGATTACCTGTGCTTATGTATAAAGGTGTATGCCATATGCCTATTGAAGCGCGAAAAAGGCATCCGGGGCAGCTTTTCCGGTGACAATAATTTTTTTGGGGTCAGGGGTTTACAAGGTAAATGCCCGCCCGTATAGTTCGCGCCCACAGCGTCGAGCAGACGTTGTAACACGAAGCAGATGATGATTCATCGGTTTCTGTGCCCAGGTGGCGGAATTGGTAGACGCGCTGGTTTCAGGTATCAGTGACTTAACGGTCGTGGAAGTTCGAGTCTTCTCCTGGGCACCAAATTCGTGAAGTGGTTTGATAACCCACTTTGCAAATAAACGGATGCAACGCTCCGTGTCGGCAACGACGAACATTGCTGTAGTGCCCAGGTGGCGGAATTGGTAGACGCGCTGGTTTCAGGTATCAGTGACTTAACGGTCGTGGAAGTTCGAGTCTTCTCCTGGGCACCAAATTTCAAAAAACCGAGCCAATAGCTCGGTTTTTTATTGCCTGGTAAAACCGCAGGAACGAGCTTTGCTCGCGAAACCCTGCCAGGCAAAAGCTTCGCGAACAGAGTTCGCTCCTACAGCAATCCTCTCTAGACCCTGAACTGCCCCAGACTGGCCTTGAGCTGCGCTGCCAGCTCGTCCAGCGCTCTTGCGTTGCCGGCAATCGCCGCCACCGCCTCGGCCGCACGCTGCGCTTCGGCATGGATGGTTTCGACACGCCCGCGTACCGCTCCAGCTCCGTCCGCCTGATGTGCCGCCGCCTGGGTCGCTGCATTGATGGCGCCATGCACTTCATCCACCGACTGCTGCACCGACTGCTGCAGACGCGCACTGTCACGCAGCACCTCCAACCCCTCGCTGCCCTGCGCACCTGCCTGAGCGATGGCAGCAACCGCCTCCTGCGCGCCACGCTGCAATGCCGCGATATGCGTCTGGATATCGCCCGTGGACTGCTGGGTCTTGCTTGCCAGCGCCCGCACCTCGTCGGCCACCACAGCGAAACCACGCCCACTCTCGCCCGCGCGCGCCGCCTCGATGGCCGCATTGAGCGCGAGCAGGTTGGTCTGCTCGGCGATGGACTGAATCACCGTCAGCACCACTTCGATCTGCTCGCTCTGCTTGGCCAGCCGCTCGATCACCGCCGAACCATCTGCCACCCGCGCCACCAGACCTTCGATCAGCGCGGACAGACGCTGAGCAATCGCCGCATTTTCGTGCGCGGCCTGACGGATGGTATCGACACGCTGCAGCGCCTCCTGCATGGCCTGGCTTTCTGCCTGCGCCTCATCGGCCATCTGCTCCAACGCCTGCAGACTGCCCGCCACTTCATCGCGCTGACGACCGGCAGCGGCCTCGGCCGCAACGCCACGCTGCGTCAGGCTGCGGATCTGCTCACCGGTGCGCAGCGCCACCTCGCCGGACTCACGCACGATGGGCTGCAGCTTGGCGATGAAGCGATTGACTGCATCGGCCATCTCGCCGACCTCGTCCTGACTGTCGATGCTCACGCGCCGCGTCAGATCGCCCTCGCCCGCCGCCAGGTCATTGAGCGCCGCACTAAGCAGGCGCAAGCGACTCAGCACTCGCCAGCCCAACACAAGGGCGACCACTAGCATTGCCAGCGCCCCGACGATCAATAGGCCGAGGGCGATGTTCCAGCGCAGCGAATCCGCCGCCACGCGCACCGACTCACCACCGTTGCGCGCCATTTCCTGGGTGTAGCGCTCAGCCGACTGCAGACGCTCGCGCAGCGCACCGGTCGCCTCCTCGGAAGCACCTGCCAAGCTGCTGTCGACCAACTCACCGGCACCACTGACCAACGACGCGAAACGACCGTCCAGCGCCGTCAGCTCCTTTTCCACCAGATCCAGCGACAGGCCCATCTGCACCTTGCCGATCGACGCCCCCATCGGACTGATTTGCGCCTCGACCACGTATACACGCGGATCACGCGAGGCCGCCTCCACCAACTTATCCAGCGGCGAGTCACCCTGCCCGGCAGCGACCAGCTCACGCACCTGTGCATTACTGCGATTGAAGTTGCGCGTCAGGCGCTTGCCTTCGGCGTCATAGATGATGGCGAACAGCACCGCCGGATCCTGCTGGGCGATTCGGGTAAGTGCAGTGAGCGCAGGAATATCCAGATCCCAGATCGACTTTGGCGCCACCCCGGCCAGCAATTGCGCCAGCGCCTGGCCGGACTGCTTGAGATTGCCCTCGAGCACCACACGCAGTTGCGCCTGCTCACTCTTCAACTGGCCAGAAAGCCCTTCGCCCAGGCGAGTGCGGGTACTGCTCGCCAACGCCGCAAGGCCCTGACTCATCTCGCGCTCAGCCAGTTTCAGCTCTTCGCCAAGACGGCGGCTCTCACCACCAAGGCGCTGCGCCAGATCCTCGACCATGCCGTCGACCGAGGCGCGCATCAGCCAAACAGCCAAACCGACCTGCACCAACATGGCCAGGCCAAGCGCGACGAACACCGGGCGCAACAAACGGCTACGCAACATGGAAACGATGGCGAACACTGGGAACACTCCTCAACAACCGTAATAGCTATAACGGCGACTTCCGGGATTTATTGAATACAAGCAAAGCGCATGCCCAGCGCACCAGCCAGGGCCCCGTACGGGCGAGCACAAAAAAGCCGCCCGAAGGCGGCTCCTGTGCGACTCGAGAATCTCTCGATCAGGCGAACGGATGACGCAGCACGATGGTCTCGTTGCGGTCCGGGCCGGTGGAGATGATATCGATCGGCGCACCGACCAGCTCTTCAACGCGCTTGATGTAGGCACGCGCAGCTGCCGGCAAGTCTTCCAGGGTCTTTGCGCCCAGGGTGGATTCGCTCCAGCCCGGCATTTCCTCGTACACCGGCTGCAGGCCGATGTAGCTGTCGGCGTCGGTCGGCGCATCGACCAGCACCTGGCCATTGGCATCCTTGTAACCGGTGCAGATGCGGATGGTTTCCAGGCCGTCGAGCACGTCCAGCTTGGTCAGGCACAGGCCGGAGATGCTGTTGATCTCGATGGCGCGACGCAGGATCACCGCATCGAACCAGCCGCAACGGCGGGCGCGGCCAGTGGTGGCACCGAACTCATGACCACGCTTGGCCAGGAAGGCGCCGACGTCATCGAACAGCTCGGTCGGGAACGGACCGGAGCCGACACGGGTGGTGTAGGCCTTGGTGATGCCGAGGATGTAATCCAGGTACAGCGGGCCGAAACCGGAGCCAGTTGCAATGCCACCAGCAGTGGTGTTGGAGCTGGTGACGTAGGGGTAGGTACCGTGGTCGATATCCAGCAGGGAGCCCTGGGCGCCCTCGAACATGATGTCCTTGCCGCCACGACGCAGGTCATGCAGCACCGCAGTGACATCAGCCATCATCGGCTTGAGCAGCTCGGCGTATTCCATGCACTCATCCAGGGTCTTCTGGAAGTCGATGGCCGGCTCTTTGTAGAAATTGACCAGCTGGAAGTTGTGGTAGTCCAGCAGCTCGCCCAGTTTGGCGGCGAAACGCTCGCGGTGGAACAGGTCACCGACACGCAGACCGCGACGCGCGACCTTGTCTTCGTAGGCCGGACCGATACCACGACCGGTAGTACCGATCTTGGCGTCACCACGGGCCTTTTCGCGCGCCTGATCCAGCGCTACGTGGTAAGACAGGATCAGCGGACAGGCCGGGCTGATACGCAGGCGCTCACGCACCGGCACACCCTTCTCTTCCAGCTTGGTGATTTCGCGCATCAGGGCGTCGGGCGCGACGACCACACCGTTGCCGATCAGGCACTCAACGCCTTCACGCAGGATGCCGGACGGAATCAGGTGCAGGACGGTCTTCTCACCGTTGATCACCAGGGTGTGACCCGCGTTGTGACCACCCTGATAACGCACGACTGCAGCGGCCTGCTCGGTGAGCAGGTCGACGATCTTGCCCTTGCCCTCATCACCCCATTGGGTGCCCAGGACGACGACATTCTTACCCATAAACTTGTCCTCTTCGCGCAAGCTTCGATGCCGGCCGCGGGCCGGCGAAAATGAATTCAGGACGCCAGGGGCGCCACCTGCCAACGTCCATCACGCAGCGCCAGCAGGCGATCACAGCCCGCCTCGCGCGCATCGGCCTCGCTCTGCCCAGGCAGCGCCTGTACCACGCGCTCACCCTCACCACGCAGACGACGAACAGCCTGCCACAGATAGAGATCATGATTATCCGGCGCCCAGACGCCGCTGACCGTCTCATCCACACGCATGTCACCCAGGGTGACCAGGGTCTTGAGGTCGGTAGAGAAGCCAGTAGCCGGGCGTGCACGACCGAATACCGCGCCGGTATCGTCGTAACGACCACCCTGAGCGATGGCTCCGCCCTCGCCCGGTACGAACGCCGCGAACACCACACCGGTGTGGTAGTTGTAGCCGCGCAGCTCGCCGAGGTCGAAGTACAGCGGCAATTCTGGATAACGCAGCTCCAGCGCATCAGCAATGGCCACCAGCTCATCGAGCGCAGCATGCACCGCATCCGGCGCCTCGACCAACACGGCCTGGGCCAGATCCAGCACCTCGCGGCCACCGCATAGTTCGGCAAGCGAGCGCAGCATGCTGCCCAGCCCAGCCGGTAATGCCGCGGTCAGGCTTTCGATTTCATCCATCGCCTTGCGCTGCAGCGCATCGAACAACTGCTGCTCGGCCTCACCAGACAGACCAGCGGCGTGCGCCAGGCCACGGTAGATGCCGACATGACCGAGGTCCATGTGCACGTCCGGCACTGCGGCCAGTTCGAGGGTCTCGACCAGCAGGCTGATCACCTCGATATCACTGGCCGGACTGGCGTCGCCATAGAGCTCGGCACCCAACTGGATCGGGCTGCGCGATGTAGTCAGCGCACGCGGCTGCGCATGCAGCACGCTGCCGGCATAGCACAGGCGGCTAGGCCCTTCGCGGCGCAAGGTGTGCGCGTCGATACGCGCCACCTGCGGCGTGATGTCAGCACGAAAGCCCATCTGCCGACCGGACAGCGGATCGGTGACCTTGAAGGTGCGCAGGTCGAGATCCTGACCGGCGCCAGTCAACAGAGATTCCAGGTACTCGATATGGGGGGTGACGACGAACTCGTAACCCCAACGTTGGAACAGGTCCAGCACCTGACGGCGTGCCGCCTCGATGCGTGCCGCTTCCGGCGGCAGTACTTCTTCGATGCCATCTGGCAGCAGCCAGCGGTCTACCGTTGCCATTTCGCCATTCCCCTCTCGATCCGGGCGGCACAAGCCTTCAGTGAAGCAGATATAGAAGGGCAGTACCCAGCAGCATGCTGGTCAGCCCCATAAGGCGCAGTCGACGGTCGGGCAGACGAGCTGCCTGCATGACCGCTCCGCGCCAATGGCGCGGATAGAGGAAGGGCAGGATGCCTTCCAGCACCAATACCAGACACAACGCGATGCCGAGTTCCTGCCACATGATTCCCACAGACGCAAAAAAGCCGGGATTTTCCCGGCTGCCGCATGATACCACGTTTTACTTCGAGGTCACCCTGGCGACGCATCGCGCCGCCAGGGTTGCCGATCAACGCTTGGACTTTTCCAGGTAGCGGAAGAAATCGCTACTCGGGTCAAGCACCAGCACATCACGCTTGTCAGCGAAGCTTTCGCGGTAAGCCTGCAGACTACGGTAGAAGGAGTAGAACTCCTGATCCTGACCGTAGGCGCGGGCGTAAATGGAAGCAGCCTGAGCATCACCGTCACCGCGCAGCTCTTCAGCTTCACGATAGGCTTCAGCCAGCAGTACACGGCGCTGACGATCGGCGTCGGCGCGAATACCTTCGGCCAGCTCGCGACCCTTGGCGCGATGCTCGCGAGCCTCACGCTCACGTTCGGTGCTCATCCGCTCGAACACGCTGCGGTTCACTTCGCGCGGCAGGTCGATAGCCTTGACTCGCACGTCGACCACTTCGATACCCAGCTCACGCTCGGCAGCGCGGTTGAGGGTCGCGGTCACATCGGCCATCAGCGCATCACGCTCACCAGATACCGATTCGTGCAGAGTGCGCTTACCAAACTGGTCACGCAGCGATGCCTCCAGACGACGCGCCAGACGTTCGTCTGCCACTTGCTTCATACCAGACGTCGCCTGATAGAAACGCTCGGCATCCTTCACCCGCCATTTGGCGTAGGCATCGACCATCAGCGCTTTCTTCTCCAGAGTCAGGAAGCGCGAGGAAGTTGAATCCAGCGTCAGCAGACGACCATCGAAGATGCGCACCTGGTTGACGTAAGGAATCTTCACATGCAGACCAGGCTGCACATCAGGCTGAACCACGCGACCGAACTGCAGCAATACCGCACGCTCGGTCTGAGCCACGATATAGAAGCTGTTCCATGCCACCAGGGCCACAACCACGGCCACGATCAGGCCGATCAGGGACTTGTTGTTCATCAACGGCCCTCCCGGGTACGCAGATTACGCTGCGACAGATCGCCGCTCAGCGGCACAGCCGGATCACGCGTTGTCGTATTGCTGCTGTTGCTGGAGCTGGAGGAAGAAGCGCCACCACGGCTATCGATCATCTTGTCCAGCGGCAGATAGAGCAGGTTGTTCTGCCCCTTGTCACCGGTGACCAGAACCTTGCTGGTGTTGCTCATCACCTCCTGCATGGTGTCGATGTACAGACGCTCACGAGTGATCTCAGGCGCCTTGCGGTACTCGGTGACCAATTTGGTGAAACGATCCGCCTCACCTTGAGCGCGGGCGATGATTTCATCACGGTAACCGTTGGCCTCTTCCAGCAGACGCTGGGCCTGACCACGCGCTTCCGGAATGACGCCGTTGGCGTACGACTCGGCCTGGTTCTTCTCGCGCTGCTCGTCTTCACGGGCACGGATCACGTCATCGAAGGCTTCCTGAACTTCACGCGGCGCCGCAGCGCTCTGGATGTTCACCTGAGTGATGGTGATACCGGTCCGGTAGTTGTCGAGGAAACGCTGCAGGCGCTCACGCACCTCGCTGGCCATCAGTTCACGGCCTTCGGTCAGTACCTGGTCCATCTCGGTGGAACCCACCACATGGCGCACGGCACTGTCGGTGGCGTGCTGCAGACTGACTTCCGGCTGGTCGACGTTGAGCACGAAGTCCTGCAGGTTGCTCACCCGGTACTGCACGGTCAGCGGTACTTCGATGATGTTCTCGTCTTCGGTCAGCATGGCGCCCTGCTTACTGTAGGCGCGCTCACGCGTGACGTTTTCCTGGAACTTGCGGTCGATTGGCGGGAAATAGATATTCAGGCCCGGACCAACGGTCTCGTGGTACTTGCCGAAGCGCAGCACCACAGCCTGCTCCTGCTCATCCACCACATAGATCGCGCTGTACAGCCATACCACCGCCAACAGGCCAAGGCCGACGAACAGCAGCCCGAAGCCACCGCCGCCGCCACTGCGACCAGATTCGTCGTCACCACGTTTCTTGCCACCGCCAAACAGCCCATTGAGGCTTTCTTGCAGTTTGCGGAACGCTTCGTCGAGATCCGGCGGCCCCTGCCGACCACCGCCTTTGCGGCCGCCCCAAGGGTCTTGATTGTTCGAGTTGCCACCCGGCTCATTCCAAGCCATAGCGTTCTCCGTACTGATAAAGCGAAGGCGCGCCCACGGCGCGCCGGCCAATGCTACCCAAAGCCCTATGGTGACAGCAAAGCCACTGTCCCAGGCTTTATTGCAAAGTATGTTGCTCGATGAAGGCCTGAGGCTCCAAACCTTCGCGACTCACCAGGCGATTGAGCTCGACTCGCGGCAAACGTACCGCCAGCAAGCTATGCCCCAACTCGTCATGCTTCTCGCTCTGCACTGCCCCCAGCGCGAAGAACTGCGCACGCAGTCGCCCCAAGCGTTGCGGCAATTGCAGCGTAGCGACGAACAAATCTTCACCCAGCAGCTCCGCCACTGCTTGACGCAACAGTTCAAGGCCGCGCCCCTCACGGGCCGACAACCAGACACGCAGCGGCTTGCCATCAGCATCGCGCTGGATCTGCGGCTCGACACCATCCAACAAATCCAGCTTGTTGTATACCTCGAGCATCGGCAATTCGTGTGCGCCGATCTCCTTGAGCACGTTCTGCACCTGCTCGATCTGCGCCATACGCTCGGGCTCATGGGCATCGATAACGTGCAGCAGCAGATCGGAGTTGCTCGACTCTTCCAACGTAGCACGGAAGGCTTCGACCAGTTTGTGCGGCAGGTGACGAATGAAACCCACGGTATCGGCCAGCACGATCGGCCCCAGGTCGTCGAGTTCGAGACGCCGCAAGGTCGGGTCGAGCGTGGCGAACAACTGATCAGCCGCATAAACCTCGGAGGTCGTCAGGGCATTGAACAGCGTGGACTTGCCAGCGTTGGTGTAACCCACCAGGGAAACCGAAGGAATGTCCGCGCGCCTGCGCCCACGGCGCGCCTGCTCGCGCTGACTGCGCACCTTCTCGAGCTTCTGCTTGATCTGGCGAATGCGCACGCGCAGCAATCGGCGGTCGGTTTCCAGCTGGGTTTCACCCGGGCCACGTAGACCGATACCACCCTTCTGCCGCTCGAGGTGAGTCCAGCCGCGCACCAGGCGCGTGCTCATGTGGTCGAGCTGAGCCAGTTCGACCTGCAGCTTGCCTTCGTGGGTGCGCGCACGCTGCGCGAAGATATCGAGGATCAACCCCGTACGATCAAGCACACGACATTCGAAAGCGCGCTCGAGGTTGCGCTCCTGGCTCGGTGTCAGGGTGTGATTGAAGATGACCAGATCGGCCTCAACAGCCTTGACCTGGTCGCGCAACTCCTCGACCTTGCCGCTGCCGATGAGAAACTTGGCAGTCAGGCGACTGCTGGGCACGCTAAAGAAAGCGACCATGTCAGCACCCGCCGACATGGCCAATTCTTGGAACTCCTGGGGATCTTCGCTCGCCTCGGAGTCTTGGCCTTCCAGATGAACCAGGATGGCCCGCTCACCGCCCTCATGACGCTCGAAGAACAATGCAGCCCCCTATCAGGCGTTACCCGGCTCGCTATCGCCCTGCTCGGAGTCGCCAGCGCTTGGCAGGCGTACCGGACGGCTTGGCACGACGGTGGAGATGGCATGCTTGTAGACCATCTGGCTGACAGTGTTCTTCAGCAGGATGACGAACTGGTCGAAGGACTCGATCTGGCCCTGCAGCTTGATGCCGTTGACCAGATAGATGGAAACAGGGACGCGTTCCTTACGCAGGGTATTCAGGTAAGGGTCTTGTAGCGAATGCCCTTTTGACATGTGCCGCACTCCTTTCGAGGATCAATTTCAATAATTTTAGTAGGTAAACAATGGCTTCAGGCCGTCCCACCCCCAAGGATAGACGACCAGCGGCAAGGTCTCATTTCAATATGGAGACGCTTCCCAGGTATTTCAAGACGCGAGACAGATTGTCGCAGGCCAGGCTATCGAGCCAATGCAGGTTCTCCCAACCGCGTAACCAGGTGAACTGACGCTTGGCCAATTGCCGAGTGGCGATGATGCCCCGCTCGACCATATCGTCCTGGGACAGATCGCCATCGAGGTATTCCCATACCTGGCGATAACCCACCGCCCGTATAGACGGCAATCCCGCGTGCAAGTCACTTCGGCTACGCAGGGCTTCGACCTCTTGCACAAAGCCCTGTTCCACCATCGCCCGAAATCGTTGAGCGATGCGGTCATGCAAAACCTGACGCTGCGCTGGTGCGATAGCAAGCTGAGCAACAGTATAGGGTAATTGCCCGGCGCCTGATGTGCCCGCATCGGAATTTCCTGCAGCCTGGCGCAGGCGATGTTCGGTCATGCTCATGCCGCTCAGGCGATAGACCTCGAGCGCCCGAGTCAGACGCTGCGGATCATTGGGATGGATACGCGCAGCGGACTCCGGATCGACCTCTGCCAGCTCCCGATGCAGCACCTCCCAGCCTTCGACCGCCGCACGCGCTTCCAGCTCGGCACGGATCGCCGGGTCAGCACTGGGCATATCAGCCAGCCCTTCCAGCAAGGCCTTGTAGTAGAGCATGGTGCCGCCGACCAACAGCGGGATACGCCCGCGCGCCGCACTCTCAGCCATCGCGGCCAGCGCATCGGTGCGAAATTCCGCCGCCGAATAGCTCTCGGCCGGGTCACGAATATCAATCAATGCATGGGGAAATGCGTCCAGAACGTCGCGCTCCGGCTTGGCCGTGCCGATGTCCATGCCGCGATAGACCAGCGCCGAATCGACGCTGATCAGGTCGCACGGCAACACGCGAGCGAGCTCCAGGGCCAGGTCGGTCTTGCCGGCAGCGGTCGGCCCCATCAGGAAGATTGCAGGAGGAAGCGAAGACATCGATATGACTCGAAACACGAAGACGGGCGCCCCTGACTCAGGGCTTCATTCAATTACTGACCGCGCATGAACAGCTTGTCGAGCTGATCCATGCTGAGTTGCGTCCAGGTCGGGCGCCCGTGGTTGCACTGGCCGCTGCGCTCGGTCTGCTCCATATCACGCAGCAAGCCATTCATCTCGGGAAGGGTCAGGCGCCGGTTGGCACGCACCGCGCCATGACAGGCCATGGTCGCCAGCAGTTCGTTGAGATGCGCCTGGATGCGGTCGCTGGTGCCGTATTCCAGCAGATCGGCCAGCACATCACGCACCAACTGGGTGGCTTCGGCCTGCTTGAGCAGGGCCGGAATCTGGCGAATCGCCACGGTTTCTTCACCGAGACGCTGCAGCTCGAAGCCCAGACGCTGGAACCATTCGCCATGCTCCTCGGCGCAATCGGCTTCGCGCTGACTGAGGGCGATTGATTCAGGCACCAGCAACGGCTGGCCACGCAGACCTTCGCTAGCCATGGCCTGCTTCAGGCGCTCGTAGGTGATGCGCTCGTGCGCCGCATGCATGTCCACCACCACCAGGCCCTGCGCGTTTTCGGCAAGAATGTAGACACCTTTGAGCTGTGCCACAGCGTAGCCGAGTGGTGGAATGTCGCCCTGCTCCTGCGGCATGGGCTGAACCTGGGCACTCGGCAGTGGCGAAAAATACTCGCGATATGCAGCCTGGGCTTCACCAGCGGATACGCCGGGGTTACCGGCAGGCTGCTGGTAACCAGCACCACTGCCGCGCCAGGCCGGCTGCACAGTGGCCGGCGAGGTTTCAAGAATGCTGGCGGCCAGGCCCATCTCGCCTTGCGGGCCGAACTCCCCGGCGGCCAGGCCGGTCGGGCGCACCACGGGCGATATGGCCGCCGGGGCCGCCACCTGATCCTCCGGGCGCACATCGGCCAGGGCACGATGCAATGTGCCGTAAAGGAAGTCATGAACCATGCGACTATCGCGGAAACGCACTTCATGCTTGGTCGGGTGAACGTTGACGTCCACCGTCGACGGATCGATTTCCAGAAACAGCACGAAAGTCGGGTGCCTGCCATTGAACAGTACGTCGCGATACGCCTGGCGCACCGCATGCGCAACCAGCTTGTCGCGCACCATGCGGCCGTTGACGTAGAAATACTGCAGATCCGCCTGACTACGGGAGAAGGTCGGCAATCCGACCCACCCCCACAAACGCAGACCGCTGCGCTCGATCTCGATTGGCAACGCCTGTTCGAGAAAAGCCGGCCCACAGACTGAAGCGACGCGGCGCGCACGACTGATCTCGTCGCTTGCCTCGTGCAGAGCAAACACGGTCTTGCCGTTGTGACGCAGGTGGAAGCCGACATCGAAGCGGGCCAGCGCCAGACGCTTGATCACTTCCTGCAGATGATCGAATTCGGTCTTCTCGGCACGCAGGAACTTGCGCCGCGCCGGGGTATTGAAGAACAGGTCACGCACTTCCACCGAGGTGCCGACTGGATGCGCGGCAGGCTGCACCCGCGGCTCCATGTCACGGCCTTCGGTTTCCACCTGCCAGGCCTGCTCGGCATCAGCGGTACGCGAAGTCAGGGTCAGGCGCGACACCGAACTGATCGACGCCAGCGCCTCGCCACGAAAGCCCATGCTGAGCACGGCTTCGAGGTCTTCCAACTCACGGATCTTGCTGGTGGCGTGGCGCGCCAAGGCCAGCGGCAGGTCGTCCGGGGCGATGCCACCACCGTCGTCGCGCACCTTGAGCAGCTTTACGCCACCTTGTTCGACTTCGACATCGATACGCCGCGCACCGGAATCCAGGCTGTTTTCCAGCAATTCCTTGGCGACCGACGCCGGGCGCTCGACCACCTCGCCCGCAGCGATCTGGTTGGCCAGGCGCGGGCTGAGCAAATGAATACGGGACATGACACTCACTACTGGGCTGCCAGCGCTGTGGCGGGTATCTGCAATGTCTGGCCGACCTTGATCACGTCACCATTGAGCTTGTTGGCACTACGCAGGGACGCCAAGCTGATCTGGTAGCGCTGGGCGATCAGCGCCAGGCTCTCGCCGCGTGCCACCACATGCTCACGCGGACCCGCAGCGATCTTGCCTTCATCACGCAGCCAGGCAACGTAGGTGCCAGGCGGCGGGTTCTCATGGAAGAACTGCTTGACCCCGGTGGTGATCGAACGCGCCAGCGCCTGCTGATGGCTGGCGGTATGCAGTTTCTTGGCTTCGTTGGGGTTGGAGATGAAACCGGTCTCAACCAGAATCGAAGGAATATCCGGCGATTTCAGCACCATGAAGCCTGCCTGCTCGACGCGCCGTTTGTGCAGCGGGGTGATGCCGCCCATGTTCGACAGCACCTTCTGCCCGACATTGAGACTGGAGGACAGCGAAGCGGTCATCGACAGATCCAGCAACACGCCGGCGAGCATCTTGTCCTTGTCGTCGAGACTGACATTGCCGGCGCCACCGATCAGGTCGGACTGGTTCTCGGCATCGGCCAGCCAGCGCGCCGTCTCGGACGTAGCACCCCGCTCGGACAGGGCATAGACCGAAGCGCCGAACGCAGAAGCCCGCGGCGCCGCGTCGGCATGAATGGACACGAACAGGTCTGCGCCTTTCTTGCGCGCGATCTCGGTGCGTTTACGCAGCGGAATGAAATAGTCACCGGTGCGCACCAGTTCGGCACGGAAGCCCTTTTCGGCATTGATCTGCCGCTGCAACTCTCTGGAGATGGCCAGGGTCACGTTCTTTTCGTACTGCCCCTTGACCGGCGACAGCGCACCCGGGTCCTCACCACCATGGCCGGCATCAATGGCGACGACAATATCGCGCTTGCCATTGGGCACAGGCGTCAACTTCGGTGGTGGCTGGGTCGGCGTGACCGGCACAGGAGGTGCGCTGGCGGCAATGCTGGGCGCCTGCGTGGCGGGGGGCGCACTGCCCTGATCGAACAAATCGACCACCAGGCGATGGCCATATTGCTGATTAGGCGCCAGGGTAAAGCTCTTTGGCGACACCGGCGCCGACAAATCGATGACCACGCGCAGGTCATCAGCGCTGCGCTGGGCCGAGCGCACACCGGTGATCGGGGTGTTGGCCAGCGAAAGTTGCTCGAGACTGGTAGCCAACTTGGCGCCACTGACGTCGATAACGATGCGATCAGGTGCAGCAAGGGTGAACACGCTGTGCTGTACCGGGCCAGACAGATCGAAGACCAGACGGGTATTGTCCGGGGCACGCCACAGACGCACGCTCCGTATATCGGAGGCAGCCAGGGCCTCGGCAGCCAGGGCCGCCAACAACACCCCCACAGCTGTAACCAGCGCGCCTATGCGCATAACCAACCCCATCGCTTCTTATTCATTCCTTGCTGCTCAGGGCCTTGCACCAGGCCTCCCCTCGAGCCCCATGCCCCTGCAGCAACAGCGAACGGCCGTTCGCTTGAGGGCTAATGGTAATGTCCAGGTCGGGCTTTGGCAAAATGCCCGCGCCACGCTGCGGCCATTCGATCAGGCACAAGGCATCCCCCTCGAAGTAATCGCGGATGCCAAGAAACTCCAACTCCTCAGGATCGACCAGACGATAAAGATCGAAATGAAAGGCGCGCAGGTCGCCAATTTCGTAGGGTTCGACCAGGGTAAAGGTCGGACTCTTGACCGCACCAGCATGGCCCAGGCCGCGCAGAATGCCGCGTGAAAGGGTGGTTTTGCCGGCGCCCAGATCACCATGCAGATAGATGATGCCCTGCCCCCCACTGATCTCGGCGATCCGCGCCCCCAGAGTCAGCATTGCGGCTTCGTCGGCCGCTTCGAGTTTCACTTCACACAAGGACACAACTCCTCCAATAACTGACGAATGGTGCAGGGCAGATCACCGGCAGCCAGCCCGCGCCCCTGCGCAGCCAGCACCTCGCCGGCCCGCGCATGCAGCCATACCGCCAGGCAGGCCGCATCATACGCTGCCATGCCCTGCGCCAGCAGCGCACCGATCAATCCTGCCAGAACATCACCCAAGCCGGCTCCCGCCATCGCCGGATGGCCGCGATCACACAGCGCCAGACGCCCATCCGGTGCTGCGACCAGGCTGCCTGCGCCCTTGAGCACCACCACCAGGCCAAAGCGTTGCGCCAGGGCCCGCACGGCAGCCGGCCGATCAGCCTGCACGCTTGCGGTATCGATACCCAGCAAACGCGCCGCTTCGCCCGGATGCGGCGTGAGCACGCCCTGATCAGGCGCGGCGGCCTGGCCGGCAGCCAGCAGATTGAGCGCATCGGCATCCCAGACCTGAGGCATATCGAGACCACAGACGCCAGACAGCAAACTGCGCGACCAGGCCCCCTGACCCAGGCCAGGCCCTACCACGCAGACATCGGCGCGCTCGGTGAGTGCCAACAGCTGATTGGCCGAAGCCACCGCCGCACACATGATTTCAGGCCGTCGCACCAAAGCGGCCGCGACATGCTCGCCTCGTGTCGCCAGTGACACCAGGCCAGCGCCGGCACGCAGGGCACTGTCGGCACAGAGCAGCGCGGCGCCGCCCATGCCCAGATCGCCACCGATCACCAGCAGGTGACCGAACTGGCCCTTGTGCGCCACCGGCGACCGTGCCGCAAGGCGCTGCAGATTGGCCGGATCGAGACACTGCGCCACGCTGGGCGCCTGGGCCAATAGCCGGGCATCGCCCTGCAGATCGTCGAACTGCAGCTCGCCGCACAGCTCCGGGCCAATGCCCGTCAGCAGGCCGAGCTTGAGGGCGATGAAGGTCACGGTCAGATCGGCGCGCACGGCCACACCAAGACACGCGCCGCTATCGGCGTGCAAACCAGAAGGAATATCCACCGCCAGCACCGGCAAGCCACTCTGGTTGAGCATGCGCATCGCCTGGGCATAAGGCTCACGCACCGCACCAGCCAGACCCGTGCCGAGCATCGCATCGACCACGATGCCAGCCAGTGGCGCGCATTCGCTCCAGGGCAGCACCTTCACGCCCGCCCTTCGCGCCTCGGCGCAGGCCTGCTCAGCATCGCCACTCAGAGCAGCGGGATCACCCACCGCCAGCACGCGCACGCGCCAACCGGCACGCTGAGCCAGAGCCGCAATCAGGTAGCCGTCACCGGCATTATTACCACGCCCGGACAACACGGTGATTTCGCCGGCATCCGGCCAGCGCCTGCGCAAGGCGCGCCAGGCCGCGTGGGCGGCGCGTTGCATCAACTCGAAACCGGGCGTGCCGGCGGCGATCAACTGCGCATCCAGCGCACGCACCTGTTCGGCACTGTGCAGGCTCAACGGCAAAGAGGCTGGTAGTAGATGCATGGCTCGCTCACCACGGATGTCTGGCAGAATTATACCTACGTCCATCACCTGCGCCCGCCCATGTCCGATCAAACCCTCGACCTCAATGCTCTGGCCCTGTCCATTAAGGACTGGGGACGTGAGCTGGGCTTTCAGCAGGTCGGCATCACCGATGTCGAGCTGGGCGAACACGAGGCACACCTGCAACGCTGGCTGGCAGCCGGCTATCAGGGCGAGATGGAGTACATGGCCGCCCACGGCAGCAAGCGCTCACACCCGGACGAACTGGTACCTGGCACCCTGCGCGTGGTGTCGCTGCGCATGGACTATCTGCCCGGCGACACGCAGATGGCCCAGCGCCTCAAAGAGCCGGAACAGGCCTACGTGTCGCGCTACGCCCTGGGCCGCGACTACCACAAACTGATCCGCAAGCGCCTGCAACAGCTGGCCGAACGCATCCAGCAGCAAATCGGTCCGTTCGGCTACCGCGCCTTCGTCGACAGCGCCCCGGTGCTGGAAAAAGCCATCGCCGAAAAAGCCGGTCTCGGCTGGATCGGCAAGAACACCCTGGTGCTCAACCGCAAGGCCGGCAGCTATTTCTTTCTCGGCGAACTGTTCGTCGACCTGCCACTGCCGGTGGATGCCCCACACGCCAGCGAGCATTGCGGGCGCTGCAGCGCGTGCATGGATATCTGCCCCACTGCGGCCTTCGCCGGGCCCTACGTGCTGGATGCCCGGCGCTGCATTTCCTACCTGACCATCGAGCTGAAAGGCTCGATCCCCGAAGAGCTGCGTGCGCCCATCGGCAACCGGGTGTTCGGCTGCGACGACTGCCAGATCGTCTGCCCCTGGAATCGCTTCGCCCGCCCCACCGAGCAGGGCGACTTCCAGCCGCGCCATGGCCTGGACAACAGCGGCCTGGCCGAGCTGTTCATGTGGACGGAAGAGGAGTTTCTCAGCCGCACCGAAGGCTCGCCGCTACGCCGCGCCGGCTACGAGCGCTGGCTGCGTAACCTGGCAGTCGGTCTGGGCAATGCGCCTTCGACCATCCCGGTGCTGCAGGCGCTCAATGCCCGCCGCGAACACCCGTCGGAACTTGTGCGCGAGCATGTGAAATGGGCGCTGGATCGGCACAACGCGCTGTAGCCCGGATGAATTTTCCCGGATTTCATCCGGGCTACACGAGTGAACGCCGGCCCCGCGACAACCGCTCGGTGCGCGCGGCGCACCCTACGAGCGGGCTCATTTACACCTTGAGGAAATGCTTGCGGTAGTGACGCAGCTCGGCGATGGACTCACGAATATCGTCCAGCGCCTGGTGAGTGGCGGTTTTCTGGAAGCTGTCCTTGACCTCTGGCGCCCACATGCCAGCGAGGATCTTCAGCGTCGATACGTCCAGGTAGCGGTAGTGGAAGTAGGCTTCCAGCGCCGGCATGTACTTGTAGAGAAAGCGGCGATCCTGGCCAATGCTGTTGCCGCAGATTGGCGACTTACCCTTCGGCACCCACTGCTCGAGAAAAGCGATGGTCTGCGCCTCGGCAGCGGCGCTGTCGATCTTGCTCTCTCGCACGCGCTGGGTCAGGCCACTCTGGCCATGGGTGCGGGTGTTCCATTCGTCCATGCCTGCCAGAGCCTCGTCGCTCTGGTGAACGGCGATCACCGGTCCCTCAGCCAGTACGTTCAGCTCGCTGTCGGTGACGATAGTGGCCATCTCGATGATCACATCACGCTCTGGCTCCAGCCCGGTCATTTCCAGGTCGATCCAGATCAGGTTGTTGGGGTTTTGCATGGTTAGGCTCCTTGGCTCAGGCGCCAAGTCTAGCGGATCTCAGCGCCCTTCATCTGCCAGAGAAACAGAGAGGTTTGCCGCCCTTCGCTGACGTCGAGCTCGCGATCAGCTGGCACACCCGGAATCTCGAAGGTATTGCTGATCAGCCAGCTGCCAGTACGCATCTCGGCTTGCGCCTTGGCCCACAGGCGCAGCATCGGCACAGGCGAGAGAAAGCAGTAGACGACATCGAACTCGCCAAGCTCGACCTGCCACAAGCTCCGATAACGAATGCTGCAGTTTTCCTGCAGCAAGCAGCGCAGCCAGGCGAGAAGGAAGAGCAGCGGCGCCGTCTCGACACCCACGAACTGTCCGCGCGGAAACTGCCTGGCCAGCTGCAGTACCGTACCTGCCGTACCACACCCCAGGTCGACGAAGCGCAGCGGCGGCTCACGTTCGCTCAAATACTGCTGCAGACGTTGCTGCGCCTTGCGCCCACTCAGGTAGAGCGGCACCTGTTCACGCAAACTGTTCCAGTTGACCAGCAGCAACAGCACGAATCCCAGCAGGAAAAGCCAGGCCGGTAATGCAGCGCGCTGCATCACCAGCAGTGCAGGTAGAAACGCCAGATTGATCCACAACCACCAGCGTGACAGCCCCAAGCGCCAGCCGATCCCAGCGGCCACGACACCTTGTAGCAGCGCCACTGAAAACAACGACATCCGCCAAGGCAGTAACGCCAGCAGATAGACCAGCACCACCACCAGCGCCAGGGACAGGCCCTGCGCTAAAAGAGCGCGCAACAACGGTAGCCGCAGCACCGTTCTTTCCTCGCCTATCGTCATTCCCGACCTCTATTCCTGACAGCCGAATGGCCGCCGAGCGCTCATGCTAAACTCGCCGCGATCAACACTCCACTACCCGGAAGTTCCATGGCCAAACGCCAACTCAACCGCCGCCAGAACTGGCGTATCGAAAAGATTCAAGGTGAGCGCGCGGCCCGCGCAGCCAAGCGCGAATCGAAGGCAGTGGAAGCACTGGAAGGCGGTGACCTCGGCCCGGAACAGACCGGCCTGGTAATCGCCCACTTCGGCGTGCAGGTGGAAATCGAGGGCTTGCAGGGTGAAATGGCCGGCCAGGTGTTTCGCTGCCATCTGCGCGCCAATCTGCCGGCTCTGGTCACTGGCGACCAGGTGGTCTGGCGCCCGGGCAATCAGGGTGATGGCGTCATCGTCGCGCAATTGCCGCGAAACAGTGAGCTATGCCGCCCCGACATGCGCGGCCAACTCAAGCCGGTGGCGGCCAACGTCGACCAGATCGTCATCGTTTTCGCGCCGCTGCCCGAGCCGCACGCCAACCTGATCGACCGTTATCTGGTGGCCGCCGAGCACGCGGGCATTCGCCCATTGCTGCTGCTGAACAAGGCCGACCTGATCGACGAGCAGAACCAGGTCGCGCTGGACGCTCTGCTCAAGGTCTATCGTGAGCTTGAGTATCCGTTGCTGGAGGTCTCGGCCCATCAAGGCGACGGCATGGAGCAGCTGAAACAGCGCTTGAACGGTAACGTCAGCGTATTCGTGGGCCAATCTGGCGTGGGCAAATCATCGCTGGTCAACAGCCTGTTGCCCGGCGTCGATACGCGTGTCGGCGCGCTGTCTGAGCTGACTGGCAAGGGCACGCACACCACCACCACCGCTCGTCTTTTCCACTTTCCCGGTGGCGGCCAATTGATCGACTCCCCGGGCATTCGCGAATTCGGCCTCGGCCATGTCAGCCGTGATGACGTGGAAGCGGGCTTCATCGAATTCCACGACCTGCTCGGGCGCTGCCGCTTCCGTGACTGCAAGCATGATCGCGAACCCGGGTGTGCGCTTTTGCAGGCCCTGGAAGACGGCCGCGTGCAGCCGCAGCGCATGGCCAGCTACCGACACATCATCGCCAGCCTGCCGGAAGACGATTACTGATTATTCAGTTGATCGAACTGCAAGGCGCCTTCTTCGAAGATATTCAGGCGCTGCTGCAGTTGCTCTGGCGCTAGCGGTTCACTCGCCGCGTCCGCCGGAGCCTCGCCTGGCGCGGGCGCAGTGCCTTCCTCGACGCCTTGTTCGCCCTCGATGGCGCGCTGCGCCTTCTTGGTCAGCACGACGATATCGATGCGCCGATTGACCGGATTGAACGGATCCTCACGATCAAACAACGCCGACGAAGCGTACCCGACGACACGCGCCACCTGCTCGTCCGGGTACCCGCCTGCCACGAGCGTGCGCCTCGCAGCATTGGCACGGTTGGATGACAACTCCCAGTTACCGAAATCACCACGGCCGATGAACGGCTTGGCATCGGTATGCCCGCTGACGCTGATCTTGTTCGGCACCGCGCGAATGGTGTCGGCCATGGCCAGCAGGATGTCTTCGAAATAGGGCTGAAGGTTGGCACTGCCGAGGGCGAACATCGGTCGGTTCTCGGCGTCCATGATCTGGATGCGCAGACCATCCTGAGTGATTTCGAACAGTATCTGATCCTTGAAGCGCTGCAGCTCGGGATTCTCCTCGACCTTGTTCTGCAGCTCCTGCAGTAGCAGCTCCAGACGCTCCTGCTCCATCTTTTCGGCCAGGGTTTCGATCTGATCGGTGCTGACTCCGGTCTCATCCGGCTGACTCTCCGGCGTCTCGGAGATGTCCGGATTGAGGGTGCGCTCGGGCGCTGGCGTGGGCGTACCACCCAGATCGATGGCGTATGGACTGGCACTCTCGGTGAAACCGATCGGGTCCTGGAAATAGCCGGAAATGGCTTTCTTCTGTTCTGGAGTGGCCGATGTCATCAGCCACATGACCAGGAAGAACGCCATCATGGCGGTTGCGAAGTCGGCAAACGCGATCTTCCAGGCACCGCCATGGTGTCCGCCAGCGGTCTTCTTGACCCGCTTGACGATGATGGGTTGGTTATTTTCCATGGCTTAGCTGCCGCGCATGGCCTGTTCGAGCTCGCTGAAGCTCGGGCGATGCGCCGGGTACAACACCTTGCGCCCGAACTCTACGGCCAGGGTCGGCGGCATGCCCGAGGCGGAAGCGACCAGGGTCGCCTTGATCGCTTCGTAAAGGTTCAGCTCTTCCTTGGCGTCATGTTCCAGCGCGTTCGACAACGGGCCGAAGAAACCGTACGAAGCGAGAATGCCGAGGAAGGTACCGACCAGCGCCGTGCCCACCTTCTCACCGATCTGCGCGTTGTCCGCCTCGGCCAGGATCGACATGGTGATCACGATGCCCAGCACCGCCGCCACGATACCCATGGCCGGCATGCCATCGGCGACCTTGGCCACGGCGTGCGCCGGGTGCTCCACTTCCTCTTTGAGGCTGGCCAGCTCCATGTCGAACAGGCCTTCCAGTTCGTGCGGAGCCATGTTGCCGGAAGACATGATGCGCAGGTAATCGCAGATGAATGCCGTCATCCGCGCATCCTTGAGCACACCGGGATACTTGCTGAAAATCGGACTGGCGTTGGGGTCTTCGACGTCGGCCTCGATGGCCATCATGCCCTCGCGGCGACTCTTGTTGAGTATCTCGTACAGCAGTTTGAGCACTTCGAGGTAATAGGCGTGAGTGAAGCGACTGCCAAACATGCTCAACGACTTCTTGAACACCGTCATGAACATGCTGCCGGGGTTGGCCTGTAGGAATGCCCCCAGCGCCGCGCCGCCAATAATCAGAACCTCGAAGGGATGGACCAAGGCCATAAACTTGCCGCCCGAGAGTATGAACCCACCGAGCACACAGCCAAAGACAACAATGATGCCTATGATTCTTACCATGAAATAAACGCTTGAAGAGCCTAGTGGATGGGTTATTGAAAACAACCCTTCTAATTATCGGAACTTATACGCCAGACTATAGCCAGTTATGGTCAAAAGCCAGTTTCGACTCGAGCCAATATGTCGACGTCAAAGTCCCTGCCACGCACGCTGGATGCCTGGTTACAACAACTGGGCAAATTGCCACTGCCAATCGAGCAGCAGCAGCATTTGCGCCTGCGTCGCATCCTCGCCGACAGCCGCCGCACCTGGCGCGAAATTGCCGAGGCGATAGAAGCCAGCCCATCCTTTGCCCTGCAAGTACTGCGCGAAGCCAACCAGTCGGGCAACAGCCTCAGCGATCCCGCCGAGAGTGTCGAAACGGCACTTTCACGCCTGGGACTGAGCCGCTGCGAAGCCCTTCTCAACCAGGCACCTGCCCTGCCAGAAAGCGACATCCCTCTGCCATTCAAGCAGATATTGCTGATTAGTCAGCACGCCAGCCAACAGGCGCGCGGCCTGTTCGGCGCACGCCTGGCACGCCTGTGGAATGAACTGCACGGCTGCAGCCTGCTGTTTCTCTCCCCCATCTGGCCGCTGCTGTGCGCCCATCCTCAACTCTTCGAAGCCTGGGAACAGCGCGTACTGCTCAAAGGCGAGCGCCCTGCCGTCGTCGAGAAGGAATTGCTCGGGGTCACCTTGATCCAGCTGTGCGTCAAACTGGCCGAGCGCTGGCGCCTGCCCGAGTGGATCGTTCGCGGCTACCGCTTGCTGGAGCGAGATCGGCGTCAATTGGTCAAGGCGCTGCACATCGCACGCGACAACGAGCATCCCCTGCATCAACAGCAGATGCTCGACGCTGACATCCCCCTGCGCCACTGGCTCACTCACCCGAGCAATTGCGTGCTGCTGGCTAACGGCCTGGCGGTATCAGCGCACCAGGCCTGGGATACCGCGCACTGCCTGCGCTGGCAAAGACTGACCGGGCTGTACCTGCAGATACCCCTGAACGAACTGCAGCAGGAAGTGCACCAGCACGCCGTGAGCAGCGCGCGCTTGATCCACGACCCCGCACTGTGGCACCCGGCCCAGGCACTGATCTGGCCTTGGGACGCTCATCGCCTCAAACCAGCCGTGAGCGTAGCTGCGCCCCCCAAGCGCGATGACCTCGCCGCCTGGCGCCAGCACTGCGCACGCCTGCTCTCCGACCCCAGCACCTTTGCCAACGTGCCACAGCTGACTGCCTGCGCCCGTGACGCCTTGCAGGCCTGCGGCCTGAAACGCGTGCTGCTGCTACTTGCCGATCGTAATCACACTCGCCTGCAGAGCCAGCAATATGCCGGCCTCGACGCAAGCGCAGCGAGCCTCAGCCTCGATCCGGCACAGAGCCAGATGTTGAAGCGCCTTCTCAGCGCACCCGGACAACTGCGCCTGACACCGAGCAACATCGCGCAGTTTTCTGCCTTGCTGCCCGGCAACCTCAAGGCACTTTTCCCCAGCGAACATCTGCTGCTGCGCTCTGTCGCCAACAATGGTCGCGTGGTGATGCTGGTTATAGCGGACCAGGGCGGCCAACCACTCAATGACGTCTGCCTACAGGCGTTCGGCAAGACCGTGCAGTGCATCGAGCGCGCACTGGGCAGCTTTTCCAGGCGCGGGCGCTGAAGCGCTCTGTTTCCGCTACAATCGACCTCTTTTCATTCAAGGAGGCCGTCATGTCCGCCTTCGACAACTTTCCACTGGTGATCGAGCCAGTCCAACTGGCCGAACGCCTGGATGCAGCCGACCTGATCCTGCTCGATCTGAGCAGCGCAGCGCGCTACGCCGCCGGCCACATCCCCGGCGCACGCTGGGTCGATGCCAAGCGCACGCAACTGGGTGCCCCGCCCGCTCCCGGCCTACTACCCGAGCGAGCGCAGCTCGAAGCGCTGTTCGCCGATATCGGTCATCACGCGAATGCCGTTTATGTGGTCTACGACGATGAGGGCGGCCCCTGGGCCGGTCGCTTCATCTGGCTGCTCGACGTGATCGGCCATTCGCGCTACCACTTCCTCAACGGCGGCTTGCAGGCCTGGATCAGCGATGGCCTCGAGCTGAGCCAGGAGGAGCCCGCAGTAACCCGCACCGAGGTATCACTGACGCTGAGCGATGCCCCCACCGCCACCCGCGAGTACCTGCAGTCGCGCCTGGATGCCGCCGACCTGGCCATCTGGGACGTGCGCGGCGCAGACGAATACCGCGGCGAAAAACTGAGTTCAGCGCGTGGCGGGCATATCCCCGGCGCCACCCATTTTGAGTGGACCGCCGGCATGGATCCGCAACGCGGTATGCGCATTCGCACGGATATCGCCGAAGTCCTGCAAGGTCTGGGCATCACGCCCGACAAGGAAGTGATCACTCACTGCCAGACGCACCGCCGCTCCGGCTTCAGCTATGTGGTGGCCAAGGCGCTCGGCTACCCACGCGTGAAGGCCTACGCCGGCTCCTGGTCCGAGTGGGGCAACCTGCCCGACACGCCCATCGAACGCTGAGTCCGTCGACCATTCAGTTGCACCCGGCCTGGCCACGCCAGTGTCGGTTCAGAACCTTCAAGGAAACACGATGAAACAACGTCTTTTTATCCTCAGCCAGTACCTGCTGCCTCATCACCTGCTGTCGCGCCTGATCGGCTGCATTGCCGAATGCCGTATTGGCTGGCTGAAGAATCCGCTGATCTCGTGGTTCGCCAAGCAGTACCAGGTCAACATGAGCGAAGCGCAAGTCGAGGACCTGCGTGCTTACGAACATTTCAACGCGTTCTTCACCCGCGCCCTGAAAGACGGCGCGCGCCCGCTGGACGAAACCCTCGGCGCCATTCTCAGCCCGGCCGACGGGGCGATCAGCCAACTCGGCGCCATCGAGCACGGCCGCATCTTCCAGGCCAAGGGCCACAGTTTCAGCGCTGTCGAACTCCTCGGTGGCGACGCCGAACGCGCAGCGCCGTTCATGGGTGGCCAGTTCGCCACCGTGTACCTCTCACCGAAGGATTACCACCGCGTCCATATGCCGCTGGGCGGCACGCTGAAAGAGATGGTCTACGTGCCGGGCCGCCTGTTCTCGGTCAACCAGACCACCGCAGAAAACGTGCCGGAACTGTTCGCCCGCAACGAGCGCGTGGTCTGCCTGTTCGACACCGAGCGTGGACCGATGGCGGTGGTGCTGGTAGGCGCGATGATCGTGGCCAGCGTGGAAACCGTATGGGCCGGCCTGGTCACCCCACCCAAGCGCGAGCTCAAGAGCACACGCTATGACGCACAAGCACGCGGGCCAATCGAGCTCGCCAAAGGCACCGAAATGGGCCGTTTCAAGCTGGGCTCCACCGCCATTGTCCTGTTCGGCCCGAATCAGGTGCAATGGGCACAAGAGCTGGACGCTGGCAGCGCGGTGCGCATGGGCCAACTGATGGGCACAACTCAGAACTGAGCCGCTGAGAAAAAGCACCCGCATCTCGACCGTTCGGTCATAGATCCGTACTCTGGCGAGGTAGACCGTCCACACAGACGGGCTGCCAGCCCAGGCAGATACTGCTAGAGTTCGAAAGACTATTACTAGAGCCGCTTGCTAGTGCGTGGCCGGAGCCTCCGAGTTTGATGGATAAACAGAGTACCCACCTTCAGCTATTGCGCGTTCCCACGCCGAGCAAGCAGAGCCTCAGCTTCTGCGACGGCAGCCCCCGCGATCTCAAACGTTGGATCGCTGGCCTGCCCAAGGCGAATATCGGTGAAACTGCACGCCAGCTGTATCAGAGCCTGGTGGAACTCAATCAATTCCTCACTCCCTCGGAAAACCGCCTGCAGTTGCTGGAGTTGCTGCGCCCGGAAGTCAGCTTCGTCTGCCAACACCTGGAACGCCACTTTCTCAACCAGGCCATCGTGCTCGACGAACGCCCGCGCAAGGTGGCCAACCTGTGCCAGGCGTTACAGAACCACCTGGCCGTTGGCTACAAGCTGATCATTTCCCGCGTGATCACCCGTAGCGGCAAGGATCGCGACCAACTGCTCGCCGTCTCCCTGCAGCGTGCCAGCCACAGCCTGTGCAGCCCGCTGATTCGTGCCAGTCAGCTTTACTGCCCGGTGCCCGAAGGGCTCTGGCTGGAGCTGCACCAGCTCTATCAAATTGCCTGCGAGCAGCGCCTGCAGCGTCAGGTCATTCGTGACCCGTTGGCACGCCATACTCAGGGCATGAGCACCGAGCAGACCTACGTGACCGCACTGCTGCTGGGCTGCGCGCGTACCAACCAGATGCGCCAGAACGGCATCGCACGCCTGGCAGAAGCTCTGGAGCCCTGGAGCACGCTGGTCAAGCTGCAGGCCGGCGATGATCCAGACAGCCTGTTCGTGCTGGCGCCGCAGATCGACGGCCCGCCGCGCTACAAGTCGCTTTATCAGAGCAGCGAGCTGCACAACCTGCTGGGTATCGATACCCAGCCGCTGGTCGACGCCATCAAGGAGTACCTCGATCTGCCGGAAGAAGAGCGCAGCAAATCGCGCCTGATGATTCCGGAGGGCATCAGCCTCGACCTGCTGCAACACGTCGCGGCGGCCTGGGGCGACATCGCCGAACGCACCTTCCAGCGCACTGCGGGCCACGGCAGCCTGACCCTGTGCATCGGCATGACCGCGCTGCACTTCTTCCTCGCCGGACGCAGCTCGTTCGCCGAAGTGCTCAAGCGTCCCGTGGAGATCGGCGCAGCGGTGTTCAAGCCGGTTACCGGCGAGCCTGACGTCTGGTCGAGCGCCTTCGATGCCCAACGCAATGCGGCTGACGAAATCCACTTCGAAGAGATTCAGTACACCAAGGTAACCCCCGGCGAGCAGGCTCAACCCGAGAGCAATGGCGAAAGCTACCCGACCTTTCCTCTGCCCATCGTCAATCACAGCCCCGGTGGCTATTGCCTTTCCTGGCCAAAGGACGTCCCCAGCCAACTGCAGGCCGGCGAACTGTTAGGCGTACAAGACAATCCCAGCCAGGGCTGGAGCGTGGCCATCGTGCGCTGGATTCGTCAGGTCCGCGGCGGCGGCACGCAGATGGGGATCGAGCTGATCGCACCGCACGCGCGCCCGTGCGGCCTGCAACTGCTGCGCAAAGGCGAGCAGAACAGCCAGTACCTGCGCGCCCTGCTGCTGCCGGAAATCAGCGCCATTTCCCGCCCTGCCAGCCTGATCACGCCGCGCCTGCCGTTCCAGGAAGGCAGCAAGGTACTGATCAACGACCACGGCGAAGAGCACCGCGCGGTACTGACGCGCAAGCAAGTCAGCACCGGCAGCTTCAGCCAGTTCGAATATCACCGAGTAGGCGTGGAAGAAGCCTCAGCCGGGACACCGGTCACAGCCTCGCAAAGCCAGAAGCCTGCCGGGGAGGAAGATTTTGACTCGCTCTGGAAGTCGCTGTAGGCTCCGGCGGACTCACCATTTGTCGCTTTTTCGCGTCCGTTCGGCGCGGTAATGACCCCTCTATGGCCATCGAAAAAAAAACCATCCGCCTGCTGATTCTCGAAGACTCGCAGAACGAAGCAGAGCGCCTAGTCAGTCTGTTCCGCAATGCAGGACATGCCACTCGCGTGCATCGCCTGACCTCCAGCGACGACCTTGCTGAAAGCCTGCAACAGACTTGGGACTTGCTGATCTGCGCCCCCAGTAGCGAGCACTTAGAACCCAGCGAGGCGATAACCGCCATTCGCCGCCAGGCCAAGGACATCCCGGTCATCCAACTGGTCGAGGAGAATGACTCCGAGATCATTACCGAAGCCCTGCTGTTCGGCGCACAAGACGCCCTGCCGCAAGGCGAGGATGAACGCCTGGTGCTGGTCGCCAAGCGCGAGCTGGCCAATCTCGAAGAGCGCCGCGCCCGTCGTGCCGCCGAAGTGGCATTACGCGAAGCCGAGAAACGCTGCCAGCTGCTACTGGAAAGCTCGGTCGACGCCATCACCTATGTCCACGACGGCATGCACATCTATGCCAACCGTGCCTATCTCGAGCTGTTCAGCTACGAGGATGGTGATGAGCTCGAAGGCATGCCGATGATCGACTTGATCGCCAGTGCCGATCACGGGGCGTTCAAGGACTTCCTGAAGAACTACCAGAGCGCTGAAGGCCACGCCGAGCTCAACTGCCAGGGCGTGCGCGCCGATGGCAGCAGCTTCGCCGCGCAAATGACCTTTTCCCCCGCCACCTATGATGGCGAGCCGTGCATTCAGGTGGTGATCCGCGCGCAAACGTCCAATGCCGAACTGGAAGAGAAACTGCGTGAAATCAGCAGCCAGGACCTAGTCACTGGCCTGTTCAACCGCAACCACTTCCTCGAGCTGATGGACAACGCCGCCGAACGCGCCATCAACAGCGGCCAGCCCTCGACCCTGGCGTATATCCGGGTCGACCGCTACGCCGGCATGCAGGGCGAAATCGGCCTGGCCGGCATCGACATGCTGCTGACCGACCTGGCCGGCCTGCTGCGCGCGCATTTCCCGATGGAGACCCAGCTGGCCCGCTTCGGTGACGACGTGTTCGCCGCCCTACTGCCGCTCCAGACGCCCGAGCAGTGCCAGGCCAGCCTGGCGGCCCTGCTGAAGAAGGTCGAAGGCCACCTGTTCGACGTCAGCGGCCGCACCGTACAGACCACGCTTTCAATCGGCGTGGCGGGGCTCAGTGAGAAAACCGCCAAGGCACAGGAAGTCATCGATCGCGCGCACCGCTGCGCCGACGAGCTCAGCGACGGCAACGCCATCAAGCTGTTCAACCCGGCCGATGAGCTGGCCGCAGCCGCCAACCGCGGCAACCTGCTGGCGATGGTGCAGCAGGCACTGGAGAACAACAGCTTCCGCCTACTGTTCCAGCCAATCATCAGCCTGCGTGGCGACGCCCACGAACATTACGAAGTGCTGCTGCGCCTGCTCAGCCCACAGGGCGAAGAGGTTCCGCCGGCGCAGTTCCTCGCCGCGGCCAAGGACGCGGGCCTGGGCGAGAAAATCGACCGCTGGGTGATCCTCAACTCGATCAAGCTGCTGGCCGACCACCGCTCCAAAGGCCACAACACCCGCCTGTTCGTGCACCTGTCCAGCGCCAGCCTGCAGGATCAGACCTTGTTGCCCTGGCTAAGCGTGGCCCTCAAGGCCGCTCGCCTGCCATCGGATTCACTGGTATTCCAGTTCAGCGAGCCCGATGCCATTACCTACCTGAAACAGGCCAAGGTGCTGACCCAGGGCCTGGCTGAGCTGCACTGCAAGGTCGCTCTGAGCCAGTTCGGCTGCGCCCTGAACCCGTTCAACACGCTCAAGCACCTGCAAGTGGACTTCGTCAAAGTCGACGGTTCCTTCTCCCAGGACCTGAGCAATGCAGAGAACCAGGAAGCGCTGAAAACCCTACTCAGCAGCTTGCATGCCCAGGCCAAGCTGACCATCGTGCCCTTCGTCGAAAGTGCCAGCGTACTGGCGACGCTGTGGCAGGCCGGGGTCAACTTCATTCAGGGCTACTACCTGCAGGGCCCGAGCCAGTCGATGGACTACGACTTCTCGGCTGGCGACGAATAAACCCTCCCCCAGTAAAAAGCCGCCTATTCAGCTAGCCGTTGGGGAAATCTGTTGAAAGATTCCCCGATGGCCTGCGGTTACGGGCCCTATAAGCAAAAATCCCCAGCCGAGATATTTTCTGCTGGGGACTTCTGCTTTTTGGCTTTCAGATCATGACGTTAACGATCTGCATCAACGGATTAAGCCAACGCCTTGCCTATTCAGGCGGCTTTTTCGTTTCCGAAAGAACGCGGCGCTTATTCCTGCCCCTCACGATCACGGAAGCCCAGCAGATAAAGAATGCCGTCCAGCCCAAGGGTGGAGATCGCCTGCTTGGCCGATTGTTTGACCAGCGGCTTGGCGCGGAAAGCCACGCCGAGACCGGCCAGACCGAGCATCGGCAGGTCATTGGCACCATCGCCGACAGCGATGGTCTGCTCCAGCTGCAAACCTTCCTTCTGCGCCAGCTCACGCAACAGATCCGCTTTGCGCTGTGCGTCGACAATGGGCTCGACGGCCACACCGGTGACCTTGCCGTTCTCGATCTGCAGTTCGTTGGCGAACACGTAGTCGATGCCCAGCTTGGCCTGCAGTTGCTTGGCGAAGTAAGTGAAGCCGCCGGAGAGAATCGCAGTCTTGTAGCCCAGGCGTTTGAGTTCGGCGAACAACACCTCGGCACCCTCGGTCAGGCGCAGGGACGCGCCGATCTCCTCCAGCACGTCCTCCGACAGCCCCTGCAGCAAGCCCAGGCGCTCCTTGAAGCTGGCGCGGAAATCCAGCTCGCCGCGCATGGCGCGCTCGGTGATTTCGGCCACCTGCTCACCCACGCCGGCAGCCTTGGCCAACTCGTCGATGACCTCGGCCTCGATCAGCGTCGAATCCATGTCGAACACGGCCAGACGGCGATTGCGCCGGAACACCGAGTCGCGCTGGAAGGCGATGTCGACGTTGAGTTCCTGCGCCACGCTGAGGAATTCGGCGCGCAGGGCGACCGGATCAGCCGGCTCGCCACGCACGGAAAACTCGATGCAACCTTTGCCCTGCTCGGCCGGCATGTCCAGCGGCATGCGCCCGGAAAGACGGTCGATATGATCGATGTTCAGGCCGTACTTGGCAGTGATCGCACTGACGCGCTGCAACTGCTCGGCGCTGACCTTGCGCGTCAGCAGAGTCACGATATGGCGCGCCTTGCCCTGGCCACCAACCCACTGACGGTAGTCGTCTTCGGAAACCGGAGTGAAACGCACCTGTTGGTCGAGTTCGTAGGCAGTGAACAGCAAGTCCTTGAGCACCGACTGGGAGCGGCCGTTGTCAGGAATTTCGATAAGGATGCCGAACGACAGGGTGTCGTGGATCACCGCCTGACCGATATCGAGGATGTTCACCCCGCCTTGAGCCAGCACCCCGGTGATGGCAGCGGTGAGTCCGGGGCGATCTTCGCCGGTGATATTGATCAGGACGATTTCGCGCAAGACGCACCCTCCAAGGCAAACGATTGAGGCAGGCAAGCGGCGAATTGGCCACCGACCGACGAAAAGGCGCACATTCTACCCAGTTTCCCGTCGTTCCGGGCAGCCATGCGCTTTGCCCGCCCCAGACCGCTCGCTATACTGCGCGGCAACTTCAGTCGACAAGAGCCGTGCTCTGTGAACCGGCCTGCGCCCGTCAAACCCGATAACTTCTTCATCCTGATCTTCCACGCGCTGCGTCAGCGGCGGGTGCCTCTGGTTCTGCGTATTGCCAGCCACAGCGTGCTGCTGGTGGCCCTGGCAATGGTCATCTATGCCTGGGTCATGGGCATGCAGTTCAAGCAGGCCATGCAGCAGCAGGCCGATGCACTGGGTCAGGCGCTGATAACCCAGACGGCGGCGTCGTCCACCGAGCTGCTGGTGTCCAACGACATCCTCAGTCTCAACGTGCTATTGAACAACCTGGCGAAGAACCCGCTGGTTGCCCATGCGGCCATCTACAGCGTGGATAACCGCATCCTCGCCGAAGCTGGCTCGCGCCCGACGCGCAGCGTTCTGGGTGAAACCGAGGGTCTGTACACCACCCCCATCACGTTCCAGGAGGTGATGGCCGGACAGTTGCGCATCAGCCTCGATATGAGCCAGTTCCAGCAGCCGATGACCATCAGCCTGCAGAGCATGGGCATTCTCAGCCTGATCCTGCTGGCACTGACCCTGTCGCTGAGCATGCGCCTGGGCCGTTACATTTCCACGCCCTTGCTGCAAATGCGCCTGTGGCTGCGTGACCCGGACGACCCTGCACCGGGGGCGGGGCGCAACGACGAGATCGGTGATCTGGCGCGTCAACTGCAGGCGCGCCTGGTACCGGAAAAACCGGAGCCCGAACAGGAACTGGATGACGAACAGCTGCTCGATGACAGCGAGGACTATCTGCCAGAAGAAGACGACGAGCGCTTCGACGAGCAGGAGGAGATCGAGGCCGAGCATGCCTTCGATGAAACGCACATCAGCGATGAAGATGGCGATGACGAGCAGCTCAAGCCCTGGCCCGACGCCATAGAGCCGGATGATCCCTTTGCCGACTTGCGTGACGACTCCGAAGCGCCTGCGCCGGTCGCCAAGGCTCCGCGCCCCTCGCAAGCCAGCGCCGTGCTGGCCATTCAACTCGGTGCTCAGGAGCAGCTTCGTCGCCTACCACGCACGCGACTACTGGACCTGCTGGATCGCTATCGGGGTTGCCTGGAACAAGCTGCCGCGCTCTACCAGGGGCAACTGCATACCCTCAAGGACGGCAGCAGCCTGATGCTGTTCCATGAGCGCGAATGCGGCGAAGACTACCTGACCCACGCGATCTGCTGTGGCGAGCTGATGCGCGCCCTGGGCCATGCCCTGCAGATCGAGGTCGCCGACAGCGGCATCACCTTGCAACTGCAGCTAGGGCTGACCCTGGGCCGTGATCTGGAAGAGCTGGGCCAGGCTGACCTGCTGCTCAGCGACAGCGCCCTGGACGCCCTGGCCTTGTCGCAGCACAGCCGCAACCTGCTGTTGGTCGAGCAACGCGTCGCGCAGGATGCCCTGGCCCGCCAGCGCGCCCGCATCCGCCCGATTGCCAGCCCGGAAGGGGCCAGCTGCGTGGAGCGCCTGCTCGATCCTTATCCGGCACTACTGGAGCGGCAGTTGACGCGCATGCGCGACAGCCGGGCGTGAAAGCGGCGCAGCCCATGTAGGGCAGTCACAACCCGCCAGACGGCCAACGGCGGGTTGCACCCGCCCTACGCACTGGCCAATGCGCGCCGCTGCGGCGTCTTTACACCGTAGCGCTGCAGCCAGTCCTTCCAGCGAATCCGCTCGTCGCGCACCAGCCAGCCATCCTGTTCGGCAAAACTCTCCGACAGCCATACCCCTCGGGTGCTGGCGGGCAGCAATTCGCCCTTGCGCAGGGTGAACAGCCCACCGCTGGGCACACCACGCTGCAACGCCAGTAGATAGATGTCCGGCCGCCGACGCTCCAGACGCGCCACCAGGCGACCGTCTTCCAGGCATTCGTCGACGTGAAACAGACTCAACTGACGGGCATCGCGTGGCAGCTCCAGGCTAAGGTCATAGACCAGCTGCAAGGATGCCGTAGGCAGATGCACATAGGCGCGCGGGCGCTCGAGCAAGGTCAGGTTGCCGCACTGCACTGGCCGCGCAGCGCCGGACAGCGGGCTGAGACGAAAGTGACTCGACTCGCGATAGCGCAGCGCACCCTGATAGGGCGTGGGCAACCAGGTATCGGCAAAACGCCCGCCCAGCCAGCCATCGGCACTCTCCAGCAGGCATTCCTCGGCTACTTCCTGAACCGCGGTAAGCAACGGCAGATTCAGCTCATGCGCCGGCACGTAGCCGGAAATCAGCTTGAGGACTGTGTCACCGCGATCCGGGCGGCGCTGGCGCACCAGCAACCAGTAGTCACGACCGTGCAAGCGCAGGGTCATGCGTACCGATACGCCAAGGTTGGCCAGCTCGATGGAAAAGCGCGAACTGTCCGCCACCTCGACCGGACGGCGGCGTTCGAGCATCTGCTGGAAATTCAGCGGCTGCCCCAGGCTCTGGTATCTCAGACCATCGGGGCTAGCTTCGACGAGCAGTGGCAGGGTCTTGAAGTTACTCGGGTCCTTGCGGATCAGCGTACGCGGCATCTCGACTCCTTGTTCCGGCTGGGCGTGAATCCAGCTCGACGAGCGGCCTTCACGCGAGGATCAGGTTGAAGCGAAAACCGCTCAAGGCTGCCCCAAGCCGACCACTCAGCACAACCCAAGGCTGTAAGAGGACGTGACCGGGGACCTCAGAACCTGTTCACGATCTGCTGCGCTTCGGCGCTACTGCGTTAAAAATAAGCTGGAGCGCCAGCCCGGTCGAAATGCTCATGTACAACAGTACAGTCGCCCGCGACCCCGGCCGTTCCTCGCTTGTTTTTGCGGGGCCGCCACCGGTGTTGTATCGCTCTAGCTCGCGAGATCGTGAATAGGTTCTCAGCGGATACCCTGCAAAACCGCCGCGACCGTCGCGACATTGGCCGCCAGGTGCGCGGGCGTGATGGTGCCAACGATGGCGCTGCTGACGCCCGGATGCGCGAATATCAGTTCGAAGCTGGCACGTACAGGATCGACACCCTCGGCCAGGCAGACATGCCCGCTGGCCAACGCCTTCTTGATCAGAATGCCCTTGGCGTGACTGGCAGCGTAGTCCAACACCGGCTTCTCGCCCTGCTCACTCAGGTTATAAGTGACCATGGCGCAGTCGCCTTGTTCCAGCGCCAGCAGCCCGCCCTCGACGGTCTTGCCGGAAATCCCGTAGCCGAGGATCTTGCCCTCGCGCTTGAGCGCTGCCAGCGTCTCGTAAACGCCCGTTTCACGCAGTACCGCCAGATCGTTGCCATCGGAGTGCACCAACAGCAGGTCGATACGGTCGGTCTCCAGGCGCTTGAGGCTGCGCTCGACCGACAGGCGGGTGTGCGCGGCGGAAAAATCGAAGTGCGACAGGCCCTGCTCGAACTCCTCACCGGTCTTGCTGACGATCACCCACTCATCGCGCTGGCCACGCAGCAGCGGGCCAAGGCGTTGCTCGCTGACGCCGTAAGCCGGCGCGGTATCGATCAGGTTGATCCCCAGCTCGCGGGCTTGCCGCAGCAAGGCCAAGGCCTGCGTATCGTCAGGGATGGTGAAACCGTTGGGGTACTTCACGCCCTGATCTCGACCGAGTTTGACCGTGCCCAGGCCCAGCGGCGAAACGCGCAAGCCGGTGGAACCCAGCGGGCGATGCAGATCGTGCAGGGTGCTCATGGCAACAGTGCCTCCCATACCGGCTGCCCCAGCGCGGGGCGCGGCAGCTCAGGCAACGGAGCATGGCCAGCCGGCTGTACCTTGTCCCGTTGCAGGGCGGCCAGTACGCGGTCGGCGAAATCCGGCGCCAGCGCCAGCTTGGTCGGCCAGCCCACCAACAGGCGCTGCTGTTCGGCGAGGAAGGCGTTGTCCGGACGCACCAGGCCAGACTGCGCGGGCTCGGCGCGATCAACGCGCAATGTCGCCCAGCGCGTCTGGCTCTGGTCGACCCAGGGCAGCAGCGAGGCCACTTCCTTTTGCGCCGCCTGAATCTGAGCGCCTTCGTCGCGCGCAACGCCGTCAGCCTCGGCCAGATCGCCGCCGAGGTACCAGACCCACTGGCCATCGGCGGCCGGATGGGTGGTGACGGTGACCCGCGGCTTCGGCCCACCGCCGAGGCAGTGCGCGTACAGCGGCTTCAGTGCCGGCCCCTTGGCCAACACCATATGCAGCGGGCGCAACTGCTGCGCGGGCTGTTCGATGCCCAGCGCGGCGAGCAGCTCGGCATTACCGGCCCCGGCGCTGAGCACCACGCGCTGCGCGCGAATCTCGCGACCGTCGACGATCAACCCGCACAGCTCACCGTTTTCCTGCAGCGGTTCGATACGCTCGGCGGCAAGCAGGCCATCACCGGCCAGTTCGGCCAGACGTGCGATCAGACTCGGCACATCGAGCACCAGCTCGGCGAGTCGATAGACCTTGCCCTTGAACTTCGGGTGCTGCAGCGCCGGCGGTAATTGCTCACCCTTGACCTGATCGACCCGACCGCGCACCGCCTTGCTGGCAAAGAAGCTGGTGAGGTTGCCGGCCAGGGTACCGGGCGACCAGAGATAATGGGCGTCGGACAGGATGCGCACACCGGAGAGGTCCAGCTCGCCACTGCCGGCCAGCGCTTCGCGCCAGCGGCGCGGCATATCGGCGATAGCTTCGGAAGCACCGGTCAGCGCGCCATGCAGGGCATATTTGGCACCGCCATGAATGATGCCCTGCGACTTCAGGCTCTGCCCGCCGCCCAGGCTGCCGCGCTCCACCAGAACGGTGGCGAAGCCCTGCTGACGCAGGCGCGCATTGAGCCAGAGGCCGGCGATACCGCCGCCGACGATCAGGACATCGGTGCTGAAAGACTGGGACATGAACGGGCCTCGGCGAAAAACAGGCGCGCAGTATAACCCGTCAACTTCCTCGCCCGCGGCCGATCAGTGCCCGGTCGATTGCGAGAACAGCTGGATCACCACCACGCCACTGACGATCAGCCCCATACCGAGCACGGCCGGCAGATCGAGCTTTTGCTGGTAGATGAACATCGCCGCGATGCTGACCAGGACGATGCCCAACCCCGCCCAGATGGCGTAGGCGATGCCCACCGGGATGGTTCGCACCACCAGAATCAGCATCCAGAAGGCGATTGCGTAACCGCCGATCACCAGCAACAGCGGCAAGGGTTTGTTGAAGCCGTCGATGGCCTTCATAGAGGTGGTGGCGATCACCTCAGCCGCGATGGCGATAGCGAGATAGAGGTATCCGGGCATGGTGGCGACTCCTGAAAGATGGCCACGATTCTAAGTTCTTCCATGATGGGATAAAGTCATTACCTATCTATGATCAAGATAGGTTGACCATGAACTGGAATCTCGATCAGCTGCAACTGTTCGTCCTGACCGCAGAGAGTCGATCCTTCTCCGCCGCAGCTCGGCACACCGGCCGCGCGCAATCGGCGGTCAGCACCGCCATCGCCCTGCTCGAGAGCGACCTCGGCGTGACCCTCTTCGAACGCAGCAGTGGGCGCCAGCCGCGCCTGACCGAAGCAGGCGTCGCGCTGCTGGAGCAGGCCCGCAGCGTGTTGCAGCAATGTGAACGACTGGACGGCCGCGCGCTCGGCCTGGCCCGCGGCGAGGAGGCGCGCCTGCGTCTGGCACAGGACGAAGCCATGCCCTACCAACCGGTGCTGGCCAGCCTGGAAGCCCTGGCGGCTGCCTTTCCCCTGCTTGAAGTGCAGCTTTCCAGCGGCGCACAGGGCGACGTGGCGCGCAAGCTGCTGCAGCGCCAGGCCGACCTGGGCCTGCTGTTTCATCATGAACAAATGCCGCGAGAGCTGGAGAGCCAGCGCTTGGGCACCATCGAGATGGTCACGGTATGCAGCCCGAACCATCCGCTGGCTGCACTCGACAGCGTGGAGCGGCGTGACCTGACCGAACATCGCCAGTTGCTGATGACCCCGCAGGACAGCCACTATCCCGGCGGCGAGCAGATCAGTCCGCTGGTATGGCGCGCCGACAGCTTCTATGTGATGGCCGAGCTGGTGATACGCGGCGTTGGCTGGGCCTGGCTGCCGCGCCATGTGGCGCAGTACCCGACCTACCAAGGCCACCTGCAGGAACTACGCAGCGACTGGGCGCCGCTGCCGCTGGTGGTGGAGCTGGTCACCCGGCGCGACGGCGCGCTCGGCCCGGCGGCCAACTGGCTGGCCGACTGCCTGGCGCGCGAACTGCTGCGCCCGCAGGCATGACCGCCCGCCAGGGCACCTCTCTAAAAACGTAGGCGAGGCAGTCAGCACAAGGCAAAAACAAGCGAAAAAGCGCAGTTTACGAGTTGTAAATGAGCATTTGACCGGGCTGGCGTTCCAGATTGTTTTTAACGCAGTGATGACAAAGCAGGTAGTTTTTAGAGGTGCCCTTCCAGCGCATGGCGGGCGACGCTAAGCTGCGCCCCCATGAACAGATTCCTCTATACCCTCCTGCTGCACCTGGCCCTGCCCCTGATTGCCCTGCGCCTGGCCCTGCGCGCGCGCAAGGCGCCGGCTTACGCGCGGCGTATCAATGAACGTTTCTCCCTTGGCCTGCCAACGATGCAGCCCGGCGGCATCTGGGTGCACGCGGTATCGGTTGGTGAGAGCATCGCCGCCGCGCCGATGATCCGCGCGCTGCAGGCGCAGTATCCCGAGTTGCCGATCACCGTCACCTGCATGACGCCGACTGGCTCCGAGCGCATCCAGGCCATGTTCGGCAACAGCGTGCAGCACTGCTACCTGCCCTACGATCTGCCCTGGGCTGCCGCGCGTTTTCTCGACCGCGTACAGCCGTCTCTGGCCGTGGTGATGGAAACCGAGCTGTGGCCAAACCACATCCACCAATGCGCCAAGCGCGGGATCCCGGTGGCGCTGGCCAACGCACGTTTGTCAGAGCGCTCGGCACGCGGCTATGCACGTTTCGCCAAGCTCACCGCGCCGATGCTCGCCGAGCTGTCGCTGATCGCCGTGCAGACCCAGGCCGAGGCGCAGCGTTTTCTGACCTTGGGCGCACGCCCCGAGTGCGTGGAAGTGACCGGTTCGATCAAGTTCGACCTGAAGATCGACGCCGAGCTGCTGCAACGCGCCGTCGAGCTGCGCCGCCAGTGGCAGGCCGAGCAGCGCCCGGTATGGATCGCCGCCAGCACCCACGCGGGCGAAGACGAGATCGTCCTCGCCGCCCATCGCCAGTTACTGGCGACGCGGCCGGATGCGCTGCTGATCCTGGTGCCACGCCACCCCGAACGCTTCAACTCGGTCCATGAGCTGTGCATCAGTGAAGGACTGAAGACACGCCGCCGCTCCATGGGTGAAGCCGTGCAAGCCAGCGACCAGGTGCTGCTGGGCGACACCATGGGTGAGTTGCTGTTTCTCTATGCGCTGGCCGATATCGCCTTCGTCGGCGGCAGCCTGGTAGCCAATGGCGGGCATAACCTGCTGGAACCGGCAGCTCTGGGCAAACCGGTACTGAGCGGCCCGCACCTGTTCAACTTCCTGGAAATTGCCGCGCAGTTGCGTGAAGCTGGCGCCCTGAGCGAAGTGGAAAACGCCATGCAGTTGGCGGACAGGGTTGCAACATTGCTCAATGAGCCGAGCGAGATGAAAAGCATGAGTCAGGCCGGTCTGAGTGTGCTCAAGGCCAACCAGGGTGCGCTGGAGCGCTTGCTGAAGAGTTTGCAGCGTCTTCTCTAGCCCAGATGCAATCCGGGGCAAGCATCACGCCGACAACATTCCCCGGATTACATCCGGGCTACGACTGATTTAGTTCGGTTCAAACACGGGTAGCGCACCACCAGGCAGATCGGTGCGCGGGCGCACCCTACGTGGCACATCGCCAAAATGAAAAAGCCCGACTCGCGTCGGGCTTTTGCTTTGCTGCGAACACCTCAGAAATCCTGATTGTTCTTCAGGCGCTCCTCGGCGGCAGAGGCCAGATCCGGCGGCAGGAAATCCTTGTCCGGGTTGTAGTCCGGCTTGAGGAAGCTACCCAGTGCCTCCAGGTCGGCCGGGCTCAGGGTACCGGCTGCCTGCTTCAGGCGCAGATTGTTGAGGATGTAGTCATAACGGGCATCGTTGTAGTTGCGCACGGCGCTGTAGAGCTGACGCTGGGCGTCGAGCACGTCGACGATGTTGCGAGTACCGACCTGGTAGCCGATCTCGGTGGCCTCCAGCGCGCTCTGGTTGGAGATGATCGACTGGCGACGTGCCTGCACGGTTTCCACGTCGGTGTTCACTGCACGGAACAGGTTACGGGTGTTCTGCACCACCTGGCGGCGCAGGCTCTCGCGCAGCTGCTCGGTCTGGCCGAGACGCTGATACGCCTCGCGCACCTGCGAACTGGTCAGGCCGCCGCTGTACAGCGGGATGTTCAATTGCAGACCAATGGAACGCTGCGAAACGTCGCCGCTATAACGCGGAGACAGAGGAGAACCGGAGTTGGTGAAACCCAAGCTGTCGTTATCGCCCTGCTGATAGCTGGCCACCGCATCCAGGGTCGGCGCGTGGCCGGCCTTGCGCTGACGCAGGTTTTCTTCGGCAGCGTTTACTGCGTACAGGCTGGCTTGCAGGTTGAGGTTCTGTGCGGCGGCGGTATCGACCCAGGACTTGGCGTCATTGGGCGTCGGCGCCAGCACCGGCAGGGAGTGGACGATGCCTTCGACCGCCACGTAATCACGGTTGGTCAGGGTCACCAGGGCTTCGAAGGCATCATCCACCGCGCGCTCGGCGAGCAGGCGATTGGCACGGGCGGTATCGAAACCGGCCTGCGCTTCGAGCACGTCGGTCTTGTCGGACAGGCCGACATCGAAGCGCTCGTTGGCCTGATCCAGCTGACGCTTGAAGGCCGCCTCTTCGGCCCTGGTCGAGGCCAGGTTGTCCTGGGCGCGCAGCACGGCGAAGTAGGTTTCAGCACTTTGCAGGATCAGGTTCTGCTCGGTGGCGGACAGCTCCAGCGCGGCCTGCTCGCTGGTGGCCTCGGCCGCCTGCAGCTGGAACCAGCGGTCAGCGCGAAAAAGCGGCTGACTGAGGTTGGCCTGGTACACCAGGCCACTGCGCGAGATCGTCGCACTCGGCGAATCGATTTCAGTGCGCGTGTCGCCGTAATTGGCACCAGCCGACAGGTTGGGCAGCAAGCCAGCGCGTGCCTGCGGCACGACTTCACGGCGAGCCTGATAATCGGCGCGCGCGGCGGCGATATCGGCATTGTTCTGCGCCGCTTCCTGATACACGGTGACCAGGTCGGTCTTGCTCGACAGCGGGGCCTCTGCGGCCTGAACCAGGCCCACCGAAGCGGCGGCCACGGTGATTGCCAGGGAAAGTCTGCGCAACATGATGGTTGTCGATCCTTGAATAGGCGGTAATCAGCAAGGCTACGGGGCGCCGCAGGCGGGGGTCAAGCGCGCCATGGGCAGCATCAGTCTAGCTGGCGGCAAGCTATGTTGCTCGTCGGGAACAATCCATCATTCGCCACGCCAACAGTCGTTTTCCGACGCGCGGGTCGATATTTATTGACCGCCGAGTTGGTTTTCTTCCACCAGCTTGTTTAGACTGCCCGAGTTCTTGTCGGGGTGCCCCAAATGCGGGGCTGAGATTGGCAGCTGCCGGATCCCGTTGAACCTGATCAGGTTAAGGCCTGCGTAGGGAACAAGATGTCCTCGCCAGTAGATCGGCGAGTCCTCTCGGCACCGCCCATGGTGCATCTCACGCCCTTCGTCCGCTCAGGTTCCAACTCCGACATCTATCCCGGAGAGCCTTGATGAGCGCACAACAACAAAAGAACCTGAGCGAGTCTGCACAGGTCGATCAACAGTCGGTAAAGCCCTTTCCTCGTTCGCAGAAAGTCTATGTCCAGGGCTCGCGCCCGGATATTCGCGTGCCGATGCGTGAAATCAGCCTGGACGTGACGCCCACCGACTTCGGTGGTGAGATCAACGCGCCGGTCACCGTCTACGACACCTCCGGCCCCTACACCGACCCGAACGTGACCATCGACGTGCGCAAAGGCCTGGCCGACGTGCGCAGCGCCTGGATCGAAGACCGCGGTGACACCGAGAAACTGCCGGGCCTGTCCTCCGAATTCGGCCAGCGCCGCCTCAACGATGCCGAGCTGACCAAGATGCGCTTCGCCCACGTGCGCAACCCACGCCGGGCCAAGGCCGGGCATAACGTCAGCCAGATGCACTACGCCAAGAAGGGCATCATCACCCCCGAGATGGAATACGTCGCCATCCGCGAAAACATGAAGCTGGCCGAAGCGCGTGAAGCCGGCCTGCTCAATGAACAGCACGCCGGCCACAGCTTCGGCGCCAGCATTCCGAAAGAAATCACTCCCGAGTTCGTGCGCAGCGAAGTCGCCCGTGGCCGCGCCATCATCCCGGCCAACATCAACCACGTGGAGCTGGAGCCGATGATCATCGGCCGCAACTTCCTGGTGAAGATCAACGGCAATATCGGCAACTCGGCGCTCGGCTCTTCGATTGAAGAAGAAGTGGCCAAGCTGACCTGGGGCATCCGCTGGGGCTCGGACACCGTGATGGACCTGTCCACCGGCAAGCACATCCACGAAACCCGCGAGTGGATCATCCGCAACTCGCCGGTACCAATCGGCACCGTGCCGATCTACCAGGCGCTGGAGAAGGTCGGCGGCATCGCCGAGGACCTGACCTGGGAGCTGTTCCGCGACACCCTGATCGAGCAGGCCGAGCAGGGCGTGGATTACTTCACCATCCACGCCGGCGTGCTGCTGCGTTATGTGCCGCTGACTGCCAAGCGTGTGACCGGCATCGTCAGCCGCGGCGGCTCGATCATGGCCAAGTGGTGCCTGGCGCATCACAAGGAAAACTTCCTCTACACCCATTTCGACGACATCTGCGAAATCATGAAGGCCTACGACGTGTCCTTCTCGCTGGGTGATGGCCTGCGTCCGGGCTCCATCGCCGACGCCAACGACGCCGCGCAGTTCGGCGAGCTGGAAACCCTCGGCGAGCTGACCAAGATCGCCTGGAAGCACGACGTGCAGTGCATGATCGAAGGCCCCGGTCACGTGCCGATGCAGCTGATCAAGGAGAACATGGACAAGCAGCTGGAATGCTGCGACGAGGCGCCGTTCTACACCCTCGGCCCGCTGACCACCGATATCGCTCCCGGCTACGACCACATCACCAGCGGCATCGGCGCAGCGATGATCGGCTGGTTCGGCTGCGCCATGCTCTGCTACGTCACGCCCAAGGAGCACCTGGGCCTGCCGAACAAGGATGACGTGAAGACCGGCATCATCACCTACAAGATCGCCGCCCATGCCGCCGACCTCGCGAAAGGTCATCCGGGCGCGCAGATTCGCGATAACGCCCTCTCCAAGGCGCGCTTCGAATTCCGCTGGGAAGATCAGTTCAACCTGGGTCTGGACCCGGACACCGCGCGTGCCTTCCACGACGAAACCTTGCCCAAGGACTCGGCCAAGGTGGCGCACTTCTGCTCCATGTGCGGGCCGAAGTTCTGCTCGATGAAGATCACCCAGGAGGTGCGTGACTACGCCAAGGAAAACGGCTTGACCGACGAGCAGAAGGCCATCGAGGCGGGCTTCAGCGAACAGGCGGAGCGTTTCAAGGAAGAAGGTTCGGTGATTTACCGGCAGGTGTGAACGGCAAATCTTACCTGGATACCAAGCCAGTCGAGAGCAGCATATCCGAGTCGGGTTAGAACCGCTCTGCCAGATGTGCCGAGCATTGAGTACTGAGCCGCCGCCAGGCGGCCTGTACGCAAACCTAGACAAGCTTTCGCAGCAAAATGAGACGATTTTGTAGGCAGGCGGCAAAAAAAAGAATCAAGCTCGATTTTTTTATCGCGGCGCAATAGAATTCGCGCCCCTAAAGCCCATGTAGCTCAGCGGTAGAGCACTCCCTTGGTAAGGGAGAGGTCGGCGGTTCAAGTCCGCCCATGGGCTCCATTCTTCGCCAAAGGCTTCCCGCGGGCAGCTCTGCGCGCAATATTCGGCAACTGCCATTAGCATTCACCCGCACCGCCGAACTGCTCAAACACGCCATGGACAGCAAGCGGCAGTGCTCGACGGGACTGAATGACTGAACTTCTGTAAAATGCCGCACCCCAAAAGCAACTGCTCCCGCCGGTCAACAAGGCTGAGAGGACACACTAGATCATTTATGCGCTCCAGCCGACCCTGTTTTGCTGACATTTCAGAATACCGGTACGACGCGCTGATTCATTGATGAACATGAAAAGATTCGCGAGGCGCCAGTTAATGCATCACACGCCTGAGATCGAGGATAACGCGCCTGACCAGCAAGAACCGTTAGTCGCCATACTGATGGCGACCTACAACGGCTCCAAATACCTGCAGGCACAACTTGAATCGATTGCCCGGCAAAGCCATCGCAACTGGGTGCTGTATGCATCCGACGACGGCTCGACAGATTCAACGTTCAGTATTCTGCAGGCCTTCCAGCAAACGCAGGGAGCAGGACGCGTCCATCTGCTACAGGGGCCACGCCGCGGTTTTGCGCAAAACTTCCTCTCATTGGTACGCAACCGCAATATCTGCGCCGACTATTTCGCCTTTTGTGATCAGGACGACATCTGGTTCGAGCACAAGCTCGACAGAGCCATCGCAAGCCTACATCATCGAAAAACCGGGCAGCTTCCAGCGTTTTACTGCTCCAGAACCCGGCTGATCGATGAGCGTGGCCGGGTCATTGGCTACTCACGCCACTTCAAACGCTCCCCCAGCTTCCGCAACGCTCTGGTGCAGAGCATAGCCGGAGCCAACACCATCGTACTCAACAAACCGGCGCGGGCTCTTCTGGCAAGGGTCCCGACGAACGCGCCAGTTGTCTCACATGATTGGCTCTGCTACCTACTGGTTAGCGGCAATGGCGGAGAGGTCATTTACGATGCGACCCCCAGCGTGGACTATCGCCAGCACAGTAGCAACCTGATGGGCTCCAATATCACGCTCAACAGTCGCATCGAGCGCTGTCTGCGCATGTTTAGCGGCACTTTCCGCAAGTGGAATCAAGATAATCTCGTCGTCTTGCTTCAAGGAGTGGATGCGCTGAACGAGCGTAACCGTCAGACCGCCCTAATGTATGAACAAGCGCGCCAGGCTGCTCTGCCGCAGCGCTTTTACCTTCTCAAGAAAGCAGGCGTCCATCGACAGACCGTACTGGGCACGATAGGGCTCATGCTTGCTGCCAGCATCGGGAAATTGTGACTCAATGATTTTTTTTGCGACCAGCAGCATCACGCTTACCGGAATCCAAACCGTATTCGATCGACTGGATCCTCCAAACGAGGCGAAACTCAATCTCGAGGATTTGCCAGCGGCTTGGCAGATCAATAGGGACATGGGATGCAGCAAAGCGCGCGCCCGGCGCCGTCTTAGCGAAGCTGAGGTGTTCTGTTGATGCAAAGCTTCTCATATTCGCCTCGAACGATGCTGGCCAGCGCTTGGCAGCACCGCGGCCTTATCATCGCCATGACCCGCCGAGAAATAGTCGGTCGATACCGCGGCTCATTCCTCGGCATGTTCTGGTCTCTTTTCAATCCCATCCTAATGCTGGTGATATACACCTTTGTGTTCAGCGTGGTGTTCAAAGCGCGCTGGTCGGCGGGCAGCGAGTCGCGGACAGAGTTCGCTTTGATGCTGTTTGCTGGACTGATGGTCTTTAATTTCTTTGCAGAATGCATCAACCGGGCCCCCGCACTCATCCTTGGCAACGTCAACTACGTCAAGAAAGTCGTTTTCCCGCTAGAAATTCTACCTTGGGTCACAGTTGGCTCAGCTTTCTTCCATCTGCTAGTCAGCCTCGTCGTCTGGTTGGTCGCCTGCCTTGTCCTGGTCGGTCAACTACAGCTTACCTCCCTGCTACTCCCAATGATCGTGCTGCCGCTGGTGCTGCTGATCCTCGGACTTGCCTGGTTTCTGGCATCTCTGGGCGTCTATTTACGTGATGTCAGCCAGATCGTAGGTGTTTTGACTTCGATGCTGATGTTCCTCTCGCCGATCTTTTATCCAGTTACCGCGCTGCCCGAACAATACCGGGTGATTCTCCAGGCCAACCCACTTACACCTGTGGTGGAAGGTGTACGCGCTGTGTTGTTTCTGGGACAACAGCCAGATTGGCTGCACTGGGGCGTATATAGCTTCGCCGCCGGGCTAATTTGCTGGACTGGATTCGCCTGGTTTCAGAAAACACGCAAGGGGTTTGCCGATGTACTCTAAGGCAGTCGTAGAGGTTAGCAAACTGAACAAGTGCTACCACATCTACGAAACCCCGCGTGACCGACTTTTGCAAATGCTCGCGCGCGGCAGACGGCAATACTTCCGCGAATTCTGGGCACTGCGCGATGTCTCCTTCAGCATCGGAAGCGGCGAAACCATCGGCATCGTCGGACGCAATGGCAGTGGCAAGTCCACCCTGCTGCAAATGATCTGCGGGACCTTGAATCCCACCTCCGGGGATATCTTTACTCAAGGCCGCATCGCCGCTCTGCTCGAACTAGGCTCCGGCTTCAATCCTGAGTTCACTGGCCGAGAAAACGTTTTCATGAACGCGGCCGTCCTGGGGCTTAGCCGCGCAGAAACCGAAGCCCGCTTTGCTGAGATCGAAGCCTTTGCTGAAATCGGCGATTTCATTGACCAGCCCGTAAAAACCTACTCCAGCGGCATGATGGTCCGCCTAGCTTTCGCCGTGGCAATCAATGTGGACGCCCAGATACTGATTGTCGACGAAGCGCTAGCCGTGGGCGACGAGGTATTCCAGCGCAAGTGTTACGGACGGATCGGGGCACTCAAAGAACGCGGCGTGACCATTTTGTTCGTATCTCACTCTGCAAGCGCGGTCATTGAATTCTGTGACCGCGCTCTACTGATCGACAGCGGCGAGTTGCTACTGGACGACACACCCAAGCGAGTCATCAGCGCCTATCAGCGGCTGATATACGCCCCAGACGACAAGCGCGAAATCTTGCGCGCCACCCTGCGCGCCCCTCACGAGAAAGAAATTACGGAGCCTCAGAGCGAAGTATTGCCAGCAACACCAGTTGCCGAGAGCGTAACTGGCATCGAGAACGAGTTTTTCGATCCGCACCTTAAGCCAAGTAGCACGGAGGCTTACGAATCCCACGGTGCCTTCATCGAAGCACCGCAGATTCAAACCCTCGACGGCCGCTCCGTCAACTGTCTGATCCGGGGCCGCAGCTACTTGTATTGCTACCGTGTACGCTTCGAGCGCAGCGCCAGCAGGGTACGTTTCGGCATGGTGATCAAAAACCTGTCTGGCTACGAACTTGGCGGTGCAGCTTCTGCCTGTGCAGATGAAGCAATCGTCCATGTTGGCGCAGGCGAAATACTTGATGTCAGCTTTCGCTTCGATTGCTCGCTCAACCCCGGCACGTATTTCCTCAATGCTGGCGTGACTGGAGCGACCGGCGAGCAGGAAATTTTCCTGCATCGCCTGCTCGACGCTTGCCTGTTCAAGGTTCTGCCAGACCCTCGCGACAACGCGACCGGAGCCATCTATTTCAACTGCGCGGGCAGCCATGCACCGGCTAAAGCCCCTCACACGACTACAACCCCATGACTTCAATGAGTGACAAACGAATCATCGCCGTTCTTGGAATGCACCGCAGCGGTACCAGCGCCCTGACGCGCGCCCTGGTTGCCATCGGAGCCAATGCAGGCGACAACCTCCTGCCGGCTGGCGCCGACAATCCGAAAGGGTTCTGGGAAGATAAGGACTTTGTGCTCATGAACGAGCGCATACTGGCTACTCTCGACGCCACTTACGACAGCCTCAAGCTGCTGCCGGCAAACTTCGAGACCGATCCCGCCTTGGGCGAACTGCTCCTTGAAGCGACACTGCTATTACGTGGCAAAGTTGAGCGCTGCCAACTTCTAACCCTAAAGGACCCGCGCACCTGCCGCCTGCTACCCTTTTGGCAGCGCGTTTTCGAGCATTTGCAATTGCGCGTCGACTACCTGATAGCCGTGCGTAACCCGCTCAGCGTCGCTCAATCACTGAAGCACCGCAACGGCTTCTCCGAGCGCAAGTCACACTGGCTATGGCTGGAGCATTATGCCGGTGCCGTAACGGCCACCAGTGGCGCCCACCGCCTGTTCGTCGACTATGACACTCTCCTGGCACAACCGGAAAGCCAGCTGCAGCGCCTCGCAGCTGGCTTCGCCCTTAACGGTGAGCCGGCAGCCGTACGCGAATACATCGAAACCTTCCTCAGTCAAGACTTGCGTCACGCCAGCTTCGAAGCCCACGACCTGGACATTGCACCGCACGTTCCAGATAGCGTCAGACATGCCTATGCGCTGCTGCGCCAGTGCTGCAGCGACGAACAAGCATCCATCATGCCGACCTTCGCGCCGGCCTGGGCCGCCCTGGTGGATGAACTTGAACAGTGTCGACCGATGCTTGACACACTCGATGAATTCGATCGGCGAGCCACGGGGGCAGAGCAGCTTTGCGTACAGTTGCAACAGGAAACCGAACGACTCAACACCGCACTGGTCACCGCAGACAAAGAAAATCGTCGTCTGAGCGAAGCTATGCACGACAGCCTGAACCGCCTGGCCACGAGCCAGGCCCAGCTGCGCGAGTTGAAGGTACTGCAGCAAGGTCAGGCACAACAGCTCGAACTGGTAATGAATTCCTACTCGCTGCGCATCACTGCCCCCCTGCGTAAAGTTGCCGCCGCAGCGCGCACGCTCACCGACCGCAGTACGCGCCTGCTGCGCTACGTCACCGGCCATCCGGGCAGCATCCCCAATGCCTTACTGCACATCAAACGACACGGCCTGCGCGCAGGCCTGCGCCGCCTGAAGGAAGTTGCCAGCCCGGATGCCGTCGCGGTACTGGGCGCACATCAAGGCGTTCGTTTCGACCTGAAGACGCCAGGCGAGGCACACATCCTGACCACCCGCCACTGCCTGTTCGTAGCCGAGCTTATCGCGCGCCAACTCAACAAGGCCGGTATTCGCTCGCAGATCATCACGGAAAAGCCTGCCAGGGGTTTTGCCCGCGTCCCGCACTTTGTCATCTGCCCACAGATGTTCGCTGAACTGCCCGAACTGTACGTCGCCTTCCAGATGGAGCAGACCGTCAGCTCACGCTGGCTGACCCAGCGCTACACAAGGATGCTGGAGCACGCCTTTGCCGTGTTCGACTACTCCCAGGTCAACCTCGGCTACTTTACCAACAACGGCCTTAGCTACCGACAGATGTACTTCATGCCCGTCGGCTACCTGAGCAACTACAGTCAGTCGGCCATACCCGAGAAGGAATATGACGTAATCTTCTATGGCGATGCGACCTGCACACGCCGCCAGAAATTCATAGGCCGCATCGAGCAGAAGTATCGCGTCAAAGTAATTGGCGACCTGTTCGGTGAGGCGCTCTATGCGGAGCTGCGCAAGGCCAAGGTAGTGATCAACATTCACTACTACGAAGGCGCCCTGCTGGAAACCACGCGCCTCTACGAATCGCTCTCGCTGGACTGTCTGATCGTCTCGGAAAGCAGCGTCGACATCGACGAGCACCAGCATCTTCGAGATATCGTCGACTTCGTCGAAATCGATGATGCCGAAGCCATGGTAGAGCGCCTGGACTATTGGCTAGCCGACGACGCACGTCGCCAGGCACGGATCAGCACCAATCGCGAGCAGCTAAACCAGCAGCCGAACTGGTTCGAGTTCTACTTCCAGCGCTTCCTGCTGGCCACAGAAAACATTGACTTCGATACCTTTTACAACCTTGCCGGGCATAACGTGCAGTTCTCCGGAGACTTCGTCTGCCTGGGCCTGCCCGAGTCGGTTGATCGCCGCAAGAACTTCGAGGCCGATAATCAATACGGCATCGAGTACTTCCCAGGCCTGCGTCACGCCCTTGGCTGGGTCGGTTGCGGCATGAGCTACAAGTTCATCATGCGCAAGGCTAGAGAACAGGGGCTGGCGCAGATCACAGTATGCGAAGACGACGTCGATTTTCTGCCTGGCTGGAAGGAAAAGTTTCAGACCATCAAGACATACCTGGCCGAGCACAACGAGAACTGGGATGTGTTCTCCGGCTTTATCGCCGACCTGCACACCGATACCCGAGTGCTGGACATTGCCGAAGTCGGCGAGCTGGAAATCGCGCACATTGACCATATGGTCAGCGCCGTGCTGAACGTCTACAACGCCGGATTCTATGACGCCATCCTGCGCTGGGACGAGACAAACCACGATGTGCATAACAATGCCATCGACCGCTACATGGAGAGCCACGAACATATTCGCGTGTTCACCGTTCACCCTTTTCTGGTTGGCCACAAGGAAGAACAGCACTCCACCCTCTGGGGCTTTCACAACTCGCGCTACAACTCGCTTATCGAGCGTAGTGAGCAATTGCTCGGCGAACTGATCGACGACTACCGGCAAACCCAGACACAAGCATGAAACTAGCAAACCTGGCGGGTGCCATGGCCCTACTGCTCATGCAGGGCTGCGCGCCGCCCACCGAAATCGGCTTTCTCTCCCCGGACGGGCTGTCCAGCGAATTCAGCCCCCACGTGGACGTGGCAATGGTCAATGCACTCTCGATAGAGCAGTTGACCATCAGCCTGCACGAGGCTCGGCGTGCGAACATTCGTCTGCTGGTAGATTTGGGGCCGATCATGCGGCAGCCGGCCCCCGCTTCCGAGGTTAAAGGCAGCTACCTTGGAAGCGATGGTAACGAACGCCAAAAACAGTTGGCTCCAGCCCCACGCAACAAGCTCTGGGCAAAGGCCGGGCATGCCGATGGCATGCGCCGCTTGCAGGCTTACCTGCCATTGCTCAGCGCCTATGCGGATGTGGTAGACAGCGTCTTTCTGATTGACGAACCCTACCTCAACGGCGTATCCCGACAGGCCTACGCTGCCCTGGCTGGTGATGTACGGCAGACCCTCGATGGTGCAGGCCTACAGCACGTCAAGATCGGCGTGATCTTCTCTTCAGCGCTGTTTAATGCCGACTTCGCACAGCTCATCCAGCGCCATGCTGCCGCCTACGTCGAAGCCATCGACAATGAATACCTGCGCATCGGCGACCAACCAGCCTCGCCCGCAGAACAAGCCTGGCGTGAGAACATCGCCCAACATCGCCTGACCACCTACGACCTGGCAGGCAACATCTACACTGGTGGCGGCATACCTGAGGGGGTGGACTGGGTATCCTTCAACTTCTATGCTTCCAGCCTGCTGCTCGACCAGACACACGAAGAATCCCTGGCATGGTTCGCCAAACGCTTTGCCGATGGTGCCTGCGCCCGTTTCGCGAACACCACGGTCAGTGACCTGCGCAAACAACTGAGCTTCTTTCACGACGGCTCAATGCGCGCAGGCCAACACTGGATCGAACAGGATCGCGCCTTGCTCGATGCCGCACACGATTGCCGAATGGAAGGCACCCTTACACTGTTACGTGAGGCCATCATCACCAGCGGCCGCCCCGTGCAGATCATGCTCATTGGCGAGTCGAGCGATAACGGCCTGCTCGAATTCGATGCGCGCAGCACCCCCAAACAGGGCCAACCCGCCAAGCTTATCGAGCTACGGGTGCGCGACGAAGTGCTGCGAGCACGTAACCTGCTGCAGCGCCATGAGGATATCCGGCGCTTGCTCTACTTCACCTATGCCAATGCATACGACCCTGCCATTGCCCTGCACATCGGTGGCGCCGCCGATATGCCATCGGTGCTGGCAGAGATCTACCGGAACTGAGGCAAACGCCAAATGCCTGTCAGTTAAGCGTCAGGATAAGGTTACGTAGGGTGCGCCGTGCGCACCAAGGGTGATGACATCGGTGCTTCGGTGCGCATGGCGCACCCTACAAAGGCCATCCGTGAAAGTCATTACTGTCTCATCTAATCAGCATTAGGCAAACGCCTGCTGACTTTGCTGCCAGAGCACTCGATGATCGCCACCGATACGCGCCTGAACAACTTCGATTTCCTGCGGCTGAGTGCCGCCATTCTGGTTCTGTTCAGCCACTGTTACCCGCTGGCAGGACGATCAGCGGATGAGCCGGTTCTCAATTTCCTGGGCTACGAGACCGGTGGTGGTGTGGCGGTGGCGGTGTTCTTCACGATCAGCGGTTATCTCATTGCTGCCTCGTGGCTCAGGGGTCGAAGCGCACTGGACTATCTGACCAAACGCGTGATGCGCATTTTTCCCGGCCTGGCGGTCGCCGTGCTGCTGAGCATCGTGCTGGGCGCCTTACTCACCCCGCTAAAGCTGCGGGACTACCTGAGCCATGAGTTGACCCTCAATTACCTGAGCAACATCTGGCTGCATATCCATTACCACCTGCCGCAGGTCTTTGCCGAGAACCCGCACCCGCATGCGATAAACGGTTCGCTGTGGACGCTGCCGATCGAATTCTTCCTGTACATCATGGTGCTGCTGCTCGGCATCAGCACCCTGCTCCGCCCCTGGCCCATGCTCGGCCTGGCCCTGCTGTGCCTGCTGGCACTGGTCGGCATCCGCCACATTCCCGCACTGGCCGACATGGTCGTACTGAGTGCAGCGCCCCTGAAACTGGCGCTGCGAATGGGTTGTTTTTTCGTCCTGGGCGCCTGCTGCTACCTGTTTCGCCAGCATATTGCCTACCGCCTACCCACTGCCGCTCTGCTGCTTCTGGGGTTACTGCTGACGAAAGGCACCGTCCTGGGCTTCTATTTCTACATGCTGGCGCTGCCTTACCTGGTGTTCTACTTCGCGCAACTGGATACGCCGCGACTGCGCGCCACCAGCCACCACGGTGACCTATCCTACGGCATCTATATATACGCCTTTCCAGTCCAGCAACTGATCATGCACCTGTACGGCCCAGGGCTATCGATCGGCACCTTCTTCGTGCTGGCCTTACTCCCCACTCTGATGCTGGCGTATCTGTCTTGGCGCTGTATCGAAGCACCGGCGCTGGCCTGGGCACGCTCACCGCGCATACCGAGCTGGTTCCAACGCCTGATGCCAAAGCGGGCGCAACCATGACTCGCGCACGGGCCCAACGCTAGTCGTGCGGCAGCGCAGCGGATGCCACCGCTTGCCGGCGGGCCAATGGTGTGAGGCGCTGGCGCAAACGCTCCAGTGGCAACTCGGCCAGGTAATAGCCCAGCGCCCCCGCCAGCAAGGCAAGCATCAACGCGGCAATGAACGCCAGCACGCTTTGCGGGAACCAGTGAAACAGCCCCACCATGATCAGCCAATGAAACAGATAGGTGGAGTAACTGATACGCCCCATGAAGCCCAGCACCGGGCTGCTCAGCAAACGCCCGGCAAGCCCCTCACCATCCACCAGCAGCAGCACGAATACGGCCCAGGCGAAGCCGATGAACAGGTGCTTATCCATCAGGTCATTGGCCAGCGGCCCGCCAAACACAGCCTGGCGCACACCTGGCAGTGCCGCCAATAACAACACACAGGTCAGCACTGCACACAGCGTAGCGGCGCTACCGCGCTGCCATTGCCGCACCCAGGGCAACAGCAGTGCAGCCAGGCAGCCGAACAGGAACGCCGGCAGGTACCAGCGCGTATTGGGCGAGTCCGCCGGGGTTTGCCAAAAAGGCCACAGCCACTGCTGCACGAGCAAAGCCAGCAGCGCCGCCAGCAGCAAACCGCCCCGACCGACACGACGCGTCAGCCACAACCCCAGCCACACCAGCAGCGGCAGCACGACATAGGCCTTGAACTCCACGGGAATGGTCCACAGGTGAATGCTGCCGCGCTGCATGCTCAGCACTTCGCCAAGCTGTTGTGTATCCGTGATGCCGACACCGGCCCAGGCGTAAAGCAGGCAGGCCAGCACGAACAGCGGCACGATGCGCAAGCTGCGCGCCAATGCATAGTCCGCCAGGCTGGTCAGGCCAAAGCCACGCCGCTGCAGGCGCAGGGTAAGGAGAAAAGCGCTGAGCACGAAGAACAGCCAGACACCGTACTTGCCGCCGCCCTTGAGCAGGGGGAACAGACGCTCAGGCCAACCCAGGCTGAGACCGTGCATCAACAGGACAATCAAACAGGCAACGCCACGGATGCCGTCGGCAGCGGGCAACGAATGTGGGGAGGACGTCATGCAGGATTCGCCAGCAAAAGCCGGCAGCGTACTACAGCGCCATTGCAGGCGGCAGCTTTTTAACCCGAGGTGCAAACCTGTCAGCATGCAATCGATGCAATCAGGCAGGCCCTACTACAGCCAAAATAAAAAAGGGCAGCCCTAAGGCTGCCCTCTCTATACCACTCTACGATCTAAGCAATGCTTAGAAGGTGGAGAAGCTGTTGCCGTCTTTGGAAACGGTGATGGACTGGACGCTCAGAGCGTAATCGTTGCTCAGCGCGCTGGTTTCATCGCCACCACGGAACTCACCATCAACAACCAGACGCAGCTTGTTTTGACCCGACAGGCTCAGGCCAGCAGCCTGGGCAGCAGCGAAGATATCGCTAACGCTGATCTGAGTGGTCGAAGAACGAGCAGCCAGCTCGCTGGTAGCTTGGCCAGCGATGTCGCCCAGGGCGATCTGCTCTTGCGCACCATCGTCGGCGATAACGGTCAGGTTGACATTACCAGCGGTGTTGGTCTTGTTGGAGATGCGGACGAAGTTCTGGAACGCGCCGTTCGGGTTCAGAGCCAGGTCAACGTATACGGTGGAACCGTTCTTCGCCAGGGTGGCGAAGTTGGTGACAGCGGCCGGAGCAGCAGTCATCAGAGCACCGGTGCCCAGGGCCAGGCTGGCGTTGTACGAGGACGGAGCGATGACGGTGGTACCGTCAACTTCGTAGGTCAGCTGAGCAGCGTTCAGCTCAGCAGGGGTAGCGGTGAGGTTGTAGGTGACGGCGGTTTCGGCAGTGTTAACAGCGCCCGGCAGAGTGCCCAGCAGGGTGTTAGCCGAAGTGCCGGAGATGGCGCTGAAGTCGCCGCTGACGGTCAGGATCGGGTTAGCACCGATCAGGTTGGTCAGAGTCAGGGCAGGACCGCTCAGGTTGGTGCCGTAGGTAGCGGTGTTGGTAACACGCAGATTCAGACCACCGAAGGCGTCAGAGGTATCAGTGCCGTTTTCGAACAGAGTGCTGGACGGGGTGGCACTAACGTCGATCTGACGGGAAACACCCGGGTTGACGCTGGCGAACACCAGACCAGAGCCGAAGGAAGCGTAACCGAAGGTACGATCCTGCAGGGTGCGGGTGGTGGCGTTGTTGGCTTCGACCTGATCGTCGTACAGGCGGTAGCGAACGTTGATGTCAGCTTGGCTGGTAACACGCAGGCCGGCCAGAGTCAGAGTTACATCACCAGCTTGGTCAACGGTCTGAGTACCGTCCAGCTGGAACAGCACGAAGCTCTGGCCAACGCCGCCAGCGGAAATAGTCGAAGCCAGGGAGTTGGTACCGTCGTCAACGGCCAGAGACGGGACGCCAGTGAAGGTCACACCAGCCGGCAGGTCGATACGCACCAGGTTCTGGTTGGTGGTCGAGAAGCCCTGGGTCCAGATGATGCCGTCAGTGGTGGTCAGATCGGTCGGAGCGGTGACGGGTACCACTTCGCGAGCGATGTTGTTGATGACTACCGTGGTAGCGGTGTGATCAACGGTGGCCGCGAAGGCGCTGGTTGCCAGGGTGGAAACTGCCAGTGCGAGCAGAGTCTTTTTCATGTACGGAGTACTCCAGATGTTGTGTTGGTCCAGTGGGTGGACCGTCCTTTGCATTTACCGTTTACGGTGCTCGCTCTCTTCCGGAAGGGAACGAGCGGCATTCGGCAAATGAGGTAACCATAAGGCTAGCCGCTGCCGATAATAGCGTTCCAGTCTCAAAGTGCAAGTACCAAGATGGCCTGCTTTTCGTTGGTTAACAGAATCTTAACCGCAGGGTTTCGTGTTTTTCTGCAGATATCGACCGGATCACACCAGTACGGCGGCCATTTGCGGCACAGCCGCAGCGGACAGGTTATAGCAGAAAAAGTTGCCTTTGACGCCTGAAAAATGTCGCGAACTGGCTTTTTACAATGACAAGGCCATTACCGCAACATTGCCATGACATGACAGGCAGACAGCGCCAAAGAGGTATAGCAGCGACCAATGCCGAGCGCCAGCCAGCCATGTGAAAACGCTCACAGAACTGTCAGCCGAAGGCCCCTTACCTCAGGTGGGCAGGGGCGCAGCTGGGTGTTTTCGGCACGCTGCCCTGCCCACAAGCGATCACGAGTGGGAGGTGTGAGCAAACGCCTGACGTTGCCTGAACCGTTTTACCGGCCGGCCATGTTCTTATGGCGCGTCCGGGGGCGTCGGGTTCGCTTCGGGTAGGCGGTGAAAACCACGCCGCTCCAGGTTGGGCGCACTGTTGAGCGGCAGGCGCTCGCGGTAGCTGCGGGTAAGGGTTTGTGCTTCATCGAAGTCGCGGATGATGTAGGGGATGATCATCACGATCAGTTCGGTGCGGTTCTCGCTGGCGTTCTGCGACTTGAACAGATTGCCCAGCCAGGGGATGTCGCCCAATAGCGGCACCCCGTTGTCGCCGCGCCCACGATTACTGGAGATCAAGCCAGCCAGCATCACCGAGCCGCCGTCGCGCAGGGTCAGGGTGGTTTCGAGGGATCGGTTGTTGATAACCGGCGTAAGGTTCTGCCCGCTACCGGTATCCGTGTTCTCCGACAGCTCCTGGCTTACCTGCAAATCGACCACGCCGCTGGCCTGCACGGTGGGTTTGATGCTTAGCAGCACGCCAGTCTTGCGGTACTGCACGGTCTGGGTAATCGGCGCATCGGGGTTGTCGGTAGACTGGGTGGAGCCGGTCACCACCGGGATTTCATTACCCACTTCGATGCGTGCCTCTTCACCGCTGCGCACCATCAGCTTGGGGCTGGAGCGAATCACTGCCTGCTGGTTCTCGTAGAAGGCGTTGAGCGCGGCCTTGGTCTGCCCGGCGCTGTTCAGCGCACTGATATTGAGGCCACTGGAACCGATGCCGTTGGCAGTACCGATAATCAGATCCTTGCCGCCGAGACTGGCAGTGATATTGCGCCAGTCGATACCCAGGCCTTCGCGGTCGTTGATGTTCACTTCCGCGAGCAGCACATCGATCATCACCGAAGGCACCGGGCGGTCCAGCTCTTCGAGCAGCGGTCGCAACTGCAGCCACTGCTTGCCGCTGCCCTTGTAGATGATGGCGTTGCGGTTGGCATCGACCACGACGCTGCCCTGCCCTTCCTCGCCCTCGATCGTACGCGGCTGCCCAGCACCGCCCTGAAGGCTGGAGCTGGCGTCAGCAAGAGCGCTGGAGTTATTGGAAAGGCCACTGGAGCTGCCGGTCAAGCTACCCCTGTTGCTCCCGTTAGCGCTACGTGTATTGCTCCTGCTGAGGCCGGTTTCGGGAATCGTCGCACGGTAGCCGAGGGCACCGAGCATGCCGGCAATACCGGCGGCCTGGGTGTTGCGCACCTGATAGACGAACAGACCGCTCTCCACCTGTTCCTGACTCTGTCGATCGAGCAGCTCCACCCACTGGCGGGCCGTGGCCAGGATCGCCGGATCGGCGGCGAATATCACCAGGCGCTGCAGTTCCTTGAGCTTGAGTACCACCACCCCACCAAGCGGTGGGTTGTCGGAAACATCGTAACCTTCGGCCTGGAGCACTTTCATCAGGGCATTGCCGAGGCTTTCCGCGTCGGAAAACACGGGGCTGACGGCCAGGCTGTGGCTGCCCTTGAGGGCGGGTTGATCAAACAGCTCGACCGCCTGGCTGGCCTGGCTGATCAGCTCGACAGAGCCGCGCAGCAGGACCGAATTGCGCAGGGGGTCGGCACTGATTTGTAAACTGGTGCCGGTGAACATGTCTTTGAGCCAGAGCACCATGGAGTCGGCACGCACAACACGCATAGGGATCAACTGGAACACGGGACGGTGCGACATCGGCACATCCGGGAGCGCGCTGCCACTGACCAGCAACGGCAGGGTGTCGTTGGCGGTGTTCTCGGCCAACTGGAAGTACAGCACGCCGTCGCGCTCGCTGACCGCAACGCCATAGTCGCTCAAGACGAAACGCGCAGTGGCGAACAGGTCTGCCGGCGCCTGTGGCTCACTCAGGCGCAGCGATACCAGGTCTTTCTTGTCCTGCAACGCCGGCGCCACGCTGAACGACAGGCCAAGACGATTACCGAACACTTCGTTGATGAAGGCCGGTAGTGGAAAGTTGTTCAGGTTGAGGCTGATCGGCGCGCCAACAAGCTCCTTGCCGAGAGCATCGGCATTGGGCTCGATATAAGTTGGCCCCTGTTTGACCTGGCCAGGCGTACCCTGGAAGCGCTGCGCCATGAGCGCAGCCTCGTCACGTACGGACTCCTGCCTGAGACTGGACTCGTATTCAACCGGCTGCGCAGGGGGACGCACAGGCTCGGGGATCGGCGTGGGACGGGTGTCGATGGCGCAGCCGGCAAGCATCAGAGCCAGGCTCAGCAGGCTCAGCGAGAAGAACGGGCGGCAGCTGCGCGGCCGTGCGGTCTTGGCGTGGTCGGTCATGTAGTTTCTCGTGGGGCAAGGCCCCCTTGTGGTCAGTTCTTAGGGCATCGCTGGCTCGGGATACAACTGCAATTCTCCAGTGGCACCCTTCGCATCCTGCCAGATGAGGGTTGTCGCACGCAGCGCGGTTATTTCACGTTGTTCGTCGAGCCGGTCGCCTATGCTCAGGGTCAGCAGCTTGCCCTCAGGATCGAGCACTACCGCGCTGGGCGGCCCGCCCTGACGAATAATGCCGATGAGCATCCAATCATGCCGGGCGCCCTCTGCCGCCGCCGCCGCTGCAGCGGCTTGTTCGGCGCTGCTCAGAGGCTTCTTGCCTGGCCAGAAACTGGTCAGGTTGCCAGGCAACGGGCGCTCGGCAACGGGGGGGGCACTGGCGCTCCACCTCCACTGATCCTCGGCAGTTTCAGCGAAATCGGCCTGACTTACAGGCCACAGGTAGCCAACCAGAAACAAACCAATGACCAAGGCCGCAGCGAGAAGCGACAGCAGAGGCAGCCGCAATTTCATTGGCCAACCTCCCAAGGCTGGTACCAGACACTGGCTACCAGCGAAAAAATCAAATGCTGCCCACGCTGGGACTGGACACTGAGGTTGTCGATTCGATAGCTGGGCGTCGCGCTCTCCAGACCGGCAATCAGCGCGTAAAGCTGTTCGCCCTGCGCGTTGCCGGCCAGACGCAGCTGTAGAGGGATCAAGTTGGTAGCGGGATCAGGCTTACCGGCAGTGGAGACTTCGATACGAATCTTTTCCAGGCTCTGCGCGCTGAGCAGCGCCTGGGCGCTGGCCTGAATATCGGCGCGAGCGAAGGCTTCGCTTTCGGCCTTGCCGAAGCGCCGTGCGAGCTGCTCATCCAGCCGAGCACGGACCAGGTCGAGGCGATTGACCCATTCGTCCTGCTCGGCAAGCTGGCTGGCCTCGGACAGTTGCTGCTGCAGCTCGACAAGCGCCTCGCGCTCCTCATAGCGGGCATCGGAGACAACAAGATTGAGGTAGAGCAAACCGATCAGCGGAATCGCCAGCACACCCCAACGCAAGCGCGGATTGGCGTCGAGCTGCTCGCGGGTCTTGCTCCATTCACGAAGTAGCCACTCGTTCATTGGCGCTCTCCCGCGAAAGGCACGGCGCGCAGGGTGACCATGTCATTACGAGCCTCGGGCTGCACCTGGACGTTGCTCAATAACCCGCTGGCGCTGAGCCGGGTCACATAGTCACGCGGATCTGGGCTGGGATCCTGCAGGAGGATCTGCAGGCTTCCCGGCTGATAGTCGTAGCGCTGCCATAGGCGTGCACTCTCAGGCAGCGCTTCACCCACACGGGCTATCAGCTCTCCCTGACTGTTAACGAACAGTTGCTGGCGCGCCAGCCAGAGGTCACGCCCCTGCATGACTCTCCGACGCGCCTGGGCCTGGAGCTCACTGCCCTGCTCGGCGACGCTCACCTGAGCCGCGAGGTGCGCGTGGCGCTGATTGAGGTCGAACCAGGCGCCGCATTGGATCAGCAAAGCAGCCAATAGCACAGCACCACTGCCAGCGAAAACGAGGCCCTGTAGCAGCTCACGCTCGGCGGCCTGCAGCGGGCTGCGCCGGCTCAGATCGATGTCGTGAGTGGACAGCTGCGCATCTGCTTCCTGGCTCCAGCGGCTATCACTGAGCCTACCCCCCAGCCAAGACTGCCACTCATAACCATGAATACCACGGAGCAGCCGCCGGCCCTCGTCTAGCGGCGTAACGAGGCTCAGTGCAGAGTCGGGCAGGACGCTATAACGCGCCGCCTGTGGCAGACGGGCAAGCAGGCTGGCCTGATCCCATATCCACAGCTGCGCCCAGCCCGCACTCCAGCTGACGTAGTGCCCTGCCTGGGGGAAAGGAGAAAGCAAAAGCAGCTGTTGCTGTAACGCCTGGTTACGCTTGCTTGCCGGTATACGCGAGAAATCCAGACTGAAGTACAAGCAGCTGTCGCGCGATAGCAATACGCGCGGGCGTATCCCGGCATAGGATTGCTGGCGGATATCTAGGCGATCAACCGTCCATTGCCGGCTCGTCCAGCGGCGGGAAATCCACTGATTGAGGCGTGTCGCAAGGCTGCTCATATTCAGACGAAAAGAGATAGTCGATTTCCCATGGAGCGGTTCGTGAAGTGGGCGTGGATGATAGCCCAAGCCATAGCGGCTGTCTGCAATCGGCCGTTTCGCTCCAAAGCTGGATCCTCATGAACGGGGACGCCCGGCTCGGCGTTGTCAGCGGATCGAGAGGAATAATCCGCCCCAGCCGCGCATTGGCATCAGAAAGGTCAGCATAAGGCCGCTGGCGACGCTCGCTGACAATGGCTTCGGCCAGCGCGGCATCGAAGCCCGGCAGACTCTGCAGGACAGCCGCAGGTGCGGTGTTGAGGTTGTTCAGCTGCCCACTGCGCGCTGTGACATAGGGCAACATGGCCTGTAATTGGGGACGCAGCGCAGCAGCATCGAGCAGATTGAAAACCTGCCCAGGGCTGATCATCAGACGCTGGGGGGGCACCTGCAGCCCCTGGTTGAGGTAGTCTGCGGAGGTGGCGCCATTGAGGCGACGCACATCATCCCTGTCGGTGTAGTCCTGTAGCTGGTCGAGAAATCGCTCCGCCTGCTGGGGGCTTAACCCATGCTGGGCAAAAAAACGCGTCCAGCGCTGCCGATCCGGCTCAAGCAAGCTGAGCAGCGGGCCTTCATCCTGCAGAGAAAAGGCACTGCCACCGATACCACGGTAGCGCGTACCTTCAACCAGCAGATGGGGATAGTCCTCAACCTTTACACCCGCGAAGCTGTCCGCGAAAGGGTCAAAGCTGCTTCGCGCCTCCTGCTGCGGATTACGCAGGAGGATGGCGTTTTGCATAAGGGGACGCGTAGCGACCACATGCAGTAGGGTGGCCATTGTGGCGTCACGGTCCAACTGCCCTTGCAGCTGTCGCTGCAACTGGTAGGTCTGTTCCAGGCGCTGCTCGGCATAACCGGAGATGAACGCAGCCACGAGCGATAGCAGCATGAGCAGGCCGAGCACAGCAATCAACGCAAAGCCACCGCTGCGGTGCCGATATTTTGGGGTGGAAGGAGTAGCTGGCATGGCGCTAGAACCTGGTCAGAAGTCGCGATAGTCAGGGCGCGGAAAGGTTCGCCCGGGAAGACTTGCATACCAGCGCACAGGCGGCGATTCAACAGGAGTGACCTCCAGCAAGATCGCACCTGGTATCTGCCCACTGCCGGGAGTTGCCCCGCCACCCCCTTGCGGCGGCGGCCATTGCTCCACGGCGGCACCATTGGCAGCGCGGTAAATAAATCGCGCTGCGCTGCCAGGCGGCCAGCTGGCAACCAGCCAATCAACGCCTGGCTGCTGATAGCTGAGCTGCAACTCGCCATTTTCAGCGTGTTGCAGGCGCCAACTGAAGAAGCTGGCCTGGCCACCGCCGCCCAACAGGGGGCGATGGGTCACACCACCAAGGTGTTGAGCATCACCACGAAACTGGCGTGGCTCGTCGAGCTCGGCCTGTGAGCCAGAAAGCGTTTCGCTGAACCAGCGGTAGCCGAGCTCGTAGGGCATACCTTCACTTTGCCGCCGTTGCACTCTCTCGTAGGTGCCAAGGGCTGTGCCAAAGCCCTGCATCAGCAGAGCTCCAACCATGGCAAGAATGGTCATGGCCACCAGCAACTCAAGCAGGGTCATGCCACGCTGGCGAGCACACTGCACACTAGAGACCATTGCCAGGCTCCGGCAGGCCGGGCTTTAGCCGGTAATTGACAACCCGTGTATGCAGGGGCGGCAACGCTCTGCTGCTGGTGCGCGGGTAAAGAGTGACGTCATAGAGCGAGAGCAAGAAGTTGCTCCCCCCAAAACTCGACGATCGCGTAACCCCTGATTCGATGGGACTGGCCCGCCAGTCAACAGAGACATTGCCGGAACTGAACGTGCCCTCGGGGCGCTGAGCCAGGTCGACGGTTTTCAGGTACTGCCCGGCACTGGCAATTGCCGGGCCGGCCTCGACGTAGAGTTCGGCGCGCTGCAGTTGCACCAGGCTGGCGTTGATCCATGCAAACAGGGCCATGCAGGTACCCGCCAGGATTACCAGGGCCACAATGGCTTCAAGCAACGCGAAACCCTGCTGGCATTTGGCCGGTTTGCTCATGACGTCAGGATGACCACTGGCACAAGGGAGGCAACAGGGTAACGCGCGCTTCACGTTGCGAGCCACGCCAAACTTCGATCTCACCGCCAAGGCAAGTGCCATTACCCTGATAAAGCACGGGCGTGCGTGAGGTGACGCGCCAGCCATCGGGCAGATTCAACGGAGCACCGTCATTATCGATATGCAGCGACCGGCCGCCACGCAAGGCAATCAGTGGCAGGCCGTTAACCCGCTGGCGAACTTCCAGAAGCTGGTTCTTTAGTGCCAGACGGTCACCCAATCCGATGAATCGCGGCGCTACTACACCGGCAATCAAACCGATTAGCGCAAGGACAACGAGCAATTCAAGCAGGGTGAAACCGCGCTGCGAGCCACTCACGCTGTCACTTTTCCAGGTAGCCCACATCGGCATCGAGACCTTCGCCACCCTCTTTTCCGTCAGCTCCGAGCGAATAAAGGGCAAAACCCTGAAGGTTGTCGACAGGGCTTTTGTAGACGTAGGGGTTATTCCAGGGATCACGCGGCAGCTCGTCTTCGAGATAAGGCCCCTGCCAGTTGGGCGTGTCCGAAGGCCTGCTCATCAGCGCGACCAGCCCCTGTTCGGTACGCGGGTAACTTCCAACATCCAGGCGGTAGCTCTGCAGGGCCCCGCGCAGCATCTTGACCTGCGTTTCGGCCGTCTTGACCTTGGATTTGTCGACGTTGGAAAACAGTCGCGGGCCGACCAGACCGGCCAGCATGCCAAGGATGACGAGGACGACGAGCAGTTCTATGAGGGTGAAGCCGCGGTCGCGGCTCAGGTTCAGCGAGGACAACTTCATATGAGGGGTTCCGGGTTAGATGACCATGTCGTTGACACTGGTGATGGCCAGGATTATGCCAAGGATGATGACGCCTATCACCGAGCCGATCAGCAGAATGGCTACCGGCTCGATCAGGGCCATCAGTTTCTTCATGCGATTTTTACTGTTTTCTTCATAGAGGCTGGCTAGCGAGCCGAGCATTTCGGCGGAGCGCCCCGTACGCTCGCCGACCCTGATGAGGTTGATACCGGTGCGATTGAGAATATTGGTTTCATCCAAAGCAGTAGAAACACTTTTGCCGGCGCGCACCTGACGGATGACGTCCTGCATGACGGCTCGGCGCCTCGGAATGCGCATGGAGTCGCTAGACAAGCTCAATGCTGCCAACAGCTCGACCTTGCACGCGAGCATGGCGGAAAGGGTGTAGGACCAGCTTGCCATATCGCTTTCTGCCAGCCATTTCCCGATCACCGGTATGCGCGTCGCGGCATTGGTGAGGTTGGCACGCAGCACCGGCTGGCGCAACGCCGCTCCTGCCGTGAGTATGACCACCCCGATCCCGCCCAACAGCCATGGCCAGTTGGCATTGAACCAGGTGCCGCCGCTCAACACGGCGACCGCCAACCAGGGAAGCGTGGCGTCGTGCTTGCCGAGCATGCCGCTGAACTTGGGCACGACCACGATGAACATAAGCAGCACAGCGGCAATGCCCGCGACAACCAGAATGCTCGGGTAAGTCAGGGCATTACGCAGATCGTTGGCCGTGCGCTCGTCGTATTCCATTTTCTCCTGGGCTCGCTTGAGAGCGCCCGCCAGATCGCCGGTCAACTCACCCGCGCGCACCAAGTGCAGGACATAACCCGGCAGCGGCAAGCCACAGGCTGCTAGAGCGGAGGAGAACGACTCGCCGTGCTGCAGGGCGCGACCAATATCGGCAAAGGCACGGTCGATGCGCTCGTGGTGACCAGCATCGGTCATGGCCTCGATGGATTCGCTGAGCGAGACCTCTGACTCGATCAAGCGCGTCAGCTCATGCAGCGCCTGGGTTACATGGCGCTGGGTAAGGCGAGGGGTGAATAACCGACGCGCGCGCGCGTTTTCCTGGGGTTTGAGTTCAACCGCCGTGATGGCTTTGCGCTGCAGCTCGCGCAGCGCATCGACCTGACTGGCCGCTTCGAGCACACCGGTCTGTCGCTCACCCTGGGCGTCGAATCCGTCGTAGGCGAATTTCATGGTGCCAAAACCTGTTGCTGTGGGCCGCTGGCGAGCGCCGCATTGTAGATGAATATTGGATTTGGTGGGTAGGCGAGCCAAGCTAGCCTTCGATGCTGAGTCGCTTTCTTTGTGCGATGCCGGCCAGCTCGCTAGAATGCCGCACCCTGCGGGGCTGATTGGCAGGCGCATGGCAACAAAACCGGGGAGCGAAATATGAAGTTGGGGGAGCTGCTGGTTCAGGCAGGGCTGGTCGAGGAAAACGACGTGCAACGGGCCCTCAGTCTGCAGCGCCAGACCGGCGGTCGACTGGGATCTATCCTGATCCGCCTAGGGGCACTTTCCGAAGACGCCTTGCTGACCGTTCTGGCGCAGCAGAACGGCCTGCCGCTGTTGTCAGGCGATGAGCTTCCAACCACGGCTGAGATTTATACCTTTATGGCGACACTGGAGGTACGCCTGGACTGGCTGCTGGACAATAACCTGCTGCTCTGGGAAAAAGACGGCGACCTGAACGTGTTGGCCAAAGACCTGAATGATTCGCGAATCATTGACTTGCTGGCCTATCTGTTCCCGCAAAGAGCCCCCAGGCGCTACCTGGCAAGGACACAGGACATCGACAATCTGGTCGGACATGTACGCCGCGAAAGTGCAGTTTCCGATCTTTTCCGGGATGATCACCAGTCGCTGAAGAGCCTTATCGAGGAGGCTCCTGTCGTCGAGCTAGTTAACAACCTGCTGGCCCAGGCAGTGGATTCAGGAGCCTCGGATATCCATGTGGAGCCAGAGGAGGCGCGCTTCACCGTGCGTATGCGTGTCGACGGCGTACTGCACACGCGCATGGTTCAACCTTTCGAGCGCTACGCGGCGGTCGGCTCACGAATCAAGCTTATCGCTGGCCTAGACATAGCCGAAAAGCGCTTACCGCAGGACGGTCGCATCACGCTTCGATTGAGCGGCAAGGACATGGACATTCGTGTCTCGACAGCGCCAGGCGTCTTCGGCGAGTCCATCGTAATGCGTTTGCTACCGAAGAATCGCGAAGAGTTGTCTCTTGCGGGCCTTGGCTTCGAGACGGATCACTTAGAGCAGCTCAAGCAGTGGCTGGCGTTCCCCAACGGCATCGTTCTGGTCACAGGCCCGACAGGTTCGGGCAAGTCGACCACACTGTATGCAGCGTTGGCGCAGATGCGCGACGGCAGCAATAAGATAATCACCGTGGAGGACCCGGTAGAGTACCAGGTGCCCGGCGTTACCCAGATTCAGGCTCATGCGGAGATCGGCTATACCTTTCCACGGGCCTTGCGCGCCATCCTGCGCCAGGATCCCGATACCATCATGATCGGCGAAATACGCGACCTTGATACTGCGCAAATAGCCATTCAATCAGCATTGACCGGCCACTTAGTGCTATCGACGCTACACACAAACGATGCCGCTTCGGCCTTTACCCGACTGGTTGATATGGGCCTTGAGCCATTTTTGGTGGCCGCATCAGTGCGCGGCGTTCAGGCGCAGCGCCTGGTACGTAAGCTCTGCCCATATTGCGCGCTGGAAGATCAAGCCGTAGAGCTACCAGCCGAATTCAGCGATTTCAAACCAATTGGCGAACCACAGTGGAAGCGTGCGGTTGGCTGCACTCACTGCCATCAAACTGGTTACCGTGGCCGGATGGGTATTTATGAAATGGTGCCGATGACCGGCGCTCTGCAGCAGTTAGTCAACCGCCAAGCGCCACTTCAGGAAATGAAAGCGCTGGTACGCCAACAAGGCCATCGCACACTGTTCGAGGATGGCTTGCTGAAGGCAAGCAGGGGGCTTACCAGTATCGAGGAAGTGATGCGGGTTGCCTACGTGGAGCAAGACCTAGAATGAGTAATATGCCAACAATCTCGAATGTACAGAGACAACATACCGACGTTGACATGGCCACTCGTGCTCGCCTTAAGAGCCAGAAGCCGGTGACAATCTGGCTAACAGGGCTCAGCGGCGCAGGCAAGTCGACCATCGCCAATGCGCTGGAAGTGGCGCTCACAGAAAACGGCCGTCACACCTATTTGCTTGATGGCGATAACGTTCGCCAGGGCTTATGCAAGGATCTTGGCTTTAGCGACAAGGATCGCGAGGAGAACATTCGTCGTATCGCGGAAGTCGCTCGGCTGTTCGTCGACGCTGGTTTGATCGTCATCACCGCATTCATTTCGCCGTTCCGTGTAGACCGCGAAACAGCCAGAGCGATTATCGGGGAAGGTGAGTTCATTGAGGTTTTCATCGATACCCCTTTGCCAGAATGTGAGCGGCGCGACCCCAAGGGTCTCTACAGCAAGGCAAGAGCAGGGTTGATACCAAACTTTACCGGTATCGACTCAGCTTACGAGGCGCCTCTGCAACCAGAAATTCGTCTCGATACCGTACAGTCGGACCTAGTTTCTTGCGTCAAGAAGATACTGGATTATCTTGAGCGCGCAGGCCTGGTAGGACCGAGCGCCGACTAACATTCTGACGACTAGCACGCATGCTCTGCTCCGAGGTAGTCAGCATGGTATCTGTCGCCATCCGAGGCGCAACCCCCAAGCCACTGCCATGACCTGAACATCGCTCATTCAACCCCAGTTAAAGGACTGACTATGGGCTCTATCCGGCTTCTTCACCACGGTGCCGCTGAAGGCGTCACCGGTTCGTGCCATCAGTTGTTTCTCGACGCGGATAACAGTGTTCTGGTCGATTGCGGTCTTTTTCAGGGTGCCGACGTATCGAACCTTGGCGCCAGCGAGCACAACCAGACGATCGATTTCTCTATTGAAGGTGTGCGCGCACTGATCGTCACTCACGTGCACGCCGATCATGTCGGACGTATCCCCTATCTGCTGGCTGCCGGCTTCAAGGGGCCGATCTTGTGCAGCATTCCCTCTGCCAAACTGCTGCCTATCGTCCTTGAGGATGCCTTCAAGTTGGTGTTCAGCCGCGATCAGCAGCAGGTTGAGCGTTATATCGCTGAGGTGCAACGGCGCATCATCGCGCTGCCTTATGCAACCTGGTTTACCCTTCAGGATAAGCCCGGACTACTGGCCCGAGTCCGCTTGCAGCGCGCTGCACACATACTGGGCTCGGCTTACGTGGAAATTGATCTGGACGGTAAGCAGGAAAAAGACAGCATCCGCGTGGTCTTTTCCGGCGATCTGGGCGCACCTGATGCCCCCATTCTGAAAGCATGCCGTGCACCTGAGCGGGCTGATCTGCTGGTACTGGAAAGTACCTATGGCGACCGTCTGCATGAAAATCGCAGCCGTCGCCGTGAGCGCCTGGAGCAGGTGGTGGAACATGCGCTGGCCGACAATGGCACGGTACTGATACCGGCATTCAGCCTGGGGCGTACGCAAGAGCTGCTCTATGAGCTTGAAGACATTATTCATAGCCGGCAACTCGATCAGCATACGGTCGCAGATGCGGTAGCCGATGACAGCACCGGTCTGAGCTGGCCGCATTTGCCGGTGATCCTCGACTCCCCTCTGGCCAGCCGCTTAACCAGGGCCTATCGAGAGCTAAGAGACTTCTGGAACGAAGAGGCCCATGAGCGTGTGCAATCGGGTCGCCGCCCACTGGCATTCGAGCAACTGATCACGGTGGACAGTCATACCGATCATCAGAAAATTCTCGAGCACCTGACCCACAGCGCACGCCCTGCGATTGTCATCGCCGGCAGTGGCATGTGTACCAGTGGCCGTATCGTCAATTACCTCAAGGCAATGCTGGGCGACCCACGACACGATGTCTTGTTTGTCGGTTATCAGGCACATGGCACTCCGGGTCGCGCGATCCAGCGTTTCGGCCCTGGTAAGGGCTATGTCGAACTGGACGGCAAACGCCATGACATCCGGGCGGGCGTTCATAGTATTGATGGCTATTCGGCGCATGCCGATCAGGCCGGCCTGGTGAGCTTCGTAACCGGTATGCGCAAATGGCCTGGTGAAATTCGCCTGGTACATGGTGAGCCGCAGGCGCGTCGCTCACTGGGCGAGGTGCTGGCACGCCTCTATGATGAAGCGCAGCGACCGGTCGTCATAATCAACAGTGGGGCATAAGGACGTGATGCAGTGAGCGCGATACGTTTTCTGGTAACAGGAGCCAATGGCTTCGTAGGCGCTGCTCTTTGCCAGGCGCTTGCCGAGAGAGGCCTTGGCTATCGTGCCGCCATGCGTCACGCAACGAACACAGCCGACATTTACAGCTACGGCGAGTTGGACGGTGACACACCCTGGGCGCCTGCACTGCATGATATCGGTGTGGTGATCCACCTCGCTGCGCGCGTGCATGTGATGCGTGACAAGGCCGCAGATCCGCTCGCTGCATTTCGGCGAACCAATGTCGAGGCAACAGTGAACCTGGCTCGCCAGGCCGCGAACGCCGGGGTAAGGCGCTTCGTGTTCGTCAGTACGATCAAGGTAAACGGTGAGCACTCAGCGCCGGGCAAGCCCTTTGTGGAGTCCGATGCAGCAGCCCCCGATGACCCTTACGCCGTGTCGAAATGGGAAGCAGAGCAAGCCTTGCTGCGCCTGGGCGCTGAAACAGGCCTGGAGGTGGTAATAGTGCGCCCCCCGCTGGTCTACGGCCCGGGCGTAAGGGCCAATTTCCTGCAGTTGCTGCGCCGAGTCCACAGCGGTTGGCCGACGCCCTTCAAGGCCATCAGTAATGAGCGGAGCCTACTATTTGTCGGCAATCTGGTAGATGCCCTGATTCTCTGCGCAACCCATGTCGAGGCAGCAGGTCAAACCTATCTGCTGGATGATGGCGTCGCACTTTCCAGCAGCGACCTTGTCGCAGCCATTGCCAGTAGTCTGGGCGTACCTAATCGTGACGTCGCAATACCTGTGTGGGTGCTCAACACAGCAGCAAGAGTTTTTGGGCAACAGGCGCTGGCGGAGCGTCTCACCCGATCACTGGTTGTCAGCAACAGGAAGATTTGCACGCAACTCGGCTGGCGGCCTCCGTTCACGATTGATCAGGGCTTACGTCTAACCGCCAGGTGGTACGCCCACCAGGCTACCGAGCTTTCGTAATTGTGTTGTCGCAATATTCCATCGTGGGCTGGGGTGTCTAAGTGATCCGTTTCGTCGATATTCTGTTGTCCCTGGCCGGCCTCGTTCTCGGAGCACCCGTTCTGCTCTTGATCTACTGTGCAGGTCTGTTTGACACCGGCTCACCGCTGTTTTTCCAGGAGCGTGTCGGGCGTTATCGCAAGCCCTTCACCCTGATCAAGTTTCGTACGATGGATGTTGATACGGCTTCCGTTGCAAGCCACCTGGCTTCACGCTCGAGTATCACGCGCCTGGGCGCGCTGCTGCGCAAAACCAAACTCGACGAACTGCCTCAGCTATGGAATGTACTCAAGGGTGAGATGAGCCTGGTGGGGCCGCGACCTGGACTCTTCAATCAGGAACAACTGCTGCATGAGCGCGATATCCGCAAGGTCTTTGAAGCAAGACCAGGTATTACCGGCCTCGCCCAGGTGAGTGGTATCGATATGTCTACCCCTGAGTTGCTGGCAGAGACCGATGCCAAAATGCTCCGGCAATTGACCCTTTCGTATTACTTCAAGCTCATTCTCATGACGGTTCTGGGTCAGGGCCGTGGGGATCGCATACGGCATTGAGCAGCAACGAATGTCGACAGCGCTCATGAGGCACCGCAATTGACTGCTCCCAGCAAAATGAATGGCTCAAGCTACAGCGCAGCCCCCAGGCAATGCTCGTGGCGCTTGCGAGCAAGCTCGAACTGCCCCTAGGATGCGCCTGAAGCCACTCCAACCGAGAGCCCGGTAGATGACAGCCCCCTTCACACCTGAGACCGACGCGGTGGAAATCATCGAGCGCGAGAACTGCTTTCGCGGTTTCTATCGCCTCGACCGGATCAAGCTGCGCCATCGCCAGTTCGCCGGCAATATGGGCCCGCAACTGACCCGCGAGCTGTTCGTGCGTCACGATGCCGTCTGCGTGCTGCCCTACGATCCGCAGCGCGATGAAGTGGTGCTGATCGAGCAGTTCCGTGTCGGCGCCATGGACAAGGCCGCCAATCCCTGGCTGCTGGAGCTGGTCGCCGGGCTGATCGACAAGGACGAGGAGCCCGAGGAAGTCGCCCGCCGCGAAGCGGTCGAAGAAGCCGATCTGATTCTTGGCCCGCTGTGGCCAATTACCCAGTATTTCCCCTCCCCTGGCGGCTCCGATGAGTTCGTCCATCTGTTTCTGGGTCGCTGCGACAGCAGCGGTGCCGGTGGCGTGCATGGCCTGCCCGAGGAAGGCGAGGACATTCGCGTGCATGTGATGCCGCTGGCCGATGCCCTGGCTGCCGTGCGCGACGGACGCATCAACAACGCGGCCAGCATCATCGCCTTGCAATGGCTGGCACTGAACCGCGACGAAATACGGGGCATGTGGTCATGAACCTGCTGCGCGAGCGCTATCGGGTCGACCTGGTCGAGTTGCAAACCGCTTGCGAGGCCAACTACGCGCGCCTGATGCGCCTGCTGCCGCACATGCGCGAGCACTCGCAAAGCCGCCGTGTTGCCCTTAGCCAGGGTGAACACCTGCTCGGTGTGCTGGCGCTGGACGTGCTGGAAAGCTGCCCGTACACCACCACCCTGCGCGTACGCCAGGAGCACAGCCTGCCCTGGCTGCCGGTGCCGCAACTGGAAGTGCGGGTGTATCACGATGCACGCATGGCCGAGGTGGTGGGCGCCGAGAACGCGCGGCGCCTGCATATTCGCTACCCGTACCCGAACGCCGCCATGCACCAGCCGGACGAGAAGAGCCAGCTCAATCTGTTCCTCGGCGAATGGCTGAGCCATTGCCTGGCCTGCGGGCACGAACCTCAGCCGGTGATGTAGCCCCCGCAATCAAGCTTTGCACTGCCCGGCCAATATGCGCTGGCGTGGTTTTTCATTGCCGGGGGTTAGCGCAAGCCACGTCAAAAACGCTCTCGGCGTTTTTTCTGTGATCTGCTTCCGCTTCCCGGGTTTTCCCTTTGCCGCAGCAACCACCATAATTCACTCGATAATGCCTTAGGAGATGGTCTTGCCGAGCCTGCCCGCCCCATCCACTGAATCCTCGGTCCTGCTGGTGCAGTTGTCCGACAGCCATCTGTTCGCCGAAGCGGACGGCAAGCTGCTGGGCATGGATACGTGCGACAGCCTGCAACGGGTGATCGAGCGGGTGCAGCAGGAGCAGCCGCAGATAGATCTGATCCTGGCCACGGGCGATCTTTCTCAGGACGGCAGCGTTGCGTCGTATCAGCGCTTTCGCCAACTCACCTCGGCCATTGCCGCCCCGGCTCGCTGGCTGGCCGGCAATCACGATGAAACCCCACCGATGCAGGCCGCCTGCAAAGACAGTGAGTTGCTGGAGCCGGTAATCGACCTTGGCGCCTGGCGCATCGTCATGCTCGATTCGTCGATTCCCGGCGCCGTGCCCGGTTTTCTTGCCGACAGCCAACTCGAACTGCTCGAACGCGCCCTCAGCGAAGCACCGCAGCGCCATCACCTGATCTGCCTGCATCACCACCCGGTATCCATCGGCTGCAAGTGGATGGAGCCCATAGGCTTGCGTAACGCCGACGCGCTGTTCGCCATCCTTGACCGTTACACGCAGGCGCGGGGCGTGCTCTGGGGGCATATCCACCAGGAGTTCGACCAGATACACGATAACCTGCGCCTACTCGCCTCACCCTCGACCTGCGTACAGTTCGCACCGGGCAGCGAGGAGTTTCAGGTGGGCAATGATGCCCCCGGCTATCGCTGGCTGCGTCTGCATGCCGACGGCAAGCTGGACACCGGCGTGTCGCGCGTCACCGGCATTGATTTCGAAGTGGACTACAGCGTCAAGGGTTACTGACATACCCCCAATCAGCTTGAAGCTTGCAGCTTGAGGCCCCTGACGAGTAGCCTCCCGCTCCATGACCGCATCCATCCTCTATATACACGGCCTGAACAGCTCGCCAGCCTCGCACAAAGCCAGCCAGTTGAGCCGCGCCATGGCCCATCTGGGCCTGGAAAACCAACTGCGCGTGCCCGCGCTGCATCACCACCCACGCCAAGCTATCGCCCAGTTGCAGGCGCTGGTCGCCGAACTGGGCGATCCTGTTCTGGTGGGTAGCTCGCTGGGCGGCTTTTACGCTACCTACCTGGCAGAGCAGCACGGGCTCAAGGCGCTGCTGATCAACCCAGCCGTAAAGCCGCACCTGCGCTTCGATGGCTACCTGGGCCCGCAAAAGAACTACTACAGCGACGAGACCTGGGATCTTACCGAGGATCACGTTCACGCCCTGGCCGAACTCGAAGTCCCGGCACCGAGTGACCCGAGCCGTTATCAGGTGTGGCTGCAGACCGGCGACGAGACCCTCGACTACCGCGACGCCGAGCGTTACTACCGCGCCTGCGCCCTGCGCATCCAGGCCGGTGGCGACCACGGTTTCCAGGGTTTTGCCGAACGCCTGCCGACCCTCTTCGCTTTTGCCGGTATTAACGCCACACTCTGGCGTGATACCGACTTTTCCGTATTCAATTGACGAACAAGAGACCCTATGGCCCAGCAGAACGCCTATAACGCAGACGCCATCGAAGTCCTTTCCGGCCTCGACCCGGTGCGCAAGCGCCCGGGCATGTACACCGACACCACGCGCCCCAACCACCTGGCACAGGAAGTCATCGACAACAGCGTCGACGAAGCCCTGGCCGGGCACGCCAAGTCGATCCAGGTGATCCTCCACGAGGACAACTCGCTGGAAGTGCTCGACGACGGCCGTGGCATGCCGGTGGACATCCACCCCGAAGAGGGCGTGCCCGGGGTCGAGCTGATCCTCACCAAGCTGCACGCCGGCGGCAAGTTCAGCAACAAGAACTACCAGTTCTCTGGCGGCCTGCACGGCGTCGGTATCAGCGTGGTCAACGCCCTGTCGACGCGCGTGGTGGTCACCGTCAAGCGTGATGGCAACGAGTACCAGATGAGCTTCGCCGATGGCTTCAAGGCCAGCGACCTGGAAGTCATCGGCACGGTCGGCAAACGCAATACCGGCACCAGCGTGCATTTCTGGCCGGACGCCAAGTATTTCGACTCCTTCAAATTCTCGGTCAGCCGCCTCAAGCATGTGCTCAAGGCCAAGGCCGTGCTGTGCCCGGGCCTGTCGGTGACCTTCGAGGACAAGGCCGCTGGCGAGAAAGTCGAGTGGCATTACGAAGATGGCTTGCGCTCCTACCTGGTCGACGCCGTCAGCGAATTCGAACGCCTGCCCGTCGAGCCCTTCTGCGGCGCCCTGGCTGGCAACAAGGAGGCGGTGGACTGGGCCCTGCTGTGGCTGCCGGAGGGCGGCGACGCGGTGCAGGAAAGCTACGTCAACCTGATTCCCACTGCGCAGGGCGGCACCCACGTCAACGGCCTGCGTCAGGGCCTGCTGGATGCCATGCGCGAGTTCTGCGAGTTCCGCAACCTGCTACCGCGCGGCGTCAAGCTGGCACCGGAAGACGTCTGGGAGCGCATCGCCTTCGTCCTCTCAATGAAGATGCAGGACGCGCAGTTCTCTGGCCAGACCAAGGAACGCCTGTCCTCCCGCGAGGCCGCCGCGTTCGTCTCCGGCGTGGTCAAAGATGCTTTCAGCCTGTGGCTCAACGCCAACCCGGAAACCGGCCTGGCATTGGCCGAACTGGCCATCAGCAACGCCGGCCGCCGCCTCAAGGCGGGCAAGAAGGTCGAACGCAAGAAGATCACCCAGGGCCCGGCGCTACCCGGCAAGCTGGCCGACTGCGCGGGGCAGAACCCGCTGCGCTGCGAGCTGTTCCTGGTCGAGGGTGACTCCGCCGGCGGCAGCGCCAAGCAGGCGCGCGACAAGGAATTCCAGGCCATCATGCCGCTGCGCGGCAAGATCCTGAACACCTGGGAAGTGGACGGCAGCGAAGTGCTGGCCAGCCAGGAAGTGCACGATATCGCCGTCGCCATCGGCATCGATCCGGGTTCAAGCGACCTGAGCCAGCTGCGCTACGGCAAGATCTGCATCCTCGCTGACGCCGACTCAGATGGCCTGCACATCGCCACCCTGCTCTGCGCCCTGTTCGTGCGTCACTTCCGACCGCTGGTGGATGCCGGCCACGTCTACGTAGCCATGCCGCCGCTGTACCGCATCGACTTGGGCAAGGAGATCTTCTACGCCCTGGACGACGCCGAGCGTGACGGCATCCTCGACCGCCTGGTGGCCGAGAAACGCCGCGGCAAACCGCAGGTCACCCGCTTCAAGGGCCTCGGCGAGATGAACCCGCCGCAACTGCGCGAAACCACCATGGACCCGAACACCCGGCGCCTGGTGCAACTGACTCTGGATGATTTCGAAGGCACCCGCGAAGTGATGGACATGCTGCTGGCGAAGAAGCGCGCTGGTGATCGCAAGAGCTGGCTGGAAACCAAGGGCAACCTGGCCGAGGTACTGGCCTGATGCGCAACCACCTCCTCGCACTTGGTCTGTTGGCCGGCGTCGCGCACGCCGAGCCAGTGGTGCTGGAAGAGCTGAAGCTGCAGGCTGAGTACCCGGTGACGGAAATGCCCAGCGGCAATCTGTCCGGCCTGGCCATGTGTGGCGACACGATATGGGCGGTGTCCGACCGCGACGACGACCGTATCTACCAACTGCACCGTGAGGAGGGCTTGCTGCGCGCCGAGGCAGAAACCTTCGTCGCCCCTGAACCACCCGAGAACACCCTGCCCTGGGGGCTGCGCATGCGCAACTGGGCGGCTGGCCTGGTACGCGGCGGCAAGCTGGATTTCGAAGGCTTGTCGTGCGATGCGCAGGGCAACCGTTACCTGGTCAGCGAAACCCGTGCCGCCGTGTTGCAGGTCAGCAGCAACGGCAACGCACAGTGGCTCAACTTGCCCAGCGGCCTGGTACGCCAGGCGCGCGCCAGCGGCATGCTCTTGCACTTCAACCAGGGCTTCGAAGGCATCGCCATCGACCCAGCAGGCGAACGCCTGTGGCTGGCAGCGGAACAACGTCGTCGCGGCCTGACCGTGTTGCATCGGCGCGGCAGTAGCTGGCGCTGCACGGGCGGTTGCGTGCTGACCAGCGAAAGCGGTGATGAACCCTCCCCGGAAGCCCTCGGCGGCCATTTGGCCCCTCGCGACTTCTCCGGCCTGGCCTATTTCGGCGAAAAAATCTTCACTCTGGAACGCCAGGCTCATCGTATCTGCCGCCGCACCCTGAGCGACGGTATTGCGGATATCTGTTGGTCATTCGCCGCCGAGGCACTGAGCGAGCCACGCCGCTATACGCCGGACTACGGCATGGCCGAAGCGCTGTGGATCGACAAGGACGGCGCCTGGATCGGCGTCGACAATGGCAGCCAGGCCCGCGCCGATGGTGAAGAACGCCCAATCGTCTGGCGTTTTGCTGCGCCCAAGGGCGGCTGGAGCCGGCGCCCGTGAGCGAGCAGACGCCCGGCCGCCGTGCCGGACGCGTGATGTGGGTGCTCGCCTGGGGTGCAGGCCTGCTGCTGGCCACGCATTTCTTCGGCAACTGGGAAGATCGCCAGCGCAACCCGAACCAGACGCCGCAGTCGCTACATGGCGATGGTTTCGTCGAAGTCAGCCTGGCCAGCAGCCGTCAGGGGCATTACGTGGTCAACGGCCAGATCGATGGGCAGGACGTGACCTTCCTGCTCGATACCGGCGCCACGCAGGTCGCGATCCCCAGCACGGTGGCCGAGCGGCTCGGCCTGCAACGCGGTGCGCCGGTCATCATCAGCACCGCCAACGGCCGTGCCACGGGACATCGCACGCGCCTGGACAGCCTGCGCCTGGGCGATATCGAACTGCGTGACGTCGCCGCACTGATCGCCTCCGGCATGGACGGTGATGAAGTGCTGCTGGGCATGAGCGCCCTGAAACAACTCGAATTCAGTCAGAAGGGCGGCACCCTGGTGCTGCGCCAATCAACCTTGCAATGAGGCCCGCATGAGCGAATCCCTCGATTTGAGCCTGGAAGGTGTTGAACGCCGGTCACTCGCCGACTTCACCGAGCAGGCTTATCTCAACTACTCCATGTACGTGATCATGGACCGCGCCCTGCCGCACATCGGCGACGGCCTGAAACCCGTGCAGCGCCGCATCGTCTACGCCATGAGCGAGCTGGGTCTGGACGCCGACTCCAAGCACAAGAAGTCGGCGCGTACCGTCGGTGACGTGCTCGGCAAGTTCCACCCGCATGGTGACATCGCCTGCTATGAAGCCATGGTGCTGATGGCGCAGCCGTTCAGCTACCGCTACACACTGGTCGACGGCCAAGGCAACTGGGGTGCGCCGGACGATCCCAAATCCTTCGCTGCCATGCGCTACACCGAGGCGCGCCTGTCGCGTTACTCGGAAGTGTTGCTCTCCGAGCTGGGCCAAGGCACGGTCGACTGGGTGCCGAACTTCGACGGCACCATGAACGAGCCGGCGACCCTGCCGGCACGCTTGCCCAACCTGCTGCTCAACGGCACCACCGGCATCGCCGTGGGCATGGCCACCGACGTGCCGCCGCACAACCTGCGCGAGGTGGCCGCGGCCTGCGTGCGTCTACTGGATGAGCCGAGCGCAACGGTCGAGCAGCTCTGCGAGCATATCCAGGGCCCTGACTTCCCCACCGAAGCCGAAGTCATCACACCCAAGGCCGACCTGCTGAAGATTTACGAAACCGGCCGCGGCTCGGTGCGCATGCGCGCCGTGTACAGTGTCGAGGGCGGTGACATCGTCGTCACCGCCCTGCCGCATCAGGTCTCCGGGTCCAAGGTGCTGGAACAGATCGCGGCACAGATGCAGGCCAAGAAGCTGCCGATGGTCGCTGACCTGCGTGATGAGTCGGACCACGAGAACCCCTGCCGCATCGTCATCATCCCGCGCTCCAACCGCGTCGATGCCGATGAACTGATGACTCACCTGTTCGCCACCACCGACCTGGAATCCAGCTACCGGGTCAACACCAACGTTATCGGACTCGATGGTAAGCCGCAGGTCAAGGACCTGCGCACCCTGCTCAGCGAGTGGCTGGTGTACCGCGTCGGCACCGTGCGCCGCCGCCTGCAGTTCCGCCTGGACAAGGTGGAAAAGCGCCTGCACCTGTTGGAAGGTTTGTTGATTGCCTTCCTCAACCTCGACGAGGTGATCCGCATCATCCGCACCGAGGATTCGCCCAAGCCGATGCTGATGGAAACCTTCGGCCTCACCGATGTGCAGGCTGATTACATTCTCGACACCCGCCTGCGCCAATTGGCTCGCCTGGAAGAAATGAAGATCCGAGGCGAGCAGGACGAGCTGGCCAAGGAGCGCGAGAAGCTACTGGCTCTGCTCGGCAGCGAAGCCAAGCTGAAGAAGCTGGTACGCAAGGAGATCATCGAAGACGCCGAGAAGTACGGCGATGACCGCCGCTCGCCGATCGTCGCCCGCGCCGAAGCCAAGGCCCTGTCGGAAACCGAGCTGATGCCGACCGAACCGGTCACAGTGGTGCTCTCGGAAAAAGGCTGGGTGCGCTGCGCCAAAGGCCACGACATCGACGCCACAGGCCTGTCCTACAAGGCCGGCGACGGCTTCAAGGCGGCAGCGCCCGGACGCTCGAACCAGTACGCGGTATTTATCGATTCGACTGGCCGCAGCTATTCGCTCACGGCCCACAGCCTGCCGTCGGCGCGTGGCCAGGGCGAACCGCTCACCGGCCGCCTGACCCCGCCGCCGGGCGCGACCTTCGAATGCGTGATGCTCCCCGAAGACAGCGCGCTGTACGTGATCGCCTCCGACGCCGGCTACGGCTTCGTGGTCAAGGGCGAGGACCTGCAAGCCAAGAACAAGGCCGGCAAGGCCCTGCTCAGCCTGCCCAACGGCGCCAAGGTGGTTGCTCCCAAGCCGGTCACCAACCTGGAAGACGACTGGCTGGCCGCCGTGACCACCGAAGGCCGTCTGCTGCTGTTCAAGGTCACCGACCTGCCGCAACTGGGCAAAGGCAAGGGCAACAAGATCATCGGCATTCCTGGCGAGCGCGTGGCCTCGCGTGAGGAGTATCTGACCGATCTGGCCGTACTGCCCAGCGGCTCCAGTTTGGTTTTGCAGGCCGGGAAGCGTACCCTGACACTCAAAGCCGACGACCTCGAGCATTACAAGGGCGAGCGCGGCCGCCGTGGCAACAAGCTGCCGCGCGGCTTCCAGCGCGTCGACCAGCTTCTGGTGGAATAGCGTCGGCAACACGCCCCGTTCGTCCGGGATATCCGCCCTACCGGCAAGCAGCCAAGGCTGGAGTCGTAGCGCGGTTTGACGGATGATACGCGCCCTGGGTCGTCCATGACCCCCAGCATGATATGGGATCGATGTGCAGCTGCCCCAGAAGCGGCTGCCTGGAATTGATGATGACTGTAGTACGCCCGATGGCTCTGCTTCTGATCGCGCTGCTCGTACTGAGCGGTTGCAGCCTGCTGCAGCAGAAGCCGGTGCCCCTTTACCAACTCGACAGCGGCGATGCGGTGACGCCGACCAAGGACAACGGTGTAACCGTGCTGGTCGGCCCGATCAGCGTGGCCGATTACCTGCGCCAGCAGCATCTGCTGCAGCGCCAGACCGATGGCAGCCTGGTTGCCGCGCAGGACGCTCGCTGGGCCAGCAGCCTGGCCAACGATATCGACCAGCAGGTGCTGCGCCAGCTGGCCTGGCGCCTGGATAGCCAGCGCCTGGTACTGGCTCCTGCCGCACCCGGCTTCAGCGCCGACGCACAGGTCATGTTGACCATTACCCGCCTGGACTCCGGCCCAACCCAACCGGCCGTGCTCGAAGCACAATGGCGTTTGCTCGATCGTCGCGGACAACTGCGCGACAGCCGCCTGATTCGCCTGGAGCAGCCACACGGGGGCCCGCTGGCCGAGCAGGTCAAGGCGCAGAGCACTCTGCTGCAGCGCCTGACCGCTGAGATGGCAGTGGCCATTCAACCTGTCGCCGCAGCCGAACCGACACCCGAACCGCGCAAAAAACCGCCGGTGGCCAAAGCCAAACCGCAGGAACCGACCACTGCCGGGCCGAAGATTCCGGTGGCAGAACCGATCAAGATCGATACGGAAGTGTTTCGTTTCTAGACAAAAAAGCCCGCAGATGCGGGCTTTTTTATGGGTAGAAGACAGCTGAACTTTAAGAGTTAGCAGAGTCCCGCAGCGGACGGCTCGATGCATTCGACTGCACCATCGTCGCTACACCTGAGCCTTGGCCGTCGAAGCTCAAGACACCGCGCTCGCCGCGACAAGCACCATCAAGCAGCGAGCCGGCGACAGTCGCTCAGGAGAACGTTGCACCTACTTGCTGCGGATCTTCTCGACGATGGCGGTGGTCGAGCTGTTCTCCACCAGACCGAGTACGCGCACTTCGCCGCCATAGGCCTGAACGATATCGGCGCCGACCACTTGGTCGATGCCATAGTCGCCGCCTTTGACCAGCACGTCCGGCTGCACCTGGCTGAGCAGGCGTTCGGGCGTGTCCTCGCTGAAACTCACCACCCAGTCAACGGCGCCGAGACCGGCGAGCACTGCCATACGACGATCGACGGCGTTGATAGGCCGGCCCGGCCCCTTGAGCCGACTGACCGAGGCGTCGTCGTTGATCGCAACGATCAGTCGATCACCCTGCGCGCGAGCCTGCTCCAGATAGGTCACGTGACCGGCGTGAAGGATGTCGAAACAGCCATTGGTGAAGACGATTTTCTCACCATGGGCGCGGGCGTCCTCAATGGCGATCAAAAGCTGGTCCAGGCTCAGCACACCACGTTCGGAGCCTTCCTCGCGCTGCACCGCACGACGCAGTTCCGGCGCGCTGATAGCAGCCGTGCCCAGCTTGCCGACGACGATGCCGGCGGCTAGGTTGGCCAGGGCAACCGCTTGCGGCAGCTCCTCCCCTGCGGCGATAGATGCCGCCAGGGTGGAAATTACCGTGTCGCCAGCGCCGGTAACGTCGAACACCTCACGGGCTCGGGCCGGCAGATGCAGCGGGGCATGCTCGGGGCGCAGCAGGGTCATGCCATGTTCGCCACGGGTGACCAACAGCGCGCCCAGCTCCAGCTCACGCATCAGCTTGGCACCTTTGCTGACCAGCTCAGCCTCATCAGTACAACCACCAACGATAAGCTCGAACTCGTGAAGATTCGGCGTGATCAGACTGGCACCACGGTAGATGGAAAAATCCTTGCCCTTGGGGTCGGCGAGTACCGGAATACCTTTCTTGCGTGCCGCCTGGATCAGCGCCTGGTGGTTCTGTAGCGCGCCCTTGCCGTAGTCCGACAACACCAGCACCTTGACCCCGTCGAGCAATGCTTCGACCTCACGCGCCAGCGCAGCGGTGTCGGTATTGAAGGGTTCTTCGAAATCCATGCGCAGCAACTGCTGATGACGGCTCATCACACGCAGCTTGACGATGGTGGGCTGGTTATCGATGCGCTGAAAGTGCGCCTCCACCCCGGCGCCACGCAAGCTGTCGCAGAGGCTTTCAGCCGCCTCGTCGTCGCCGGTGACGCCGACCAGCAAGGCGCGCGCGCCGAGCGCCGCGATATTCAGCGCCACGTTGGCAGCGCCGCCCGGACGATCCTCGATCTGATCGACCCGCACCACGGGCACCGGGGCTTCGGGCGATATGCGCGAGGTGCCGCCGTGCCAATAACGATCGAGCATGACATCACCGACTACCAAGACGGGCGCCTGATCGAAACGGGGCATGGATAATTTCATGCGGAAACTCCGGGATTGCAAAATCGCCGCGGAGAATAACACATCGGCTTTCACGCACCGCGCCGTGTGCTATTCAGCGCAGCTCAGCGGTCGAAGGGACGCACCCAGAACAATTCATGCCGACGCACAGCCTTGCGGAAGAACTCATCTTCACCCGCCTGCGGCCAGCGACGTGCAGCCAGACACCATTGAATGAAGCGACGCAGACGCTTCTTGAAAGCCAGCGGGGTTTGCAGGTCGTGCTGCATCGCCAGCGCCTGACTCTTGTCGAGCAAAACATGGTCATCGAGCTGCAGGCACCAAAGCTTATCGGCCGGCAAAGGCTCGATGCACGGAGGCAGAGCGATACCATTACCCGCAGGGCCCATGGGCCAACGGTCATTATCAACTAGGTGATTGGCGTAGAGCAGTTGCACATCCGGCTGCCAACCACTTTGTTCAATGGCCTGGAGCAATGCGCGCCCTGTTTGGATGTGGTCGGGATGAGGGTCGAGTTCGGGATGAGGCAGCACCACCACTTCTGGCTTGAAGTGTTTCAGCAGGGCGGCAAGATCGGCTGTGAGGTTATGCCAGGTGGGGGCGCCATCCGCATCGGCGGGCAACTTCATCGCATTGAAGCGACGCACGCTGCGGATGTCGGAGTCGCCGGATTCACGTGACGCGAATGGCATGTTCGGTTCGCCCTCCATGTGCCTCAGTTGCATGCAGTAATAACCCAGGTGCACACAACGACTGGGTTCGACACCGCCCCATAACGGCACCGTATGGCTGCTCCAGCTGCGCAGCCGTCCCTTGAGACGAGCCGCGGCCGCATCACTGAGACCGAGGCGACGGTAGAAATCGGCCTCGATCTCACCTTGGGTCAGGGTGACGATGGAAACTTCCCTACTGCGGCTGTACAGACCAAACGCGGCAAGCTCGGCATCGTCGGCATGAGGGGCGAGCACCATCACCCGACGCCGGGAGTAATCGGGATTGTTGAAGCAATACAGGGTCGCCTCACGACCTACCCGGCAGAAGCGCCCACGCAGTCGCAACTGCCCGCTGCGCAGCGACGGCAGGCAACCCGAAAGATTAAGAAAGCGCACGCCATTGACGCCCCGCTCGAGATCCTGCCGATCCTGCGCTTCGCCCTCGCCGATGAGCACATGAGGATCGAGGTAACGGCCAAGCCAACCGCTGCGGATGTGCACCGCCAGTACCAGCGTGTCGGCATCGTCGGGCAATGCGGCCCCATTCGGAGATACCAATCCCTTGCGGTCGAGCAGAACCGGGAAGCTCAGGCTGTCGGGCGGAAAGGCATGGCGATAGTCATCGCGGGGGGAGTAGAAAAGATGATCGGAGAACCAGGCTTCGTGGGCGATCCAGGCCAATAGCAGCACCACCGGGGTGGTACTCCATGATCCGAACCAGTCCAAGCCGACCAGAATCGGCAGTGCCACGACCATGAGAATGCGCTTGTTACGCCGATGCCGGCGTAGCAATTGCTGCTTGCGTGCTTCCATTCATTTACACCTGAAAAACAGGTTGGCGATTACACCAACGATCCTTGTATTCCACATCGGCTCGGCCGAATGAGTAGCGTAGCGGCTTCCCTCGAGCACGCGCATCTTCCCAAGCGGACTGAGTATTGATAAAGCTGAGCACACTGCCGGGACTGAAATCACGGGAGGCTGGATCGACTCCACCATTGATGTATTCAATGCTGATCCAGTCTGGCGATTCGACCCTGTACAGCACCTGAACGGCGATCGGGTTGCCGTCCAGCTGCAGATAATTGCCCCAGAGAAAATCCTTCAGTGCGTCGAACACTTCGCACAGATGCTGTTTGCCGGGGACAGCGAAGCCCCATCTTTTTTCGAACAGTTCCGTGTAGATGGCAGCCAGGGCATCGGGCGACAGGCCCGAAACCGGCAGGATTTCACCACCCGCCCCTTCCAGCATTCGCAACTCGCGCCGCTGGTTGTAGCGAAACTTCTTGCCGTATTCCTCCGGCTGGCGCGCCAGGGCCAACTCTTCCCGCTGTTTACGCAGTGTCGATATCCCGCCTTCATGCAGGGTGGTCACATAACGCATGCGCTGGCGAACCGGAGCCATGGCCCCTCGGGCGACCGGTAATATCACCTCGGCATTGCCCAGATCGAAAAAGTCGCGTCGACCCTGACGCTTGAGCACATCGCGTGACAACGCCAGGTGGCGCCCCCACACCGGGACCGCTGCCTGCAACTCGCCCTGCAGCGGCCAGCCCAGATAGCGCACGGGTATGCCTGCCAGCGCCGAAAGCCGTGAAACCACCTGCGGATGAGTCACGACACTGCCGCCCAGACGAGCCCACACCTGCGCATAAAGATCGGCGCTGATGGGGCGCCAGCCACGCTCGCGCCAGCGTTGTAACGGGTTGAACATCGGGCATCCAGCTCGAACGAAAAGGTCGCAAAGCTTAACACGTGGTCGCTGCCCCTCACCCGAACGATGCTTTAACATAGGCTCTTTTCATCGATGCTTAGGATTTCTGGTGCAAACACCTTCACAGCCTGGCGCCAGACGCCTGCGACTCCACGATTTCATCACCAGCCGCTGGCTCGTGGGGGGGTATCTGGTCCTGTTGACAGGTCTGTTCTGGGTACCCGACGGCAGTCTGTACACAAAATTCTATTACGCGTTCCTCGCGGCCCCCTCCCTACTGGCGATCCTGCTCGCACCCGCACAGATGAAGTCCGTCCTGCGCGATCCGGTGATCCTCAGCTTTCTCGCGTTCAGCCTGTGGTTGCTGATCAGCATGAGCTGGAGCCGCGCCGATGATGGCGTTGGCAGCCTAGCCAAGCGTCCGCTTTATGTGTTCATGCTCTTCGTAGGCTGCGCACTAATTGCTATCAAACGCGAAGAGTTGCTGCTCAAGGCCCTGCGCCTCGGCGCTGCAATCGGTGCATTGGCCGCCCTCATTAATGTCGCCTGGTTCCTGCACAACGCGGCCCCGGGCGCGCGGTTGATCGGAACCGGCGCCCTGCGCAACCCCTTACTCACCTCCCATGTTCTCGGCTTTTTGTGCGCCTATTGGATCGCGGCGTGGCTGTCACGCAGCGAGCGTCGCGACTGGCTGCCGGCTGTAATGGCGCTTCCTCTGCTGGCTGCACTGCTCACCACTGGCTCACGCACGCCGCTGATGGGCCTAACGCTGACCTGTTTCTGGATGCTACTGATGAGCGGCCAACGCGCGGTGTATCTAATTGCCGCGCTACCCCTCGTTGCTAGCGCAACCTATCTGGTCGCCCCGGAAATTATTCTGCAGCGTGGTACCTCCTTCCGCCCCGAACTCTGGAGCGATGCCTGGCGACAGGCTGGCGAACACCTCTGGTTTGGTGCCGGCTACAACAGCAAGTTCGAGTTCGATATTCAGGGCATGCGTTATCTTTTACATGACCCGCACAATGTCGAGCTCGCAGTACTTCTCGAGCTGGGTCTGATTGGCCTAGGCTTGTGGACCATCATGTACATTTTCGCCCTCCATCGCTGTCTGCGCCTGCGTGCGCTACCACAGTTCCAGATTGCCTCGGCACTGCTGATCTATGGCCTGTGTGCTGGCCTGACTGAAGGCGGCAACTATCTGTCGCGCCCCAATGAAAGCTGGTTTCTGATCTGGATTCCCCTGGCGCTGTTAGGCGCCCTTTCCATACGACACAGGCAGGCCCAGGCATGAAACGAATCGATGCGGCGCAGCTGAACGCACTGCTGCAGGGCGCCAAAACCATCGAAGAGGATGGCCTGGGCGTCAAGGTGGCGCGCCTGGAGGACGGCGACTTCCTGAAACTCTATCGGCGCAAGCGACTACTGTCCTCCGATCTCTGGAACCTGCCGGCGCAACGTTTCGCGACCAATGCGCAAGGCCTGCTGCGCCTTGGCATCGCCGCTCCGAAGGTTCTCGACGTTCTGATCATCAACCAATGCCGCTTGAGCGCCGTACGTTATCAGCCGTTGCCAGGCGACACCCTGCGCAACCAGCTGGGCCAGCTGGATACCATGGCGCGCGCTGAACTGGTGATGGCGTTCGGAACCTTCCTCGGCGAATTGCACCAGCGCGGCGTTTACTTTCGCTCCCTGCATCTGGGCAATGTACTGCTCCTGCCGGACGGCTCCTTCGGCCTGATCGATCTTTCCGACATGAAGCTGGAGGGAAGCCCGCTCGCGCCTAGGAAGCGACGCCGCAATCTCCAGCACATCCTGCGCTACGCCGAGGACATTCACTGGTTGACGCAACAGCACCTGGACAACTGGCTAGACGGTTACGCGCGGAGCGTCGGCCAGCGCGACGCCGCGCGCTTTACCCGGGACCTGAAAAGGTGGCTGAAATCCAGGTGAGGCCTGCCCCCCAGAAGCTCGGCGAAAGCGCCGCTATCCGAGATGAACAGCGGCTCAACGCTTGAGCCAATAGCGCCATAGCCCCTTGAGCGTCTTCAGGTTGCGTGAACGCCAAGGAATCTGCGCGAGCAGCTCACCGGCAAGTTGACGATCCTCATTGGCGACCTTGGTGAACATGGCGTTCAGGTAACGCAGGCGCGTCGCCTCGTAGCCCGGGTGGTCGCTGAAGCGCTGGTAGATCGCCAGTTCGGTTTCGATCATCAGGCGGCGGTTCTTGTAGGTGTTGCTGCCATGCACACGGTAAAGGGCCAGCGGTTCCTCGAGTATGTCGATGAAATAGCCGGCCCGCGCTATGCGCAGCTCCACGAAGTAATCCTCGATACGAATGGTCGGATCGAAGCCGCCCACCTCTTCGAGTGCCTGACGGCGAAACAGCAGGGTCGGCGCTGGCGGGCCCGGCTTGCGATCCATGAACAGATCGTCAAAATCGAGGCGCCGAGCCGGGCGATGGCGTTGTTTCTTGTCGGGCAACGGCTTGCCTTCGCCGTCGATAAGCACGATACCGCCCGCACAGATGCCGGTCTCCGGATGCCGCTCCATGAACGGAATCTGCAAGGAAAAGCGCTCGGGCAGCATCAGGTCATCCGAGCCCAGCGGCGCGATATAAAGACCTTTGCTACGGGCGATCATGTCGTTTAGCGTGGTGCAGAGTCCCTTGTTTGCCTGCGCCACGAAGTCGAACCCGAGCTCCGCCTGTAGGCGCTGAATCAGTTCAACGCTACCGTCGCGCGAGCCATCGTCGACCACCAGCAGTTCGATGTTGGGGTAACGCTGCGCGTACACGCTGCGTATGCTGGCCTCGATGAAATCGACGTGGTTATAGGATGAGATCAGTACCGACACCAGAGGCAGCGGGTTGGCGCTATCGGTCATGAAGACGATCCTGTCAGTGGCTGCCCTCGAGCAGCTCTCGGTATTTACGGCGAAAATCTTCGATATCATGCTCGCGCCTGAGGTAGCGGTAAGCCCGCTCCCCCAGCTCAACTCGCTCGACCTCGCTATCGGCCAGGCTAGCCCGCAGTTGTTCGGTCAGCGCGGCCACATCGCCAGGGCGAAACAATCGCCCTCCAGCTCCTTGTAAGAGTGGGCGCATCGCGGGAATGTCCGAACCCATCACCGGCAAGCGGCCGCACATGCCTTCGAGCAGCGCGAGCCCAAGCCCTTCCTGTAGCGAAGGCATGGCGAAGATGTCGAAGCCCCTTACATAGCGCATGGCATCGGGCTGGGTACCGCACAGATGTACGCGTCCCTGCAAACCGGACTCGACGATCAGCGCGGCGAGATTGCTCTGTTCACGCCCCCCACCGATGATAGCCAGATGCGCATGCGGGAATTCCCGACTCACGGCAGCGAATGCCTTGATCAGATGGGTATGACCTTTGATCGGAACCAGGCGCCCGATGGCACCGATGATCACCGGCTCCATCGGCAAGCCCAGCGCCTGACGCGCTTCGTCTCGAGACAGTTGTAGGGACTCGGCCAGGTCGATATCCAGCGCATTGGTTATCGCCAGCGTGTTCGCCGCCGTGAAACCACAGCGCAAGGAGACGAGGTAGTCGACCACCGCCGGCGAGACCCCGACAAAGCGCCAGCGCTCATCAATCAAACGCCTGGCCTGCCAGCGCCGATAGAACCGGTCGTACTCGCCAAAGCCGTGGGACACGCCGATACAGCGGGCAATACGCAGCTGCTTGTTGAGGTGCATGAACAGGTTCACGGCCTTGAAACGGTGCAGCAGCACCACATCGAAACCTTCCTCACGACAGAACGCCAGCAGTCGCGCCCGCACCTTGCGGCGTAAACCGCTCATGTCCTTCTCATTGAATTCGAAGAACACCTGGCGTCGGCCTGGCGGGTTGAGCGCCCCCTCAGCAGGCCGGCCTTCCAGGTAGGCATTGACCACCTCGAAGCGCTCTGCAGGCAGCCCCTGCAGGATCTGTTCGCCCAGGTCGGAATTGGTGTCCGCTGCGTTATAGCGCGTCTGCAGCTGCAGAACTTTCAGGACCTTAGCCATCCATCCGTCCTATCCACAGACGAATAGCCTTGCGCAAATAAGACAGCTTCAGCAGGACACGCCAGTCGCTCGCCACCGCTTGACGGTAGAATTGCTTGGCAGCTGGCAAATCTCTTGCCAGGCAGGCACTGCGAAACAGTGACAGGCAGCGTTGCTGGTAAAAGGCGGCGCGCAGTTGTTGCAGTGCCTCGGGCAATCGCCCGAACACCTCGTCGACCAGTTCAACCCCGCCCGCGAGGCTGGAAGAAAAATCATGGCGAAGGCTGTCGCTATGCTTGTGAATCATCGCCAATGGTTCTGACAGCAGCGTGATCGGATACGCCGCAAGGGTCTGCGCGAAGACGGGAATGTCCTCGGCGTTGCGAAAACGCTCGGGATAGTTGCCAGCCTGAAAGATGGAGCGATGCATCACGCAGGCGCCGTTGGAAATGCTCATTGTCTTGTCGAGCAGATAGGCGCGCACACGGAGCAGCGGTGTATCAGGCAAATGATCGGGCGAATGCTGGCGACGCCGCCCATTCTGATCGACCGACCAGTGCCCGCCGATCACCATACGCGTATGGGGGTTGCCGATCAGGTGCGCACGAATCAGAGCCAGGCTGTGTGGAGCCATTTCGTCATCCGCATCGAGAAAGATCAGCCAGTCATGGCGAGCCCTCTCGATACCCAGATTGCGCACGGAGGCCAACCCACCATTTCCCTTGCGCAGTGCGGTAAAGCGATCGGGGAATTCGACCTTCAACGCCTCGATGACTTGCGGCGTGTCGTCCTTGGAGCCGTCATCGATGATCAGCAGCTCATCGTCATCACCCAACTGCGGCACCACCGAGCGAACGGTGCGTCCCAGGGTTTTGGCATAGTTATATGCCGGAATAACGATCGTGATCGCAGTAGGCCCACTCATTACCGGTCCCCTCCGACCTTTCGACTCAGTACGCGGAAGCCTCTGGCCACGCGATTGACACTCATGAACATCGCCCATCGATCACGCATGAAACTCAGCGACAAAGCCGGCCGCACGACTTGGCCTGTGCCCCAGCCCGGTCGCCAGCAAAAACCATCTCGTCGCTTGCGATAAAGCGTCAGAACCGGCACGCCCAACGCCGAAGCCAAATGGCCAACCCCCGAATCGTTACCAATCACATAACCCGACTCGTACAAGTGCGCGGCCAACGCTCTGGCATCTGGAAACTCGGGGACCTCGAATTCGGGTGCGAACACATCCACATGATCGTCTCGCTCCTTGGGCGACAGCACGAACTGCGGTTGATAGCCGGCGGCGCGCAAACGCCTGGCCAAGGCCAGATACTTGGATGCGGGCCAGTTCTTCTTCACGTTGTACGAAAGCGGGTGGAACATCACACGCCGAGCATGTCGGCGATGCTGGAGCGTGGGCGGCGTCTGCAGGCCGATATCGCTACTGGCATCGCTCAGCCCCAAGCGCATACGGCAGAAGGCGACCGCCTGCTCGACCATACTGACGCTATCGTCCGGCAGGCAACGCAGCGGCCCGGCGGCTGCAGCCAGAGGAGCCAGAAGGCGAGCCTTTTCCGCAGGCAGTCGCGCCAGGGTATCGACCGCCGGGTCTTGCACGAATCGTGAGTCGACTTTGAGTGTGCCGACGAAGACATAACGCCTGGCCAATTTCTCGGCCGCCTCAGCATAGCGGGTCAGCATGCTACCCATGTCTGAGATGACCAGATCGAAACCATCGAGCACCGCGAATGTGTCCGCGGGCAACGGCAGCGGCCGGGTCTCGAATAGCGGCAACCAGTCGTTGAGGGCGCCAAAGTGATTGCTAAGCACTGTCACCCGATAACCAGCGCGCGCCAGGTTGGCAGCCAGTACCAGATAGACGCATCCATCGCCCAGGCCCATGGAAGGCACCAATGCGATCCGACAATCAGCCGACACCACTGATAGATGGGTATCAGCGTGCGTTAAAACCTCGCCCATCAAAACTCCCGCATAATCCAATATCGTCCGTGACCAAGTACTGCAAACTTTTGAGCACATCCGCTCATTCGGAACGCCGTGTCGTTGTCGCCTCGACGTCCGCCCTTTCAGTCAGGGCTCGGACTGCTCCTGCACTTGCGGTTCATCCTTTTCCTCGAGGCCCAAGGCATGAAGGCGGGCGTAGTAACCGTTCTGCGCAAGCAGTGAATCGTGGGTACCGCGCTCGACGATACGTCCCTGATCCATGACCAGGATCAGATCGGCTTTCTCGATGGTCGACAATCGATGCGCAATGACCAGCGTCGTGCGACCCTCCATGACCCTATCCAGCGCCGCCTGGATATAGCGCTCGGACTCGGTATCCAGGGCCGAGGTTGCTTCATCGAGAATCAGCACAGGCGCGCTTTTGAGCAACGCCCGGGCAATCGCCAGACGCTGACGCTGGCCGCCCGACAGCATGACGCCGTTCTCACCTACCCGGGTTTCGAAGCCCTGGGGCAGCAGATCAATGAATTCGCGGGCATAAGCGGCTTCGGCGGCCTGCTCGACCGCCTCGCGAGGCAGGTGCCTGAGATCGCCGTAGGCGATATTGTTCAACACGGAGTCGTTGAATAGGGAAACCTGCTGCGTGACCAGGGCGATATGTTTTCTCAGGTTCTCGACGCGATAGTCTTCTATCGGCGTGCCATCGAGCAGAATCTGACCCTGATCATGCTGGTAGAAACGCGGAATCAGATTGGCCAGAGTCGACTTGCCGCTACCTGAACGACCGACCAACGCCACCATCTGCCCCGGTTCCACGCTAAAACTGATGTCCTGCAGGACAGTTTTTTCAGTGCCCGGGTAGACGAAGCTCAGATGTTTGACATCGAGAGCTCCACTGACCCGCTCTTTCTCGACCGTGCCCTGATCCGGCTCGGGCGCCTCGTCCAGTTGTTCGAAGATGCTTTCGGCGCCGGCAAGCCCTTTCTGGATGGTCGAACTGACCTCCGAAAGCTGGCGAATCGGCTTGGGCAGAAGCCCTGCGGCGGTGATATACGCCACCAGATCACCGACACTGGCGTCGCCGCGCAGGAACAGCACCAGGAACATCAGGAACGCCATGGCGGCGTAGTTCACCAGTTGCAGGCTGGGTGTGTAGATCGCACTGGTACGGGTCATGCGCAGCTGCTTGCGGGTGCTGTCTTCACTCGCTTCGTGGAAGCGTTCGCGCTCATAGCGCTCGCCGCCGAAGCTGCGCACCACGCGGTAGTTCTGGATGGTCTCGGAAGACACATGGGTCAATTCGCCCATGGCGCTCTGGATCTTGCGGCTCTGGCTACGGAATTTCTTGCTCGCGCTCTTAACCATCAGTGCAATGAGCGGCAGGATCGCCACCATCACCATGGTCAGTTTCCAGTTCATCCACAGCAGATAACCGAACAGGAAAACCACCGTCAGGCCTTCGCGCACCATGACCTTCAAGGCGTCCGTCGCCGCGCCGGTGACCGAACCGACATTGTAGGTGATGCGGGAAATCAGGTAGCCCGTGGAGTGGTTGTCGAAATAGCGGTTGGGCAGTGTCAGCAGGTTGTTGAAAAGCGCGATGCGCAGATCCTGTACCAACCCCAGCGATACCCGAGCCAGATAATAGCCGCCAAGAAAGGAGCCGATGCCCTGCCAGAAGGTGATCAGCAGCAGCGCCAGCGGTACGCCGTAGAGCAACTGCATGCTGCCCAGCAGCGGCAATTCGACCATACCGGCCTCGGGGCTGGCGAGCCCGTCGACGAAGTATTTGAGCAGGCCGGCGAGCATCGGCTGAGTCGAGGCGAAAATGATGTAACCGATCATGCTGACGCCGAACATGAACCAGTAACGCCTCATGTAGCTCAACAGCCGCATGTACAACTTGAAGCTGGAGAGGGAAGACGGTTTGGCGCTTGAATCAGGCATAAGATGCTGGCTCTGTGATTAAGCGCGCGATTGTACCATCAGGCAACACGCAACCAAATGCAGGCGAAATACCTTCGCATTTGTGCGCCTGCATTGGCGCACAGCTCAGGATGGCGTCATGGCGAACTCTGCAACTCCTGCGGCGGACGCCAGCGTGTCGGTTTGCAGGCCACGCTCATACCATGCAGCTCATTCAGCACAGCCCGTGCGTCGAACCTCGGCGACCTAATTGCAGAGGCATAGCATGCGACCACATCTTGAAGTTCGGGATCACTCAGCCCCAGATCGCGCAAGCGAAGGAGAATCTTCTTCAGATCTTCGACGCCTGCTTCTTCGCTGAAATCATCTGCACGCTCGAAATCCAGCAGACAAGTTTCGTCGGCGACCAAGAAGTTATAGGGGTTACAGTCGCCATGGGCGATGCCGTGACCGTGCAATTGGCCAAGCAGGCTCAGCGACTGGCAAGCGCCTCGCAACAATTGCGACCCCGTCAATGTCGCCAGTGGTACGCCCGGCAAAAACCGCGTAAGCAGCAGGCTTTCGTGACAGCGCGGATGCCGGGTTTCCGTGTACAGTAGTGGCTCTGGGGCTGCAAATCCCAGTGTATGCAGCCTTGCCAGCACCATCGCCTCATCGCGTAGAGGAGATCGGTAGGCCCGACGCAATATTCGCTTCCACCAGGGTTTCATCGAGCGGCGATAGCGTTTGACGAACAGGACGTCGTCTTCCCGCGTAATCCTGGCGACCGCTCGCCCCGGCGCAAAATCGTCTAACTGAGCGAAGACCGGCAACAACGCCCCGATCTGTTTGCGCCCGAGCAGCTCCTTTTGAAAGACTATGGTTTTACTCACCTAAAGCCTCCCAGTGAAGTCTGGCGGCGTCGGGTGCTTCGCGTGCAGCCTCTTGCTGCCCCATGGATCGATTCATGTATAGCCTCTACGCCAAAACAAAAGAGAGCCTAAGGCTCGCTACTTATGCCGGCCACAACCTATGCAATCCAGCAGCCGCGCTGCTGGCACACCTGCTGTTCGACAATCGCTCTACACGCAAGCGCATTCGCAGCGCAATCAAGCTGATACGCATGACGCCGCGTTACAGCAACCACGAGCAGTTGAAGGGCCACGCGTACATCTGGCACTGCGACCGCGATGACCAGAGCGCCTTGGCCATGAGCCTGGGCAAGCAGCTCGAGCGCAATATCAGCTTCATGCCTGCCATCAAGCAGGACGCCGACAAATCGCTGGACTGGCGTGCCATGTACGCAGCCTGGAAGATAACACGGCGCTGCCCGTTGCCCTGGCTACAACGGCTCTACGTATTCAGCGTCTTGTGCCACACCATCAAACATTTCAAAGCCATCGACACACTGCAGATACCCCAGCAAATCACCTCCCTGGTGAGCTACAACAGCGCCAACATTCCCGAGTGTTTTCTGGTCGCCGCCTGCCGGCATCATGGCCTGCCGACCTACTCGCTGCAGCATGGGCTTTATCATCGTTATCGCGGCGAACAACCGATCGACATCATCAACTACGAAAACGTCACCGCCGATACTTTGTTGGTCTGGAGCGAGTTCTGCCGCACGGAGATCGAGGCGTTTTACCGCGAAACAGGCCGATCCCCCGATTTCGACATGCAGGTTGCCGGTTACATTAACCCGCCTGAGCCGGCCCATGTTTCACCGCGGCCCGCACACGCGCAGAAGAACCTCCTTTGCGTGCTGCCAGGCAAACGCTACGTGAAGGACAGCATCGAACTTCTCCATTTACTGGCCGCACTGCAGCCATGCTATCCGCTGACCGTGCGCCTGCATCCGCTGCTCGCCAGCAATGCAGCATTGCTGGCTGCTCTGCCGGCCAGCGCAACGCTCGATGACAGCCCTACCCTTGCCGATACGCTAAGCGCCGGACGCTACGACCTAGTCGTCGGCTTCAATACCACCAGCCTGTTCGAAACGATGCTGTTCGACGTCCCCTGTGCACTGTATCGGGCACAGAGCCTCAACCTCACCGCAGATGGAGTCCCCAGTTTCCGGACTGCCGCGGAGCTGGCAGCGCTGATTGAATCTCCAATCGACACCCGACCGATCGCCGATTATCTGCTGGGCGCCTCGTTTTTTCGCTACCGCGAAATCATCAACGCAGCAGAAACTTCAACGCCACCCGCCATTGAGCCGGATAGCGCTGAATTCCCACGGCCTTAAGCCAGCGAACGCGCAATGCCAGCGGAAGGTGCGCTCTTCTCAACAAGCGCAGCCAGTAGCGCACCGCTAGCGCCTCCTTACGCCGCTGCTGCCCCTTGGCCAACGGCCGCGCGCTGGAAAAAGGCAACTCCAGCGGCGCAGCATCAGCGTAGGCAAGCGCCTGGCGAGCCCAGGCCTCGCCAAAGCTGCCCATTGAAAAGTGCAAAAGATCAATATCGAACACGACTGCGACCTTGCCGGCCCGGGCCACGCGCAGGCTGAAGTCAACGTCGTAGAAATGAAAACCCGTCACTCGCTCATCGAAGCGCGTTTGAGCCCATACCGAACGGCGCGCGAACAGCCAGACGCCGTCCAGCGCCACGACAGGAACGCATTGGCTCGAACCGCTGTCGGCAGGCTTGGCGAAAGCCGCGCTGGCATCTGCTCTCGATGAACCGTGCAGTATGTTGATGCAAAGATCGTCTTCATCACCGCTGTGCCAACCAGAGGGAGTTGCCGCCTTGTAGCGGCTTCCTGCCAGCCCGATGAGGGCAAGCTCTGCGTCGCCTGAGAAATGAGCTAGCGCACGCGCGCCCCAATCCGGGCTGAGGAACTCGACATCCTCATGCACGAAACACACGAAGGGGAAGCTCGCCCTCGACGCCCCCTCGTTGTAGACCGCACAAATACCTCGCCCCTCGATACTGTTGTCCATGGCGATCAGCTCGTGTTCGACACCGATCGTGGCCTCGATATTGCGAGCCACCGCCTGCAACCGTGCGGGTTGGGCGCTGCAAATCACAACGGAAATCACGCGACGCGTCCCGAAAAACCACCGTTCATTTAACTTTCTTCAGCCCCAGGTAATAGAGTGGAAACTTGAGGTACAGCTTGAGCTTTTTACGCAGCAGGTAACCCCGGCTACGGCCGAGCCATTTTTCCTCGAATATGTACTTGGCTCGTTTGGTCATCAGCCACTGGCGAGCCGAGGTGTGAGTACTCAACGTGCGGCTATCGAGATGATCGACGACCGAAGAGGTGACCAGCACGTGCCGCAATCCATTTGCCTGCAGCGTCAAGGCGTAGTCGTTATCGGCGTACCAGAAGAAAAACCGCTCATCCAGCGCGCCGATGACGTCCAGAATGGATCGGCGAAATACCAGGCACCACCCGGAAATTTCCCGCAGCACGCCGTAGCCTGGATAGACACCGCTGTCGAGCGGGAACCCCTTGGCCGGATGATGCAGGGAGCAAGCCGGGCTGGCACTGCTGACGCTCGGATCTTGTTCGAACACACGCAGCAGCTCTGAAGCCCAGCCGGGATGGAAGGACAGATCGTTGTTGCAAATGGCCACGAAGGGCGCCTGTCCTTCGCGAATGCCGATGTTCATATAGGCGTGGTAGTTGAAAACGCCTTTGGGATAGAGCGTGACCACGCCCGGCTGCGTATAAATAGGCGCTTGTGCATTCGACTCGAGCACCCAGATACGGAAGCGAATCCGCTCGGAATCTTCCGAAGCGACCAGAGAGTCCAGGCAGTGTTCGGTAACTTGGCGCAAGGCGTCGTCCTTGGCGAAGCTGAGTATCACTACGTCAAACCATACGGGTGACGATGCAAGGAAATCATTCATGCGATATCTCGAAACGTAAAAAAGATCGCCATCAGGAACAGGCCAGAATACGCGCCACGCGATGCGTCCAGGTGTGTTCTGCAAGAAAGCGCGCCTGCCCCTTACGTGCGATACGCTCACGCTCTTCGGGGTTGGCCAGATAATGACGAACCTTGTCCCTCAGCTCGGTTCTTGAGCGAAATATCTCGATTTCCTCTCCAGGCGTGAACAGCTCGGCGATTTCCTCACAGTAGTCGGTCATCAGGAAACAGCCTGCCGATAGCGCTTCGAAAATCCTTAGATTGACGCCTGTTTCGGCGCCATAAAAATCCGAGCGGGTGATGTTGAGCACCATTCGAGAAGTCTGTAGCAACTGCCGCAACTCCTCACCCCATACGGTTCTATCGTCGACGCGCTGTTGCAGCGCCGAAGACATCAGTGCCCGGTTACGACGCCAGCGATTGCCGCGCACCGTCAGGTGTTCGCGGATATTTTCCAGCAGGAACACCCTGCGCAAATCGGCGCTACCAACGAACAGCACATCATGCTCTGGCTCAGCCTGATGCTGAGGCAGGACCACGGCACCGAACGGCAAGTGCAGAGCCTCGAGCCCCAAGGTTTCACGAAAGAAACGCGTCGTCACCGCAGAGAAGGAGAACAGCTGGTCGTAACGTGGCAGCTCCTGCCCGATGAAGTAGAGAAACTCCCGGCGTTTGGAATACAGGTTGCAACTGTCGGTATCGTAGAGCATGAAGCGCGCCCCGGCGCCACGCACCATGCTTGCCACCTGATCCACGTCGTAGTGCTTGTACAGGAAGCCGATCACCAACACGTGCGTCGGCGCCTCTTCCTCGATGAGCTTGCGCAGCGGTTGCAGCGACAGACGCGGCAAATGAGTGAAGCCGTCCCGTTCGCGGGCTTTGTTTCTCGCCTTGTAAAGTGCCGATGCCACGCCATACCAGCGGCGCGGCTTCTGCTGCAAAGCATCCCAGTGGACTGCTGACACACCAGCGCCGAGAAAGGCCTCGTACAACTCGCGGCCCAGTGGCACGCCGCCTATGCCATCCAGAATCAAATACTTGCGTTTGCCAACAGGCGTCGTATCGCTATCGAGCATGTGCTCCATGTCATCCATCCATAGGCTCCGGGTACTGCTTTGCAACACCCGGCCGGTAGCTCGAATTAATGATCGCTTGATCGCCAGGTGACGGCTGCGCTGCACACTGATGGCAGCTCAGCACGCTTGCCTGGCTCGCGGTTTCAACAGTAGGTGCCGAAAGCGCTTGAACAGCTGACGATCCCACTGCCGCAGGGGGATCTGCGCGAAAAGTCTCCACGCGAACCGTTTGTCCTGGGTTACGGCTGGACCGAGTATCTTGGTGAGCAAGCGCGCCTTTCCGGACTCGTAAGCCGGATGATCGCGGAATAGATCAAGCAACTGCATACCGTAACGGTACTCGGCAAGATAATTACGCGACAAACCTCCTTCGTGCTTGCGATACAGGGTCACGGTGTCGGGTATGACATCGATACGGTAACCTGCATGGGCGATTTTCAGAGTCATCTGAAAATCCTGCACACGCAACGAAGGGTCATACATGCCGGCCGCGAGCATAGCATCGCGCCGATACATCACCAGATTTCCGCCTACCACCAAGGCCTGAGCCAGCGCCTGGGAGAAATCATAGCTCCGGACCTCACGAGCCTTGTTTTTCTTCGGCAGTATCGCACCATGCTGATCGATACGCTGCGCACGACCGCCAAGGCACCCGACTTCCGGATGTTTCATCAGGTAATGGGCTTGCAGCGCGATACGACCGGGCACCATGACATCGTCCGCATCGAACGTGGCGACGAATTCACCCTGCGCCAATTCCAGCCCTTTGTTCAGCGCGGCGCTGACCCCTTGATTGGACTGACGGATGAATTCCACGCGACGTACCCCCGGGTAACTGCGCCAGTCGCGCAGCGCATCCTCGATACAGCGCGCACTGTCATCAGTTGATCCGTCATCGATCACGATCAGCTCGATGGACTGATAATCCTGCTCGAGGATACTGCGCAGTGCATCGCCCACATAGGACGCGTAGTTGTAGCAAGGCACAATGACGCTGACCAAAGGCGCACCGGGGCGCTCGCTAACGCTCATAAGCGGCATCCCGACCAGCGGGACAGGGTGTCGAAGAAACGCGGAGCGACTGCAGAGTCGACGAAGCGGCTCTCCAGCCGGCCGCGCATGTCTTCGCGAAGCCGTTCCAGTTCCTTCTGCTGAACCGACGCGACGTTTCGCAGACTGGCAGACAAGGCATGCCAATCACCGAAGGTGAACAGTTCTCCACTCTCGCCGACCACTTCCCTGCCGCCACCGCAATCGCTGCAGACCACAGGCAAACCAGCCGCCATGGCCTCGAGCAACACCATGCCGAAAGGCTCGTGATCAGAACTTAGAGCAAACATATCGAAGGCCCGGAAGTAGCGCCGAGCTTGCGGCACATGCCCCAGGAAACGAACCTGCTCTGCGATACCCAGTTCGGCCACCAAGGCCTTGAGCTTCGCCTCGAGCCGCCCCTCTCCGACTATGACCAGCAGACTGTTGTTCGGCAAAGTGGGAAGCGCGTCGGCAAAGGCGCGGATAAGGGTTTCCTGATCCTTGTCAGGATGCAACCGCCCCACGTTACCGATCACCCAAGCCTGACTCGGCAGGCCAAGCGCCTCGCGCGCGGCTGAACGTGAAAGCTGCTCGGACTGCACGGCTTGCAGATCAATCCGGTTGTAGAGCGTCTGAATGCGCTGTTGCGGCCACCCCGGCAAGCAAGCGCGCAGGTCATCACGAACCGCGTCGGATACGCCAAACAGGTAAAGCCGCTTACGAAACAGGTTGGCGAAGAGCTGGCGCGACTTGCGCTGGTAATCGCCGAAGGCGTGATGAATACCGATCACTGGAAGCTTGGTGCCCAGCATGGCCACATAGGCAGGCTTGGAGCGATGGGCAATGCACAGGGCGAAGTTGCGTTGAGAAGCAATGCGACGAATCGCTCGAATCGCGCCGAGCTTCAAGCCCCTCAACTGCTTGCTGCTGTATTCGAGAAAGACCACCTCATCGGAGGCAGATCCCGCTTCCACCTGAGCATCGTACTTGCCGCTCAGGTATACGGTCATCACCTTGTAGGGAGTGTCGGCAAAAAGCACGGCATATTGTCGAGCACAATCGAGAAACGGCCCATCGTAACCATGACAAATCTGCAGCACCCATGCTTGGTTCTTATTATTGGTTTTCATGATCCCTACCAATTAACGACAACGTCAGGTACCTGTACGCACCCTTGAAAGTCACTACTTAAAAAAGAATTCTAGCCCTTAACCTGAACAGCCGATGCTTCGACCTTAACTGTCGGAGGCAAGGTTTTTCAGCTAGTTCAATTTTTTCTGATGAACGGCAACAAAACAACCTTGACTGACGAGTCATCTACGTCTAACTGGCATGGTTATGAGCATTAAGCGGCTTCACGGCGACTCTTGGCTACTTGCGCCATGGCCGCAAACATCTCTCGGGCCCTTCTACGGGCCTCTTGCAAGAGGCGCTCGATGTGCGCCTGCTCCCTCTCGCTGAAGGCGATGACGCAAGCATCGGAAGCGGCATTTTCGTATGACAGGCGAAGGCGATCACTCAAGCCGACTTGCGTCAGCAGAGCCTCGATCTTGTGAGTATTAGAAGGAATGGCGTAGAAGGGAGTACCGGTGACCAGACACAAGGTAACCAAATGAAAACGCCCGGTGATTACGCCTTCGGAGCGCCGCAGCAAAGCCAGGAAACGTTTGGGGGACAGCACGGCGTAACGCCAGCGCAGCTTGTCGATCCGGGAGTTTGGTAAGTCGGCGGGGTAGCGATGCAAATAACTGGCAGCGATACGCCGGTAGGCCTTCAGCCGCTTGCGCAGATTCTTGCGCAGATAGATATCGAAACCCTTACCCAGCTGCAGGGGCGCAACAGTGCGGATGCTGAAATAACGCAGCCGGGGATTGGCACAGCTGATGCGCCATGCTTCGCGCAACCGCTCCGTGAGCACGCTGCCGTTGATCAGCAGACCCTGACGAGCGGGCGTAGCCCCCTGGTATTGATAAGACAGCGTCAGATCCGGTACGACCTCGGCCGAAACGCCGACCTCCCCCAGCGCGGCCTGACTCAGAACGTCGCGCACGAATATACGCGTGAACAATGGTGCATCGGCATTGAGCCGATCATTGTTCTGCCAAACGGAGTTGATCAGAAAACAGGGCACGCCGTGTTCCCGGCAATACCGCGCTAGTGCCCCATAACGCAGGGCCAGCGGCGCATCGTCGTGCATGGTGCCTTCGCCGTTGACCAGGCAGATATCAGCCGCGCGGATGTCGGCTTGCAACTGCTCGTCTGTTTGCCAGTCGTGATACATCGGGCAGGAGCGCAAAATATCCATGCCAGCCTGTTCGGCCAGTGTGTAGATCTGCTGCATCACCAAATGGCAGCCGTGGTGCCCCTCCGAAGACGTGTCGTTGAACAACAACGCCTTCAACCTTGCCTGACTGCCAGCCACCCCTAAGACTCCACGCTGCCGGACAGGTCACTGTTCGGCGCAATGACGTCATCCTTGACCACCAGAATATCTTCCATGATCAGGCACTGCAGGTCCGAGCCGAAGAACATGTTCAGGGCATCGGTCGGCGAGCAGATCATCGGTTCGCCACGGCGGTTCAACGAGGTGTTCAGCGACACGCCATTGCCGGTGAGCTTTTCCAGCTCCAGCATCAGGTCATACCAGCGCGGGTTGTACTCGCGCTTGAGCACCTGGGCGCGGGAGGTGCCGTCCTCGTGGACGACTTCGCTGACACGCTCCTTCCACTCGTCGTTGACCTCGAAGGTAAAGGTCATGAACGGACTCGGGTGGTCGACCTTGAGCATCTTGTCGGCGACGGTGTCGAGCATCGACGGGCAGAAGGGTCTCCAGCGCTCGCGGAACTTGATCTGTTCGTTGATGCGGTCGGCCACGCCGGGGATGCTCGGGCAACCGATGATGGAACGGCCACCGAGAGCGCGCGGACCGAATTCCATGCGGCCCTGGAACCACGCCACCGGGTTGCCATCGACCATGATCTGCGCGATGCGCTGCGGCATGTTGTCGATCTTCTGCCATTTCGGCGCGTTCGGGTGGCGGGCGCAGGCGGCGATGACGTCTTCGTTTGAGTAGGCCGGGCCGAGGTAGACGTGCTCCATCTTCTCCACCGGCACGCCGCGCTTGTGGGAAACGTAAGCCGCGGCACCAACCGAAGTGCCGGCGTCACCGGAGGCCGGCTGCACGAACAGCTCCTTGACCTCGGGGCGGGCGATGATCTTCTGGTTGAGCTTGACGTTCAGCGCGCAGCCGCCGGCGAAGGCGATCTTGCCGGTTTCACGGATGATGTCGCCCAGGTAGTAATCCATCATCTCCAGCGCCAGCTTCTCGAACAGCGCCTGCATGCTGGCGGCGTAGTGGATGTAAGGGTCGTCGGCAATGTCGCCTTCGCGCTTGGGCCCCAGCCACTCGATCAGTTTGGGCGAGAAGTAGAAGCCCTTGCCCTTTTCCTTGTGGCGGCGCAGGCCGATAACGTTGGCGTAGTCGGTGTTGATCACCAGCTCGCCGTTCTCGAACTTGGCCAGACGGGAAAAATCGTACTTGCTGGCATCGCCGTAGGGCGCCATGCCCATGACCTTGAACTCGCCGTCAAGCATTTCGAAACCGAGGAACTCGGTCACCGCACCATACAGGCCACCCAGGGAGTCCGGGTCGAAGAATTCCTTGATCTTGTGGATGCGACCGTTTTCGCCGTAACCAAAGAAGGTGGTGGCGTACTCACCCTTGCCGTCGATACCGAGGATGGCGGTCTTCTCGGTGAAGCCCGAGCAGTGATAGGCACTGGCGGCGTGGGCCAGGTGATGCTCGACCGGCTCGATCTTGACCTTCTTGGCGTCGAAACCCAGTTGCTCCAGGCACCAGACGATCTTCTTGCGATAGCGCTTGTAACGGCGGTTACCCATGAGGATGGCGTCGAGGGCACGATCCGGCGCGTACCAGTAGCGCTTGGCATAATGCCAGCGCGCCTTGCCGAACAGGCTGATGGGCGCGAAGGGAATCGCCACCACATCGACATCGGAGGGCTTGATACCGGCCTGCTCCAGGCAGAACTTGGCCGACTCGTAAGGCATGCGATTCTTCGCGTGCTTGTCACGCACGAAGCGCTCTTCTTCCGCCGCAGCAATCAACTTGCCATCGATGTACAACGCCGCGGAAGGGTCATGACTGAGGGCGCCGGACAGGCCAAGAATCGTCAATGCCACGGATAAAGCCTCTTAACGCGGCTGTCTGACTCGACAACCGATACGGTTTGATTTCGCTGAGCCTCCGTCGGAGGGCTCAATTAAGTGTTGGCAGGCGCCGATCAAGCTCACGGTACAGGGCGCTGTCGGCCGACCAGTTGCGCAGCAGGCGCGCACGGTCACGTGCATAGGCGGCCTTGAAGCTGCTGGCCTGGCCATGGTACTGCATGGCATCCAGATCGATCAGCGCCCAGCAGCCGTCCTGCCAAAGGATATTGCTACCTTTGCAGTCACCATGGCTGATGCGCTCGCGCAGCAGGGCCGCAAACAAGGCCTCCAGGGCCTGCAAATCCGCCTCGGGCGGCAGCCCGTCCGCCCCGCAGTGCGCGAAACGGGCGATTATATCCATACCCGGCGCGTGTTCGGTAATCAGATAGGCCTGGCGGCGCAGCCACAGGGTACGTCGTTCGAGCACGGCCAGCGGTCTGGGCGTGGCGATACCGAGGAAATCCAGGCGATTACCCTCGCACCAGCTGTGCCAGGCCCGGCTCGGCCGCCAGAAGCGCCGCAACCAATGGCTGAAGCCCTTGATGTTGTAGCGTTTGATGACCAGTTGCCGGCCGCCCTGCTCGATGCGCGCAACGGTCGAGGAGCCGCCCAGCTTGAGCGGCTCGCCAGCCGCTATCGCCGCATCGGGATCGGCCAGGATGGGCGCCAGCACCGCGTCCTCCTCGCGCCTCACTACTTGCAGACGCGACGGGCCGCGCCAGACACGAAAAGCCGTGCACTCTCGCTGGATCTTGGCCATGAAAGTATGCAGGCGCAGCCCGCGTGCCTTGGCCACCGCCCTGAGCAGAGCCTCAAGTGGCAGTGCATGTTCGCCGTTGACCAGCAGGTAATGCACCAACAACTCCTCGATAAAGTCATCGACGGCTCGGGGAAACAGCGCGAAGAACAACCCCAGGTTTTCCAGCACGCGGTCTCGGGAGAGGGCCTGCCCGGGCGTCTCGGCGCGAATACCGCCGCCATCGATGAGATGCAGTCGGCCGTCATGGCGCAGCAGGTTGTCCAGGTGCAGGTCCTCCTGCCACAAACCTCGACGATGCAGCTCGCCGATAACGCCAAGCGCCTCACCCAGCACCTGCTGCTGCGCATCGCTCAGCCAGGCTTCGCCGGCGACGGCCTGCCAGTCATCCGCCAGGCTGCGCGCGCCCTCCAGGAACTCGAACAGCAGCCAGCCGCCGCCTGCCGCGACGCCATGATCGAGCAGCAACGGCGTGCACAACCTCTGCTCCACCAACAACCGGGCACCTTGCAGCTCTCGCGCAAAATGTCGCTCAGCCTTGCTGCCAACCAATAACTTGGCGAGCACGTTGCGCCCCTGCCATTGCGCCTCGCCGACATAACGCTGCCCCGGCAACACACGCAGCAGACTGTGCAACTGGAGTGACTCACCGCCCGGCAAATCGATCGACAGCGGCAGCGCAGGATTACGCCCCGCCTCGTTGAGGAGAACCAGTTTCATTGGCGTTGGGCCTTGTCCTTCAAACGCGCCGCAAGACGCTGCGACCAATGATCAAGATGCTGCCCACTGCCCAGATAGGCGGTCAGGAAGCCCAGGTGATCCGCTTCATTCCAGGGATTGGTGCGACGTAGCAACGGTTCGAGATCCTTGACCCTGTCCCGCTCGCCGAGAAACAGCGGCCGGGTCTTTTCCAGGTCGATCAGTTGCGCCGCAAAGCCATCATTTCGTGGCTGCAGGAAGATGTGCTTGGGGTAGAAACAGCCATGCACCTGGCCCTTTTCATGCACACGGCGAGCCAGCAGACCACAGGCGCTGACGATCGCCTGGCGCTGCTCGGCTGCGAGCTGGCGCCACTCGGGCAGCCAGCTGTCAAGGTCGCGCCAGCCATCCAGGGCACGGGTCAGCAGCACGGCTCGGCGCTCACCATCGATGCGCCGCTCGGCGTAGAACGCGGCGCTCATGGCCGGGATACCCAGGCGCTGATAGCGGCGAATGTTGCGAAACTCTCGCGCCAGGGTCGGCTCACCCCAGGGGCGCTCCAGGCTGTGGGTCAGGTAATTGCTCTGGCGCTTGAGGTAATAGCCATGGCCTTCCAGGTCGAGCCGATAGACCGTGCTCCAACCGCCGCGCGGCGCCTTGTTGGGTTCGTCGACCGCATGCAATTCGAGCGCCCAGAGCGCCTCGAAACTGGCCAGTCCATGACGCTCGAGCAGCGTTTGATCATCGCTGTCGATGAAGTCCTTCATTCTCTTCCCTCGAAGTACCGCACGATCTGCCTGATACGTTGCTTGTCGCTGTCGCTGAGCCGGTCGCGACCTCGATACTGCAGGTAGAAGCGCAGGCGCTGCGTACGTGAAAGATGATACTTGGCCACTTTATCGAGGCAGGCAAGGTCCTTGACGATGCGTCTGCGCAAAAAAGGCCCCCACCAGAACGCCCCGGTCGGGCAGTCAATCAAATACAGGCGGCGATGCTCATCGACCAGCAGATTGCGCCACTTCAGGTCGTTATGGGCGAAATGGTGATCATGCAGGATGCGCGTGGCGCGAGCCAGCTGAGAGCTGACATCCTCAACCCAGGCCCGATCACGCAGGCGCGCATCGCCAGAGGAAGCGAGCCGCCACATGTCTGAGGTATCGACCAGCTCCTGGGTAATCAGCGCGCCCCGGTGAAAGGCCGCGCCCTTACGCTCCAGCCCATAGGCGGCAATGGGCGCGGTAGGAATACCCCAGGCCGCGAAGTACTTGAGATTCTGCCACTCGGCCTTGACCCGCGGCCGGCCGATGAAGCGCCGGGCGCCCTTGCCGGCACCGTGGTAGCGCTTGACGTAATAACGCAGCCCACCGAGTTCGACGCGAATGACGTCCGATAGCGGGTCATGGGTGATGGCCTCGCCCTGCAGAGCGAAGACCGCATCCAGCGACGCGAATGCCCTGGCTGCCTCGGGGGTAGTCAAGGCGGTGACGCGCCACTGACTCATGCTTCACCTTCTTTTTCGTACTTGCGCACATAACGCGCGCGCAGCCGGTCGGCCTTGCCCTGCAGCCACCGCAGCAACGCGGCCTCGTCCTGCAGGATCAGGCGCAATGGGCGGCTGTCGACGACGCCGAAATACTCTTTGAGAAAGCGCAGCAGATCGCGCCGGGTCAGGCCAATGCCCAACGCGGAGAAATACAGCCCGGCCAGGTCCTTGTCGCGCCAGCGTCGCGGCACGGCATCACGCACCTGCGCCCGATGCAGATCGATTATCGACAGCCGGAAATCATCCGCGTCGAGGGGTTTGTCGGTATGCAGGAGAAAATGACAGATATAACAGTCCCGGTGATTCACGCCGGCGGCATGCATGCGTCCGGTCATTTGCGCGACGCGGCGGATGAGCGCCCGTTTCAACCCGGGTGCTGGCGGCTGAGCGTGCCAGTTCAGCGTTAACTGCTCAAGATCGACAGTGGGCGCCAGCTCTTCGGTGACGATGAAGGAATGTTGCTGCGCCGGATTGCTGCCTCGCTCGCCATAGGCGACCGCAGTCATGGTCGACACACCCGCTTCGCTCAGACGCTGGATGGCCTTCCACTCCTGACCAGCGCCCAGCACTGGCAGTCGGGCCGTGACCAGGTTCTTGAGAATTTCACCCCAGCCAATCCCTCGATGAATTTTGACGAAGTAGCCTTTGCCGTCCACCTCGGTGCGCAGCGTTCGGCGCGCCTCGAGTTCCCGGTAGACCTGCCCCTGCAGGCCCTCTACTTCCTCAAAGGCATCCTTGCCGGCCCATAGGGACTTGAATGGTTCAGCAAGAATCAGCTGCATAAGCCTCCCTGTAGGCGCTGCGCCCTCATTATGGATACGGCAAACAGCGCAAGTCGGGCGGAGGGACCACCGTTGCCTCGCACCGAGGACGGCGAGCCCGAATGGTCGATACCACCCGCAGTAGCTGACATGCTCACGCGCACCTCTCCGCCAGGATCACGTCGGCGGCCTTCTTCGGCATCGAATACAGGTCGGCGCTGTCGGCATAGGCCAGGCCGTTGCGCCCCCAGAGCGCACGACGCTGCGGGTCGGCGAGCATATCGGCCAGGGTGCGGTTGAGTTGCTCCTGCTCGAAGGGGCCGGGCAGGACCCTGCCGCAATCGGCATCGGCGATGTAGTGGGCGTAACCGCAGACGTCGGTGACCAGCACCGGCAGGCCGGAAACCAGCGCCTCCAGCAGCACGGTGCCGGTGTTTTCGTTGTAGGCCGGATGGATCAGCAGATCGGCGCCGAGCAGGAAGCGCGGAATGTCGCTGCGGCCCTTGAGAATCTGCACCTGGTCGCTCAAGCCCAGCGCCTTAACCTGCAGCAGGAAGGGCTTGGGATCGTCCTGGCCGATGGCGATCAGCCGGGTGCGCTTGCGCAGCTCACGCGGCAGGGATGCCAGGGCCTTGAGGCTGCGATCCAGGCCCTTGGTCTTGAAGCCGGAGCCGATCTGCACCAGCAGCAGGTCATCATCACTCAGCTTGAACTCACGGCGGAACTCGGCGCGAATCTCGCCAGCATTGGCCGGCGCGCGCCGGTCCTGAGCGATGCCTGGCGGCAGCAGATGGAAGCGCTGCAGCGGAGTCTTGTAGTGTTTGACGAACAGTGGCTGCTGCACTTCGGAAATCATCAGGATCTCGGTCTTCGACTCCGGCGCGAACACCGCGCGCTCGTACTCGGCGAAGTGCTTGTAGCGCCCCCAGCGACGGTAGATCGGGTTGCGCAGGGTCTGCGCCTTGTCCTCGAAACAGCCGTCGGCGGCGTAGTAGACGTCCAGGCCTGGCATCTTGTTGAAGCCGATTACCCGGTCGACCGGGTCGCGTTTCAGGTCGGCGTGCAGCCCGGCGCTGAACTTCTCATTGCGGCGGGGGTTGAACAGCGCGCGCACCGGCGCCCCGCGGCCATCGAAGCCGCCGGGGTTTTCCCCTTCCCAGATCGGCGTGTAGACGCGAATGGCGTGGCCACGCGCCTGGCATTCCAGGGCGATGCGCATGAAATCGCGCTGCAGCCCACCGAACGGGAAGTATTTGTAGAGAACGAAGGCCAGTTGCATAGCCGCTCCTTAAAGGGTGCCGGGAGGCGCAAGCAGCAGCGCCTCCAGTTCCAGGCCGACGCGCTCGGCGCCGAGGCCATCGAAGCAGGGCTTGTCACGGTCACCGCTGCCGGCGCCCGGGCCGCTGGCACACAGATGAATCTGGCTACGGCCGTAGGCGCCCACCTTGCCGGGCAAGGTCGGGCCGTAGAGGGAAATGTTCGGTACATCCAGCGCCGCGGCCAAGTGGCCGAGCCCGGTGTCGACGGAGACGCAGGCGCTGGCACCGGCAATCACCTTGGCCACACCGGCCAGGTTCAGCTTCGGCAGCACGGCGGTATGCGTCAGGCCGGCAGCGATGCGCTCGGCGCGCGCCTTCTCCGTCTCATTGCCCCAAGGCAGGCGCACGGCCCAGCCCAGCTCGTCCATGCGCTCGGCCAGCGCACGCCAGTTGGATTCCGGCCAGTGCTTGCTGGCCCAGGTGGTGCCATGCAGGAACACCAGATAGGGCTGCGCGGTAGCGTCCATCATCGCCGCACGGTTCAGGCCGTAGTCACCGCTACCGGACGGCAGCGAATAACCCAAAGCCTTGGCGAACAACTGGCGCACGCGCTCCAGCGCGTGCTGATCCTTGGGTACCGCATAGCGGCGATCATAGAAGCGACTGGCCAGCGGCTCGCGCGCCGAATCACGATCCAGACCGGCCACTGGCGCCGACACGTAACGCGTCAGCCAGGCACTCTTGAGCAGGCCCTGGGCGTCGATCACCAGGTCGTAGCGGGTTTCCCGCAGACGCTGCTTGAAGCGCGTCCATTCGCCACTGCGCCAGGTGCGCAGGGGGTGCTTGCGCCAGCGGCGGATGGCCACCGGAATCACCTGGGACACCGCCGGATGCCAGGCGGGAATCTCGGCGAAGCCTTCTTCCACCACCCAGTCGAAGCGGATGCCGGGAATAGCACGCGCGGCATCAGTCAGTGCCGGCAGAGTATGCACCACGTCACCGAGCGACGAGGTCTTGATGATCAGCACCCGCAAATCAGTCGCCCTCGACCAGGATCAAGGTCTCGCCGACCAGCCTATCCAGCGCTTCGATCACCGGGCGCGGCTTGAGCTCGCGTAGACAGTTGTAGTGACCAAAACGGCAGGTGCGCTCGAAACAGGGGCTGCACTCCAGACCCAGGCGAACAATCTCGACGCGGTCGGCCAGCGGCGGGGTGAAGCCCGGCGAAGTGGAGCCGTAGACCGCTACCAGCGGTCGATTCAGCGCCGCCGCCACGTGCATCAGCCCGGAGTCGTTGGAAACAACGGCGGTGGCCGCCGACATCAGGTCGATGGCCTCGGCCAGACTGGTCTGCCCGGACAGGTTGCTGACTTCCTCGCGCAGGCCCGGAATCAGGCGCATGCGAATGTCTTCACCGCCGGCATGGTCGTTCTTCGAGCCGAACAGCCAGACCTGCCAACCCTCGCGAATCTTGATCTCGGCGACCTTGGCATAGTGCTCGGCCGGCCAGCGTTTGGCCTCGCCGAACTCCGCGCCAGGGCACAACGCGAGCACCGGACGATCCAGCTGCAGGCCGAACTTGGCCAAGGCAGCCGCACGGCTGGACTCATCGATCTGCAAACGCGGCTGTGGATAAGGCTGCGGCAACAGAGCACCGGGCTCATAGGCCAGCGCCATGAAGCGTTCGATCATCAGCGGGTAGCGTTCTTTGTCCAGCGTGCGGATGTCGTTGAGCAGGCCGTAGCGCATCTCGCCCTTCCAGCCGGTGCGCTTGGGAATACCGGCGAACCAGGGCACCAGCGCGGACTTCAGCGAGTTGGGCAGCAGGATGGCCTGATCGTACTGACCGGCCAGCGACTTGCCGATACGCCGGCGCGTGGCCAGATCGAGAACGCCATGGCCGAGCGGCAGGCTCAGCGCGGCGCGCACCTCGGGCATGCGCTCAAGAATCGGCCGGCTCCAGTCCGGCGCCAGCACGTCGATCTCGCACTCGGGATGGCGCTGTTTCAGGCACTGGAATAGCGTCTGCGCCATCACCATGTCGCCTACCCAGCTTGGCCCAACGATCAGTATCTTCATATCTTTTCCAGAAACGACCGGGGAGGCTCAGAGCCCACCTGCAATCAGCTGCGCGTCGGTCATGCGTCGTTGCAAAAGGGTCTTGGGCGTTCATTTACCGCAGTAAACTCACGCCCTCGCCCCTGTTGCGCCTAGCCTGACTCTAGCTCGCAAGATTACCGGCGGACTCTTGAGGCCTCCCCGTCGAGCCTTCGAGGAATCGCTTATTTGACCAGCGTACGCCATTCGGCGTGGCCACTGGTTTTACCGGTGACCAGATCGAAGTAGGCTTTCTGCAGCTTCTCGGTGACCGGACCACGGCGACCAGCGCCGATCTTGCGGCCATCCACTTCGCGGATCGGCGTGACTTCAGCGGCAGTACCGGTGAAGAACGCCTCGTCGGCGATATACACCTCATCGCGGGTGATGCGCTTCTCGACCACCTTGATGCCATGCTCTTCAGCCAGGGTCAGAATCGTGCTGCGGGTGATGCCATTGAGGCAGGAGGTCACTTCCGGGGTGTACACCACGCCGTCCTTGACCAGGAAGATGTTCTCGCCCGAACCTTCGGCCACGTAGCCTTCCGGATCCAGCAGCATCGCTTCGTCGGCGCCACCGGAGATGGCTTCCTGCAGGGCCAGCATCGAGTTGATGTAGTTGCCGTTGGCCTTGGCGCGGGTCATGGCGATGTTGACGTGGTGGCGGGTGTAGGAGCTGGTACGCACCTTGATGCCGGCCTCCAGCGCTTCCTCGCCCATGTACGCGCCCCAATGCCAGGCAGCGACGATCACGTGCACTTTCAGGCCTGCGGCGCGCAGGCCCATGCCTTCGCTACCGAAGAACACCATCGGGCGCAGGTAGGCGCTTTCCAGGCCGTTCTCACGCACGGCGGCGCGCTGGGCTTCGTTGATCTCTTCCTTGGTGAAAGGGATCTGCATGTTAAAGATGTGCGCGGAGTCGAACAGACGGTCGGTGTGCGCCTGCAGACGGAAGATCGCAGTGCCGTCCGGGGTGTTGTAGGCGCGTACGCCTTCGAACACGCCCATGCCGTAGTGCAGGGTGTGGGTCAGCACATGGGTGTTGGCTTCGCGCCACGGCACCAGTTTGCCGTCGTACCAGATCACGCCATCACGGTCGGACATCGACATCTTGCCTGCTCCTCAAATTCGCTTCACGGTTCGAACAATTAGGTGGGGCCGCAGCCCCCGTCATTCAACTCAGCCCCAGTTCACGCCACAGGCGCATCACGGCGCGGCGCTCATCCTGGAACTGATCCCCCGGCACCACTCCAGGCTGCTTCTGCAGCGCCTGGCGATGAGCGGCCGAGCGATAGATCTTGTAGACCTCGCGCAGCAAGGCGGCATCCTCGGCGCCCATCAAACCCACCCGCTCCAGACCTTCCAGAATGCGGATGTTATCGGTGAACTCGAGTAGCTGCGGGTGTTGCCACGACCAGGCCAGAGCCGCGTATTGCACCATAAATTCGATATCGACGATACCACCGGCATCCTGCTTCAGATCGAAGGAGGACGTGGCCTCGAAGGCATTCGGCGCCGTACCGGCTGCGGTATTTTTGTTGCCAAGGTTGTCACGCATCTTCGCGCGCATCTCGCTGACCTCGACACGCAGCGCCTCGATATCGCGCTGGCGACCGAGCACCTCGGCGCGCACGCGAGCGAATTCGCCAGCCAGGCGCGAACACCCCACCAGCACCCGCGCACGCACCAGTGCCTGATGTTCCCAGGTCCAGGCCTCGGTTTCCTGATAGCGCTTAAAGGCGCCCAGCGAGCTGACCAGCAGCCCGGCTGCGCCCGATGGTCGCAGGCGCATGTCGACCTCATACAACGCACCAGAGGTGGTCTGGGTGGTCAGCAGGTGAATGATGCGCTGGCCCAGGCGGGTAAAGAACTGCGCACCGTCTATCGGCTTGGCACCATCGGTTTCGGCCTGCGGGTCACCGTCATGGATGAACACCAGATCCAGGTCCGAGCCATGGCCGAACTCCAGGCCGCCTACCTTGCCGTAACCGACAATGATGAAATCCGGATCGCACGGCGTGCCATCGGCACGATAAGGACGGCCATGGCGCTGCACCGTATGCTGCCAGGCCAGCGCCAGCACCTGATCGAGAATCGCCTCGGCCAGCCAGGTCAGATAGTCCGACACCTTCATCAAGGGCAGCGTGCCGGCGATTTCCGATGCGGCCACGCGCAGGCTGTGAGCCAGCTTGAAGTGACGCAGCGCCTCCATCTGCTGCTCCAGGTCTTCCTCGGGAATACGGATCAGCCGCTCGCGCAGCTCGGCCGCCAGCTCCGGCGCCAGCGGCGGCGAATATAGCCGCCCCTCGTTGAGCAACTCGTCGAGCAACAGCGGATAGCGGGCAATCTGCTCGGCGATCCACGGGCTACCTGCGCAAAGACTGATCAGCCGCTCAAGCGCCCCCGGGTTTTCGCTCAAAAGCACCAGATAGGCCGAACGCCGTGCGACCTTTTCCACCAGCGGCAGTACCCGCTCCAGCACCAGATCCGGCTTGTCGTGCTCGACGGTCTGCGCCAGCAGACGCGGAATGAAAGCATCCAGACGCTCACGCCCCAGTCGCTGCATGGCGCGCACCTGTGGGCCGTTGCGCAAATCGGCGAGCCGCCGACAAGCTGCCATGGCGTCGACGAAGCCGGCTTCCAGCAGTTGCTGCGCAGCCGCTTCTTCGTCCAGCGCACCCTGCCACAGCGGTAGCCATTCGGCGCCGACGCTGGCCTCGCCAGCATCCGATTCGTCTTCATCAGGGTCGGCGATCACCTGCTGGAAATGCCATTCGATGCGGCCACGCCAATGCATCAGCCGCTCATGAAAACTCGCCCAGTCGGCGAACCCCATGATCGCGGCGACTCGCGCCTGATCCTGCGGGTCGGCCGGCAGCATCTGCGTCTGCCGATCACCAATGCCCTGCAGGGCGTGCTCGGCATAACGCAGAAACTCGTAACCTTCCTTCATCTCCGCGACCACCGCCGGCGGCAGATAACCCTGCCCCTCCAGGGTCGTCAGCACCTTGAGCAGCGGGCGCTGCTGCAGGCTGAGGTCGCGCCCACCGTGGATCAACTGGAATGCCTGGGCGATGAACTCGATCTCGCGGATGCCGCCGGCACCCAGCTTGATGTTCTCGCTCATGCCCTTGCGCCGCACCTCCTGCTGGATCAGCAGCTTCATGGCGCGCAGCGCTTCGATAGCGGAAAAGTCCAGATAGCGGCGATAGACGAAAGGCCGCAGCATATCCAACAGCTCGGCACCCGCGGCCTGATCGCCACCCACCACGCGCGCCTTGATCATCGCGTAGCGTTCCCAGTCGCGGCCCTGATCCTGGTAGTACTGCTCCAGCGCATTGAAGCTGAATACCAGCGCACCGCTGGAGCCATAGGGGCGCAAACGCATGTCAGTGCGGAACACGAAACCGTCGACGGTGATCGCATCCAGCGCCTTGATCAGCTTCTGCCCAAGGCGGATGAAGAACTCCTGATTGTCCAGCGGACGTTTGACCCCTTCGGTCTCGCCGCCCTCCGGGTAACCGAAGATCAGGTCGATATCCGAAGAAAGATTGAGCTCATGCGCGCCAAGCTTGCCCATGCCGAGAATGACCATGTGCTGCGCCTGGCCGCTGCGCCGCCCTACCGGCGTACCGAACTGCGCGCAATGGCGTGGATAGAGCCAGTGATAGGCCAGATCGATGCAGGCATCGGCAAGATCGGACAAGTCGCGGCAGGTTTCACCGAGCGCCGCCTGGCGACTGAAGTCACGCCAGATAATGCGCAGCTGCTGGCGATTGCGAAAGCGCCGCAGGCAGCGCCCGAGGGCATCCTCATCGGCGCATTCATTCAGTTGCACTTCCAGTTGCTGGCGCAACTCGCCCGGCGCCAGGCTACGCTCCAGCTCACCAGATTCCGCCAGGGCGACGAACATCTGCGGATCACGCTGAGCCTGCTCGGCGACGAAATCGCTCAGCGCCGAAACCTGCCGCCAGGCATCGCGGCGCTCTTGCGGCCAGCCCGCAACACGCTCAGCCAGCGCTTCGTGCTCGACCAAGGCGGCTTGCAGTGACTGCTCGGCACGTTCGGCCAGGGGAAAAAGGGAAGAGGGCAACTCGACCAGCAACGGCAGGCTCATGGTCTATCCTTTTGGCGGACTGCCGGACGCACGGTGCAATCGCCCGCAGCCCCGCTCCAGCGGGGCACGCGCGGCCGGCGGTGCCGCGGATTGTAGTTTTACTACGAAAGAATTGTATCCAGAGGGCTGAATCCGTCGTCGAAATGTAGTAAAACTACAAGCGGCCGGTCCTACCCCCGGTAAATCCAAGAATTTCAACTCGCCCGCCCAAAAAGCCGGTGAGACCCAACTGGCCTCCGATTCTGGAAGCCTTTCCGCCCTGGAGCAAGCCATGCAAGACCTCGATCCGATCGAAACCCAGGAATGGCTGGACGCCCTTGAATCCGTCCTCGACCGTGAGGGTGAAGACCGTGCCCATTACCTGATGACCCGTCTGGGCGAGTTGGCCACCCGCAGCGGTGCGCAACTGCCCTACGCGATCACTACGCCATACCGCAACAGCATCCCGGTAACCCATGAAGCTCGCATGCCCGGCGACCTGTTCATGGAGCGCCGTATCCGCTCGCTGGTGCGCTGGAACGCCCTGGCCATGGTGATGCGCACCAACCTGGACGACCCGGATCTGGGCGGCCACATCTCCAGCTTCGCCTCTTCCGCGACGCTGTATGACATCGGTTTCAACTACTTCTTCCAGGCCCCGACCGAAGAACACGGCGGCGACTTGGTGTTCTATCAGGGCCACGCCAGCCCTGGCGTCTACGCCCGCGCCTTCATGGAAGGTCGCATCAGCGAAGACCAGATGAAGAACTTCCGCCGCGAAGTGGATGGCAAAGGTCTGTCGTCCTACCCGCACCCCTGGCTGATGCCGGACTTCTGGCAGTTCCCGACCGTATCCATGGGGCTGGGCCCGATCCAGGCAATCTACCAGGCGCGCTTCATGAAGTACCTGGAAGCGCGCGGCTTCATTCCAGCCGGCAAGCAGAAAGTCTGGTGCTTCATGGGCGACGGCGAGTGCGACGAGCCGGAATCCCTCGGCGCCATCTCCCTGGCCGGCCGCGAGAAGCTGGACAACCTGATCTTCGTCATCAACTGCAACCTGCAGCGCCTCGACGGCCCAGTGCGCGGCAACGGCAAGATCATCCAGGAACTCGAAGGCGTGTTCCGCGGTGCCCAGTGGAACGTCAACAAGGTGGTCTGGGGTCGCTTCTGGGATCCGCTGTTCGCCAAGGACAAGGACGGTGCCCTGCAGCGTCGTATGGACGAAGTGGTCGACGGTGAATACCAGAACTACAAGGCCAAAGACGGTGCCTACGTTCGCGAAAACTTCTTCAACACACCAGAGCTCAAGGAGATGGTCAAGGACCTTTCCGATGACGAGATCTGGAAGCTCAACCGTGGCGGCCACGACCCGTACAAGGTCTACGCGGCCTACCACCAGGCCGTGAACCACAGCGGCCAGCCGACCGTGATCCTGGCCAAGACCATCAAGGGCTACGGTACCGGCGCCGGTGAAGCGAAGAACACCGCGCACAACACCAAGAAGGTCGATGTCGACAGCCTGCGTCAGTTCCGCGACCGCTTCGATATCCCGGTCAAGGACGAGGAGCTGGAAAACCTCCCCTTCGTCAAGCCGGAGCCAGGCAGCCCCGAGTACAAGTACCTGCACGAGCGCCGCAACGCGCTGGGTGGCTTCGTACCGCAGCGTCGCCAGCAGAGCTTCAGCATCCCGACCCCGCCGCTGGATACCCTCAAGGCCATCCTCGACGGCTCGGGCGACCGCGAAATCTCCACCACCATGGCTTTCGTGCGCATCCTCGCGCAGTTGGTCAAGGACAAGGAGCTCGGCCAGCGCATCGTTCCGATCATCCCGGACGAAGCCCGTACCTTCGGTATGGAAGGTATGTTCCGTCAGCTCGGCATCTACTCCTCGGTCGGCCAGCTGTATGAGCCGGTCGATAAAGACCAGGTGATGTTCTACAAAGAGGACAAGAAAGGTCAGATCCTCGAGGAAGGCATCAACGAAGCTGGCGCCATGAGTTCCTTCATCGCCGCGGGTACCTCGTACTCCTGCCACAACCAGCCGATGCTGCCGTTCTACATCTTCTACTCGATGTTCGGCTTCCAGCGCATCGGTGACCTGGCCTGGGCCGCTGGCGACAGCCGTACCCGTGGCTTCCTGATCGGCGGTACCGCCGGCCGTACCACCCTCAACGGTGAAGGCCTGCAGCACGAAGACGGTCACAGCCACATGCTGGCAGCGACCATCCCCAACTGCCGCACCTACGACCCGACCTACGGCTACGAGCTCGCGGTGATCATCCGCGAAGGCATTCGCCAGATGGCCGAAGAGCAGCAGGACATCTTCTACTACATCACCGTGATGAACGAGTCGTACCAGCAGCCAGCCATGCCGCAAGGCGTGGAAGACGGCATCATCAAGGGTATGTACCTGCTCGAGGAAGACAAGAAGGAAGCCGCGCACCACGTGCAACTGCTGGGTTCCGGCACCATCCTGCGTGAAGTCGTCGAGGCGGCGAAGATCCTGCGCGACGAGTTCAACATCGGCGCCGATGTGTGGAGCGTCACCAGCTTCAACGAACTGCGTCGCGACGGCCTGGCCGTGGAGCGCAGCAACCGCCTGCACCCAGGCCAGAAGCCCAAGCAGACCTACATCGAGCAGTGCCTGGGCGGCCGCAAGGGCCCGGTCATCGCTTCTACCGACTACATGAAACTGTTCGCCGAGCAGGTTCGTCAGTGGGTTCCGAGCAAGGAATACAAGGTCCTGGGCACCGACGGCTTCGGCCGCAGCGACAGCCGCAAGCAACTGCGCCACTTCTTCGAAGTGGATCGCAACTGGGTCGTGCTGGCCGCCCTGGAAGCCCTGGTAGACCGTGGCGAGATCGAAGCCAAGGTGCTGGCTGACGCCATCGCCAAGTTCGGTATCGATGCCGACAAAGCCAACCCCCTGGACTGCTGAGGAGCGTAGCGATGAGTGAATTGATTCGCGTACCCGACCTCGGCGGTGAAGGCGAGGTGATTGAACTGCTGGTGAAGGTCGGCGACCGTGTCGAAGCCGACCAGAGCGTACTGACCCTGGAGTCCGACAAGGCCTCCATGGAAGTGCCCTCGCCCAAAGCCGGCGTGATCAAGGAAATCAAGGTCAAGATCGGTGACCGCCTAAAAGAAGGCGACGAGTTGCTGGTGCTGGAAGTCGAAGGAGCCGCCGAAGCGGCGCCTGCGCCGAAAGCCGAAGCCGCACCTGCCGAAGCGCCGAAGGCAGCCGCTCCGGCGGCGGCTCCTGCCGCTGCCGCGACCAGCAGCAGCGTGCAGGATGTGCACGTGCCGGATATCGGCACCGACGGCAAGGTCAAGGTCATCGAAGTCATGGTAAAGGTGGGTGACACCATCGAAGCCGACCAGTCGCTGATTACTCTGGAGTCCGACAAGGCCTCCATGGAAATCCCTTCGCCGGCTGCCGGCGTGGTGGAAGAAGTGCTGGTCAAGCTGGACGCCGAAGTCGGCACCGGCGACCTGATCCTCAAGCTGCGTACCGCCGGTGGTGCAACCGCCAGCGCTGCACCGGCTCAAGCGGCCGCAACCGCTGCTGCGCCAGCCGCCGCACCTGCTCCTGCTGCCGCAGCCCCGGCTGCTGCTTCGGTGCAGGACGTGCACGTGCCGGATATCGGCACCGACGGCAAGGTCAAGGTCATCGAAGTCATGGTCAAGGCCGGTGACAGCATCGAAGCCGAACAGTCGCTGATCACCCTGGAGTCCGACAAAGCCTCCATGGAAATCCCCTCGCCGGCTGCCGGCGTGGTGGAAGAAGTGCTGGTCAAGCTGGACGCCGAAGTCGGCACCGGTGACCTGATTCTCAAGCTCAAGGTAGCGGGTGCCGCACCGGCCGCCGCGCCAGCGCAAGCCAGTCAGCAAGTGCACCGCGTACCGGAAGGTGCCGCACCGGAAGTGGCTGCTGAAGTACGCGCCATCGCTTCGCTGTCGGCTGCTGCTGCCGAAGTCGCCAACGCGCCCAAGCGCGATGGTGCCAAGGTGCATGCTGGCCCTGCCGTGCGTCAGCTGGCCCGTGACTTCGGCGTGGAACTGGCCGATATCGCCGGCACCGGCCCGAAAGGTCGCATCCTCAAGGAAGACGTGCAGGTGTACGTCAAGGCGATGATGCACAAGGCCAAGGCCACACCGCAGGCGACTGCAGCCGCTGCCACTGGCGGCGCCGGCATCCCGCCGATCCCGACCGTGGACTTCAGCAAGTTCGGCGAAATCGAAGAAGTGGCGATGACCCGCCTGATGCAGGTCGGCGCTGCCAACCTGCACCGCAGCTGGCTCAACGTGCCACACGTGACCCAGTTCGACTCAGCCGACATCACCGACCTGGAAGCCTTCCGCGTCGCACAGAAGGCCGTGGCCGAGAAAGCCGGCGTCAAGCTGACCGTGCTGCCGCTGCTGCTCAAGGCCTGCGCCCACCTGCTCAAGGAACTGCCGGACTTCAACAGTTCGCTGGCCCCGAGCGGCAAGGCGATCATCCGCAAGAAGTACGTGCATATCGGCTTCGCCGTCGATACGCCGGACGGCCTGCTGGTGCCGGTGATCAAGAACGTCGATCAGAAGAGCCTGCTGCAACTGGCCGCTGAAGCTGCCGCTCTGGCGGAGAAAGCGCGCAGCAAGAAACTGTCGGCTGACGACATGCAGGGCGCTTGCTTCACCATCTCCAGTCTCGGCCACATTGGCGGCACCGGCTTCACGCCGATCGTCAATGCGCCGGAAGTGGCGATTCTCGGTGTCAGCAAAGCCACCATCCAGCCGGTCTGGGATGGCAAGGCCTTCCAGCCCAAGCTGATGCTGCCGCTGTCGCTGTCCTACGACCACCGAGTGATCAACGGCGCGGCTGCCGCACGCTTCACTCAGCGTCTGTCGCAGCTGCTGGCCGATATCCGCACCATCCTGCTGTAAATCGTTTCGAGCACGCCACGCTCGCATCCTCAACCCCGTCTGCTTAGGCGGGGTTTTTTTTGCCTGTCTTCTGCCTGAAACGTCCGCTCGAGACGAGGACACCGAGAGCTGCTGCGCGCTCTTGTTCAGCCCTTCTGCACGTTGCGAATCAGAAAGCTCAGCGCCTTGGCCAACTCTCCGGCGCCTTGGTGATCACGCACAATGCTCAGCAACGGGCTGCCGTCGGCCGGGTTGAACAGCACGCAACGGATACCACCGGTCGGACATTCGTAGCGGATGAACGGATCGATACCGAATACCGGAACACGCTGATTGCGCACCGAGATGGCAGTGCCCTGCGCGCCACGACTCTCCTCACGCAGAACAAGCTCACCGGTATTACCGACATTGAAGCGGTACAGCAGATCCTGCCGTTGCGCCTGGCCAACCTGGTAGCCAGCGCGCAGGGCGTAGGTTTCCAGCAATGCGTTGCTGTGCGCGAGCAACGCATTGCGCTCGTTATCGGCCAGATAAAGACGCTTGAGCCCGTCCAGATAAGCCGCCTGCTCGTCGCCCCGCAATGTCGCCGCGTCCTCGGCGCCGGCAACCGCGGGTATGGCCGTAAAAAGTGCTCCGCCAAGCACCATGGCCATGAGTTTTCTTGTCAGTCTCGCTTGCATGATGCACCCTTGCCGAACGCTATAGTGAAGTAGGCCTGAGCCCTAGCCTCCGTCCACGCCAATGCGCCTTCTGACGCAGCGGCCTTGTACCGAGAACGGATGCCTCGCCTGGTCAGCATACTGGAAGCCCAACGCCCAATGAAAAGCCATCCCGATGCCAGCACACGCTCGGCAGCCGAGGTTGTGACGCAGTTGCCAGTGCCCTCGCGGCTCGGCATGTTGCGTTTCGAGCGCTTGAACGAGCCGAGCTGGGCCCTGCTGTTTCTCGACCCGGCCTGCGAACGCCGGCTGGGTATCAGTGCCAGCGATCTCTGCGCGCTGGTGGATGCCCCCTACGCCAGCCTGATGGAGCCCGAGGCGCGCTACCGTCTGCACGACGCCATCCAGCAGCAACTGCTGCAAGGCCCGCATTACCTGGTGCACTACACCCTGCACACACCGCACGGTGCGCTGACCCTGCTGGAGATGGGCGAACCCTTCAAACAGCGCAACCGCCAGTTGCTGCGCGGCTATCTGCTGGTAGCTGATGAAAGCCTCGACCACTATGCCCCTGCCGAACAGGAGCTGCACACGCAGAATCAGCAGCTGCGAAGCTCGCTGCAGCAATATCAGCGCACCCAGAACGACCATCTGCAACATCTGGCGCGCTCGCATACCCAGCAGCAACTGATCGTGCGCCTGGCACGCCAACGCTATGTCTCCAGCGATCCGCGCCAGGAAGCCGCCGAACTCATCACCCAGGCGGCCTGCGAGGTTTACGGTGTGGCCCGGGCCGGAATCTGGCATCTGGGCGGCAATAGCCTCGATTCGGTGTCGCTGTACCGCCGCGACCTGAACCGACACGAGCAACTGCCCTCGATCGATGCGCATCATTTCCCGCACTACCTGGAGGCTCTGCAAAGCGGCCGAGCGATAGACGCCCACGATGCCCAGCATGACCTGCGCACCCGCGAGCTGGCCCCCGGTTACCTGCAACCGTTGGGCATCACCTCGATGCTGGATGCCAGTATCCGCATCGAAGGTGAAGTGGTGGGCGTGCTCTGCCTCGAACATATCGGCCCCAAACGTTTCTGGCAGGCCGACGAGATTGCCTTCGCCGGCGAGTTGGCCGACCAGTTCGCCCAGGTATTGGTCAATCAGGAGAAGCGCTCCGCCACCCACGCGCTGTATCTGTTCCAGCGCGCCGTCGAGCAGAGCGCCAGCGCCTTTCTTCTGGTCGACCGCGACGGCCGGGTGGAATACGTCAACCCCAGCTTCACCGCCATCACCCTCTACAGCAGCGACGAAGTCTGCGGTCACCGCCTGTCCGAGCTACCGGCCATGGCCAACCTTAGCGACCTGTTGTTCGACGCCCAGTCCAGCCTGGCCGAACACAGCAGCTGGCAAGGCGAATTCCGCAGTCGGCGCAAGAATCAGGAGCCGTACTGGGGCCATCTGTCGATCTCCAAGGTGTATGGCGACGATGGCGAACTGACCCACTACATCGGCATCTACGAAGACATTACCGAGGCCAAGCTGGCGCAGCAGCGCATCGAACGCCTGGCCTATACCGACAACCTGACCAACCTGGGCAATCGCCCGTCGTTCATCCGCAGCCTTGAAGAGCGCTTCGCCCGCAATGTTCAGTCGCTCGGGCTGCTGCTGGTGGACATCGACAACTTCAAGCGGATCAACGACAGCCTCGGCCACCAGACCGGCGACAAGCTGCTCTCGGCCCTAGCTCGGCGCCTGCGCAACAGTCTTGGCGCCAAGGGCACCCTGGCACGCTTCGCCAGCAATGAATTCGCCATCCTGCTCGACGGTTGCGATCAGGACGCGGGCCTGCGCGTCGCTCATCAGGTACTGCAAACCCTGGACAAGCCGCTGTTCGTCGACAACCAGTTGATCAGCATCACCGGCTCGGTGGGCTTGGCCATCGCCCCGGAACACGGTGACGACCCGCAGACCCTGATGAAGCACGCCGGCCTCGCCCTGCACAAAGCCAAGGCCAACGGTAAACATCAGGTGCAGTTGTTCACCGAAGCGCTGAACGCCGAGGCCAACTACAAGCTGTTCGTCGAGAACAACCTGCGCCGCGCGCTGACTCAGAACGAGCTGGAAGTCTTCTACCAACCCAAACTCTGTCTCAAGAGCGGGCAACTGCTGGGCATGGAGGCGCTGCTGCGCTGGCAGCATCCGGAGAAGGGCATGATCCGCCCGGATCAGTTCATCGGCGTTGCCGAGGAAACCGGCCTGATCATCCCCATCGGCAAGTGGGTGGTGCGCCAGGCCTGCCGCATGAGCAAGCAGATCGCCGCTATTGGCCTGGGTCAACTGCAGGTGGCGATCAATCTGTCGCCCAAACAGTTCTCCGACCCGGATCTGGTCGGCTCCATCGCCGCCATCCTGCATGAAGAACAGCTCGACCCCAGGTTGCTGGAACTGGAACTCACCGAAAGCCTGCTGCTGGAGGCCACCGACGACACCCGCCACCAACTGGGTCGCCTGAAGAGCCTGGGCCTGACCCTGGCCATGGACGACTTCGGCACGGGCTATTCGTCGCTCAGCTACCTGAAGAAATTCCCCATCGACGTGATCAAGATCGATCGCAGCTTCATCAAAGACATCCCGGACAACCAGGACGACATGGAGATCACCTCGGCGGTGATCGCCATGGCCCACAACCTCAAGCTCAAGGTCGTGGCCGAAGGCATCGAGACCGGCGCCCAGCTCGCGTTCCTGCGCCGCCAGCAATGCGACGTCGGCCAGGGCTACCTGTTCGACAAACCGATTTCCGGCCGCGAGCTGATCGTCAGCCTGCGCCGCTACCCCTGCCGGCCACAGACCGACGCCAGTCGCCAGGCCGACCAACGGACGTAATACGCCGCGTTGCGCGTAGTCCACCATTGACCCATTTCGAGGAGACCGCCATGGTTCTGCGCTCACAGATTCTCGTTAACAAGGATGTCCTGCCGACTGCCGAGCAGGCGCTGCCCGGTCGCGCCGAGCCGCTACCGGTGGCCGACACTCACTATGTCAATGGCAATCCGATCAAGGCGCCCTTCCCTGCCGGCCTGCAGCAGGCGGTATTCGGTCTGGGCTGTTTCTGGGGGGCAGAACGCCGCTTCTGGCAGCAACCCGGTGTGTTCAGCACAGCGGTCGGCTATGCCGGCGGCCTCACGCCCAACCCCACCTACGAGGAGGTCTGCTCCGGCCTGACCGGACACACCGAAGTGGTGCTGGTGGTGTTCGACCCGCAGCAAACCAGCTTCGAAGCGCTGCTCAAGGTGTTCTGGGAAGTGCACAACCCGACCCAGGGCATGCGCCAGGGCAACGACCAGGGCACCCAGTACCGCTCGGCGATCTACTGCCAGGACGAGGCGCAGCTGAGCGCCGCCAAAACCAGTCAGGCACGCTTTCAGGCCGAGCTGGACAAGGCCGGAATGGGCCACATCACCACGGAAATCGCCGAGGCGCCGACCTTCTATTACGCCGAGACCTATCATCAGCAATACCTGGCGAAGAATCCTGGCGGCTATTGCGGCCTGGGCGGAACAGGCGTATGTCTACCCCCTGAGTCTTGAGCACGGGTAACGGGCCGTGGAGCTGAGCAGCATTTCCAGTCAGGTATCGAGCCAGGCATCGGCGCAGATCTCCGCGCAGATGTCGCTTCTACTGCTGCGCAAGACACTGGAGCTGCAGGCTGCCAACATCACCGGGCTGGTGCAGTCAGCTGCACCGGCCAGCGCCCCCAGCAATCCGCCCAACCTGGGCAACAGCATCGACGTGATGGCCTGAACAACTGATACCGTCAAGCCATCAGCCGGACTAAACTGCGGGCAATTAGCTATCTTTCGACGAGCTCGGCATGCCCGCCACTCTGCCCACCATCACTCCCGATCAGCTTTGCGTCGGCCTCTATGTCCATCTGGACCTGAGCTGGTGGGAGCATGATTTCGCCTTCAGCAATTTCAAGATCAAGGACGAAGCGCAGATTCGCGCCTTGCATGCCCTCAATCTGAAGCAACTGCGCTATGACCCGGCACGCAGCGACTGCCCACCCCTGGAGCTCATCGCAGACGTACCGGCGCCCGCCCCCATCGAAGCGCCCGTCGACCCGCAAGCCCAGGAACGTCAGGAGCGCGCACAGAAACTGCGCCATCTGCGCAGCCGTCTGGCCGAGGTGGACCGCCGCTTCATCGAAGCCAGCCAACGCATCAAGACGCTCAACCAGACCCTGCGCAGCCGCCCGGAAGATGCCATGCGGCAGGCCGGCGCCATCGTCGGCGAAATGGTCGAAACGCTGCTCGGCGCTCCTGGCGTCGTACTCCACAGCATCACCGGCAAGGCCGCCGAGGACAGCTACTTCCACGCCCTCAACGTCACCGTGCTGTCTCTGCTGCTCGGGCGCCAGCTCGGCCTCGACAGCGAGGCCTGCCACAGCATCGGACTCGGCGCGCTGCTGCACGACATCGGCAAGCTGGAAGTGCCGAGCAAGGTGCTACTCAAGCCCGAGCCACTGACCCGCCCGGAGCAGCAATTGCTGCATATGCACACCGATTTCGGCCTACGCATGGGGCAGAAGCTGATGCTCGATGACGAGGTGCTGCGCATCATCCATGAACATCACGAACATTGTGACGGCAGCGGCTACCCACGTGGCCTGCGCGAAGCAGCGATCGGCCGCCTGAGTCGCCTGGTGGCCATCACCAATCACTTCGACGGGTTGTGCAACCCGCTCGACCCACGCCAGGCGCTGAGCCCGCACGAGGCCCTGGCGCTGATGTTCAAGCAGCAGCGCGAGCACTTCGACGACGTGATGCTGAAGGCCTTCGTTCGCGTGATGGGCATCTACCCGCCGGGCAGCCTGGTGCAACTGGACGATGAGCGTTATGCGCTGGTGCTGGGAATGAACCCGACTCAGGCACTGAAACCGACGCTGATCATTTACGACGCCGACATTCTCAAGCAGGAAGCAATGATCGTGGACCTCGCCCAGGAGCCGAAGCTCGCCATCGCCCGCAGCCTGCGCCCCTCGCAACTACCGCTGGAGGTGCTGGAGTACCTCAGCCCGCGGCGCAACCTGAGCTACCACATCGAGCCCAATCACAAGCCGGGTTGAGGCGTTGTAGCCCGGATGCAATCCGAGAGTCAGGGGCCACGGCTCCCGGATTGCATCCGGGCTTGCGCTTATGACTTGCCGCTTGCGGCTTCCTCGATCAACCAGTCCAGGCGCCAGCTGCCCTGGCTCTGGCCAAGTGCGTCTGCCAGCCAGGGCAGCAGTTGCTTGAGTTCGTCCTCCAGCCCCCATGGCGGGTTGCTGATGACCAGACCTGAACCACTCAAGCGCGTGGCATCGTCCGGCGCGTGCACGTAAAGCTCGGCACGCAGCAGCTTGGGCGCGGCGCTCTTGCTCAGATCGCGATAGAAACGCGCCAACTGCCGCTCGTCCTTGATCGGGTACCAGATCGCGACGATGGCCTGACGCATGCGCCCGTGCGCTTCGTTCAAGGCCTCGACACAGCGCTGCAGCTCGTCAGTCTGCTCGAACGGCGGATCGATCAGCAGCAGCACGCGTTTTTCGCGGGTCGGCATCAGCGCTCGAGGCACGTGCCAGCCTTCACCCAGGTGCACAGCGACGCGGCGGTCGCCGCGCATGTTGTCCTTGAGCAGGCGGCCGTCCTCGGGATGTTTTTCGTTGAGTTGCAGGTGATCCTGCTCACGGCTAAGCAGCCGGGCCAGCTCCGGCGACCCCGGGTAGTAGCGCAGCTCGCCATCGGGGTTCATCGCCCGCACCACCTCCAGGTAGGCCTCCACCGCATCCGGTAACTGCGTGGCCTGCCAGAGACGACCGATGCCTTCCAGGTACTCGCCGGTGCGGCTGGCCTGATCGCCCTGCAGATCGTACAGGCCGAGTCCAGCGTGGCTGTCGAGGTAGGCGAACGGTGCCTCTTTCTTCGACAGCAGGCCGATCAGGCGAGTCAGCACCAGGTGCTTGAGTACATCGGCATGGTTGCCGGCATGGAAGGCGTGGCGGTAGTTCATGGATCAGTCCTCGAATCAGGCGCGCAGTTTAACAGGCCGCTCGCCACTCGCATCGTGGCTTGCTCCACTGCACCTTCACGACCTAGTCTGCCCGCTCTTCCATGGACAGCGAGAACCCCGCCATGCCCCTGCAAAAGCTGCTCGGTAGCGAACTTCCCCTGATCCAGGCGCCGATGGCCGGCTCGCAGGATCATCGCCTGGCCGCCGCCGTGTGCCAGGCCGGCGGCCTCGGCTCGATTCCTTGCGCGATGCTCACACCTGCCGCCCTGAGCCAGGAGCTGCAAGCGATACGCGGCCTGACCGAACGGCCGTTCAACCTCAACTTCTTCAGCCATGTGCCGCCCGAGCCAGATGCGGCCCGCGAGGCTGGCTGGCGCGAAGCACTGGCGCCCTACTACCGCGAGCTGGGCGTAGACCCGGCAAGCATCGCCAGCGGACCAGGTCGCCTGCCATTCAACGATGAAACGGCCGCACTGGTGGAAGAGTTCCGCCCTGCGGTTGTGAGCTTTCACTTCGGCCTGCCACAACCGGACCTGCTAGAGCGCGTCCGCCGCAGCGGGGCGAAGATTCTCTCCAGCGCTACCACGCTGGACGAAGCGCTGTGGCTACAGGAACGGGGCGTTGATGCGGTGATCGCTCAGGGCCTGGAAGCAGGTGGCCATCGCGGGCACTTTCTGGACTTCGATCTGAGCCGCCAGCTTGGCACCTTCGCCCTGCTCCCCCAGTTGGTCGACGCTTTGTCGATACCGGTGATTGCCGCCGGCGGCATCAGCGATGCCCGCGGGGTAGCCGCGGCCATGGCCCTCGGCGCCGCCGGCGTGCAGGTTGGTAGTGCGTATTTGCTATGCCCGGAGGCCACCACCAGCGCCCTGCACCGTGCTGCGCTACGGAGCCCGGCGGCGCGCCACACAGCGCTGACCAATCTGTTCAGCGGGCGGCCGGCACGCGGCATCGTCAATCGCCTGATGCGCGAGCTGGGGCCGCTGAGCACACAGGCACCCGCTTTCCCCCTGGCCACAGCAGCCATCGCACCGTTGCGCGCAGCGGCCGAGGCGCAGGGCAGCGGCGACTTTTCACCGCTGTGGGCCGGGCAGAACATCGTCAACTGCAAACCGATGCCGGCTGCTGAGCTAACCCGCGAGCTGGCGCGAGGTTTCGCCTGACAGCCTGGTATGCCCTAGTAAGGCGGGTGCAACACGCCATTCTAGAAGCTGAATCGCGGCTGAAGCCGCTCCTACGGGACGGGTACTGGCGAGACGATGTAGCGCTTTATCACGGCCAATGATGATGCTGGGCAGTCAGGCGGCAGACTGCCTAGACTCGGACGATCATCTGGAGGCCCGTTCCATGTCCGAGACACTGCTCAGCTCCCGTAACCTGGCGTTCGAACTCTATGAAGTGCTCGACGCCGAAGCCCTGACCCAGCGTCCGCGCTTCGCCGATCACAACCGCGAGACCTTCGACGCGGCCATCAGCACCGCGCGCGGCATTGCCGAAGAGCTGTTCGCCCCGCACAACCGCAAGAACGACGAACACGAGCCGCAGTACGTCGACGGCGGCGCAGTGCTGATCCCCGAGATCGAGCCGGCGCTGCGTGCTTTTCATGAAGCGGGCTTCCTCAACGCCACCCGCGACTTCGAGCATGGAGGCATGCAGTTGCCCAACCTGCTGTCGCAGGCCTGCTTCGCGCATTTCCAGTCGGCCAATATCGCCACCAGCTCCTACTCGATGCTGACCATGGGCGTGGCCAACCTGATCGAGGCCTTCGGCAACGAGGAGCAGAAATCCCGCTACCTGCAGCCGATCATCGATGGCCGCTTCTTCGGCACCATGGCGCTGACAGAGCCGCATGCCGGCTCATCGCTTTCGGACATCAGAACCCGCGCCGAACCGCATGCCGATGGCAGCTACCGGATCAAAGGCAACAAGATCTTCATCTCCGGCGGCGACCAGCCGATTTCCGAAAACATCGTGCACATGGTGCTGGCCAAGCTGCCGGACGCACCGCCCGGGGTGAAAGGCATCAGCTTGTTCCTGGTGCCCAAGTTCCACGTTAACGACGACGGCAGCCTCGGCGCGCGCAACGACGTGACCCTGGCCGGCCTGTTCCACAAGATGGGCTGGCGCGGCACCACGTCCACCGCGCTGAACTTCGGCGACAACGGCGAGTGCGTCGGCTATCTGGTGGGCAAACCGCATGCAGGCCTGTCCTACATGTTCCAGATGATGAACGAGGCACGCATCGGCGTCGGCATGGGCGCGATCATGCTCGGCTACGCCGGCTACCTGTATTCGCTGGACTACGCGCGTAACCGCCCGCAAGGCCGCCAGCCGGACGGCAAGGACCCGAGCAGCCCGCAGATTTCCATCGTCGAGCACGCCGACGTGCGACGCATGCTGCTGACGCAGAAAGCCTACGTCGAAGGTGCATTCGACCTCGGCCTTTACGCCGCACGGCTGTTCGATGACACCCATACGCTGGAAACCGCCGAAGAGCGCAGCCGCGCTCTGGAACTGCTCGACCTGCTCACGCCCATCGTCAAATCCTGGCCATCGGAGTTCTGCCTCAAGGCCAACGAACTGGCGATCCAGATTCTCGGCGGCCACGGTTATACCCGCGAATACCCGGTGGAGCAGTACTACCGCGATAACCGCCTCAACCCGATCCACGAAGGCACGCATGGCATCCAGTCGCTCGACCTGCTCGGGCGCAAGGTCTCGCAGAACGGCGGCGCCGCACTCAAGCAATTGCTCAAGCTGATCAACGACTGCTGCCAGCGTGCCAGCGAGCATGAATCGCTCACTGCCCTGCGCCAGCCGCTGGAACAACTGCTGGCGCGCCTGCAGGCGGTGACCCTGGCCCTGCTCGGCGATCTGATGAGCGGCAAGGTCAACCAGGGGCTGGCCAACTCGGCGCTGTACCTGAAGGTGTTCGGTCATACGGTGATCGGCTGGCGCTGGCTGGAGCAGGCGATCCGTGCCGAGCAGGGCCTGGCCCGCAGCAACAATGCCGAGGAACAGGATTTCTATCGCGGCAAGCTGCAGGCGGCGCGTTACTTCCTGACCTGGGAGGTGCCGAGCTGCCACCACGACCTGAGTATTCTCGAGGCCCGCGACGACACCTGCCTGGGCATGCAGGACACCTGGTTCTAAGGCTCCCTGAAGGCCTCCGAGGCGCCCTGCAACAGGGCGCCCAGGGGCGCGTTAGAAAAATGTAATAACCTTTTTGACAGCGGTACGAGGGCTACGGTTAGAATCCCTGGCACGCGCCATGCATAGCGGCGCCCCAATGACCCAGCCAGGAGTACACGCAGTTGGATGCCAGCGCCATCAATAATCTGTTCTTGATCGGCGCCATGCTGGTAGCAGCCAGCATCCTGGTCAGCGCGTTCGGGTCGCGCTTTGGCATTCCCATCCTGGTGATTTTCCTCGGCGTCGGCATGCTTGCCGGCACCGACGGCCCCGGCGGCATCATCTTCAACAATTACCCCCTCGCCTATCTGGTCGGTAACCTGGCGCTGGCGATCATCCTGCTCGACGGCGGCATGCGCACCCGGGTCTCCAGTTTCCGCGTGGCTTTGTGGCCATCCCTGTCATTGGCGACGGTGGGTGTGGTGATCACCGCGGGCCTGACCGGCCTGGCGGCTACCTGGCTGTTCAATCTGACGCTGCTGGAAGGCTTGCTGATCGGCGCCATCGTCGGCTCCACCGATGCGGCGGCAGTATTCTCTTTGCTCGGTGGGCGCGGCCTCAACGAGCGAGTCAGCTCCACGCTGGAAATCGAGTCCGGTAGCAACGACCCGATGGCGGTATTCCTCACCGTTACCCTGATCGCCATGCTCGCCAGCGGCCAGACCGGCTTCAGTTGGGACCTGCCGATTCAATTGGTACAGCAGTTTGGCCTCGGCGCCCTGCTGGGCTTGGGTGGCGGCTGGCTGCTGCTCAAACTGATCAACCGCATGGAACTGGCCGCCGGCCTTTATCCGCTGCTGGTGGTCAGCGGCGGCCTGATCATCTTCGCGATCACCACCGCCGTAGGCGGCAGCGGCATCCTGGCCATCTACCTGTGCGGCTTGCTGCTGGGCAACCGGCCAATCCGCTCGCGCCACGGCATCCTGCATATGCTCGACGGCCTGACCTGGCTCGCGCAGATCGGCATGTTCCTGGTTCTCGGCTTGCTGGTCACGCCGCACGAGCTGCTGCCCATCGCACTGCCGGCGCTGGCCTTGGCTCTGTGGATGATTCTCTTCGCGCGGCCACTGTCGATCTTCCTCGGCCTGCTGCCGTTTCGTGCCTTCCACGACCGCGAGCGGATATTCATCGCCTGGGTTGGCCTGCGCGGCGCCGTGCCCATCATCCTCGCGGTGTTCCCGCTGATGGCCGGCCTGCCCAACGCGCAGTTGTTCTTCAACGTGGCGTTCTTCATCGTGATCATCTCTCTGCTGCTGCAGGGCACCAGCCTGCCGCTGGCCGCCAAGCTGATGCGCGTGACCGTACCGCCAGAGCCCGCACCGGTGTCACGCGCCGGCCTGGAAGTACACCCGACCAGCCAGTGGGAGCTGTTCGTCTATCGCCTGGGTGCAGAAAAATGGTGCATCGGCGCGGCCCTGCGTGAGCTGAACATGCCCGAGGGCACCCGCATCGCCGCGCTGTTCCGTGGCCGTGACCTGCTTCACCCCTCCGGCAGTACCCGCCTGGAAGCAGGGGATCTGCTCTGCGTGATCGGCCACGAGCACGACCTGCCGGCCCTTGGCAAGCTGTTCAGCCAGGCACCCAAGCGGGGTCAGGACCTGCGCTTCTTCGGTGATTTCGTGCTGGAAGGCGACGCCGAACTGAGCGCGGTTGCCTCGCTCTACGGCCTCAAGCTGGATGAGGTGGAGGGCAATCAGCCGCTGGGCCGCTTCATCGCTCACGAAATCGGTGGCGAACCGGTAGTCGGTGACCAGGTGGAATGGCAGGGCCTGACCTGGACGGTCGCGGCCATGGAGGGGAACAAGGTGCGTAAAGTCGGCGTCAGATTCCCAGAAGGCTCACGCCCTGGCCCCGGGCTGCACTTCTAGCAAGCAGTTGAAAACTACCTGCCAGGACTCTGCTAGCATCAGCATCACGCGCGGGCCACAAGGGCCCGCGTCTTCGTTGTGCCGCAGGTATTCTCCATCGTTGCCGTTCACTCAGTAGATCAATCGACCATGCATCTGTCGCGCCTTTCCCTAGCAGCCGTTCTGTTTGCCCTGTTCATCGGCATCCCACCCGTGTTCGCCGAAGAACCACCGACGGCAGAGAGCGTGCAGCAGAGCCTGGACAGCCTGGCTGATCGCAAGCTGCCGGAAGCCGAGCAACTGGCGCTCAAGCAGACCCTCGAACAAACGCTGCGCATGCTGCGGGACCGGCAAACCGCCGACCAGCGCCTCAACGACTTGCGCAAACAACTGGACGAGGCGCCACGCCTGATCAGCGAAGCACAGCGTGAACTGGACAAGCTCAAGGCCAGCCCAGAACAGCAGATCGCCGAGCGCCACGCACGAACCTCGCTCGCTCAGCTCGAGCAACTACTGAGCGAGCGCTCCACTCAGCTCAGCGAATGGAACAAGGCAATCATCGAGGCCAACAGCCTGGTGATCACCGCACAGACCCGGCCGGAGCGCGCCCAGGCGGAGATCAGCCAGAACCAGACACGCAGCCAGCTGATCAACGACGGCCTCAAGAGCGGTCGCTTCGATGGCAAGGCGTTGACTCAGGAGCGCCGCAATCAACTCACTGCAGAGCTCTCGCTGCTCGCGGCGCAAACCCAGCTGCGCCGCCAGGAACTGGCCGGCAACAGCCTGCTGCAGGACCTCGGCAGCGCACAGCGGGCCCTGTTCGAGGAGCGCATCAATCGTGCGGAGCAGGAACGCCAGGCACTGCAAAGCCTGATCAACGAACGCCGCCGCGCAGAATCGGAACAGACCGTCGCCGAGCAATCGCGTGAGGCCGAGCGCGCCAGCTCGGACAAACTGCTGGCCCGGGAAAGTACGCTCAACCTCAAGCTCTCCGATTACCTGCTGCGCGCGACAGATCGCCTCAATGGACTGACCGAGCAGAACCTGCAAACCCGCCAGCAGCTGGACAACCTCAACCAGGCCAACCAGGCGCTCGATGAGCAGATCCGGGTGCTGCAAGGCAGCCTGCTGCTGTCGAGAGTGCTCTACCAGCAGAAGCAAGCGCTACCGAAGCTGAAACTCGAAGAGGGTTCACTCGCCAACGAGATCGCCGATATTCGCCTCTACCAGTTCGAGCTGAACAAGCAGCGTGAGGAGATCAGCGACCCCGCCCGCTATGTGGACAATCTGCTCAGCGGCCAACCGAGCGAGGAGGTCACGCCGGCACTGCGCAGCGCGCTGCGCGACCAGCTCAATACCCGGCGTGAATTGCTCGATCGCCTCAACCGCTCGCTGAATGCGCTGCTCAACGAGTCGATCACGCTGCAGCTCAATCAGAAGGAGCTGGAAAACACGGCCAGCAGCCTGCGCGCCACCATCGACGAGCAGATGTTCTGGATTCCCAGCAACAAGCCACTCGATCTGGACTGGCTGAAATCGGCACCACGTCGTCTCGAGCAGCAACTGGCCAACATGCCCTGGGGCCTGGCCATCAGCGAGCTCGGCGCCGGCCTGTTCGAGCGCCCGCTGGTGTTCCTGCCGCTGATTCTGCTTTGCGCCCTGATTCTCTGGCGGCGCCAGTACCTGTTCAGCAAGCTCGGCGCGCTGCATGGCGACATTGGTCATTACAAGCACGACAGCCAGCTGCACACGCCCATGGCGCTGGGGCTCAACATCATCCTGGCGTTGCCGGTAACGCTGTTCCTGGCACTGTGCGGCTACGCCCTGCTGCATGATGCACGCGGGCAGAACCTCTACCTGGGCGCCGCGCTCTACGAGATGGCCGAGGCCTGGCTGGTGTTCTACACCCTGCACCGGATTCTCTCCCCGGATGGCGTGGCCATCCTGCACTTCCACTGGCCACCGGCCAACGTCGCCTTCTTCCGTCAGCACCTGCGTCGCCTGGGGCTGGTGGTGATGGCCCTGGTGGCCGTGGTGAGCATTGCCGAGCACCAGCCGGCGAGCCTGGCCGGCGACGTGATCGGCATCATCGTGGTGCTGAGCTGCTATGCCCTGATGGCCTGGCTGCTGTTCCACCTGCTGTTCAGCGCACCGCTGCGCGAGAACACCTCGGGGCTGCGCACCGGCGTCGGCGTGCTGTTCAACCTGCTGCCGCTGGCGCTGATCGGCGCAGTCGCCTTCGGCTATTACTACACCGCACTCAAGCTCACCGACCGGCTGATCGATACCCTGTACCTGCTGATCATCCTGCTGATCGTCGAAGCCACGCTGGTACGCGGCCTGAGTGTGGCGGCACGGCGCCTGGCCTATCAGCGCGCCCTGGCCAAACGCCAGGCGCAGAGCAAGGAAAGCCTGGATGGCGAAGCACCGGTGGAAGAGCCCACTCTGGACATCGAGCAGGTCAACCAGCAGTCCCTGCGCCTGATCCGCCTGGCCCTGCTCGGCGGTTTCCTGGTCTGCCTGTACGCGGTCTGGGCCGATCTGATCGGCGTATTCACCTACCTCGACACGGTCACTCTGTACGAATACAGCAGCGGCTCCGGGGACAGCGCGACGTTGGTGCCCATCAGCCTGATGGACGTGATCGGTGCACTGATCATCGTCGCCATCACCGTGGCCCTGGCGCGCAACCTGCCCGGCCTGCTTGAGGTACTGGTGCTGTCACGCATGCGCCTGGCGCAGGGCAGCGCCTATGCCACCACCACCCTGCTGTCCTATGCGCTGGTGGCCATCGGCATCGTCACCACGCTGTCGACGCTGGGGGTGAGCTGGGACAAGTTGCAGTGGCTGGTGGCGGCACTGTCGGTCGGCCTGGGCTTCGGCCTGCAGGAAATCTTCGCCAACTTCATCTCCGGCCTGATCATCCTGTTCGAGCGCCCGGTGCGTATTGGTGACGTGGTGACCATCGGTAACCTCTCCGGCACGGTGAGCAAGATCCGCATCCGCGCCACCACCATCACCGATTTCGACCACAAGGAAATCATCGTTCCGAACAAGACCTTCATCACCGGCCAGTTGATCAACTGGTCGCTGAGCGACACGGTTACCCGCGTCACCCTCAAGGTCGGCGTCGGTTATGGTTCGGACCTCGACCTGGTGCGCAAGCTGCTGCTGCAGGCCGCGCAGGAAAACCCGCGAGTGCTCAAGGAGCCGGCGCCCATCGTCTACTTCCTCAATTTTGGCGAGAGTACGCTCGACCACGAGCTGCGTATCCACGTGCGCGACCTCGGCGACCGCAACCCGGCCACCGACGAGATCAACCGCTTCATCGACCGCGAGTTCCCGAAGAACGGCATCAACATCGCCTTCCGCCAGGTCGAGGTGTACGTAAAGAATCTCGAGCATGGCGAGCAGAAGCTCGACCAGAAGAGTCTGGCCAAGGCCGCCGCCGCAGGAGCCGCCGGGGTGCAACAAACACCCCAGCCGCCCACAACGCCCTAAGCAGCCAGGAGCCCAGGTGAAAAATCTCGACACGCTGACCTTCGACAACCGCTTCGCTCGCCTCGGTGATACCTTCTCCACCGAGGTGCTGCCCGAACCCATCGAGCAGCCACGCCTGGTGGTGGCGAGCGAGGCGGCCATGGCCCTGCTCGATCTCAACCCTGCAGAGGCACAGCGCCCCGAGTTCGCCGAACTGTTCGCCGGGCACAAGCTGTGGGAAGAGGCCGAACCTCGCGCCATGGTCTATTCCGGCCACCAGTTCGGCGGCTACACCCCGCGCCTGGGCGATGGTCGCGGCCTGCTGCTCGGCGAAGTGGTCAACCAGAGCGGCGAGCATTGGGATCTGCACCTCAAAGGCGCCGGCATGACGCCTTACTCGCGCATGGGCGACGGCCGCGCGGTGCTGCGCAGCTCGATCCGCGAATTTCTCGCCAGCGAACACCTGCACGCCCTCGGCATCCCCAGCTCGCGCGCGCTGTGCGTGACCGGTTCGAGCACGCCGGTGTGGCGCGAGAAGCAGGAAAGCGCGGCCATGGTCCTGCGCCTGGCGCAGAGCCATGTGCGCTTCGGCCACTTCGAATACTTCTACTACACGCGCCAGCACGAGCACCTGAAGACCCTTGGCGAACACGTCATGGCCTGCCACTTCCCGCATTGTCTGGAACAGGACGAACCCTGGCTGGCGCTGCTGCGCGAGGTGATCGAACGCACCGCCGCGATGATCGCCCACTGGCAGGCCTATGGCTTCTGCCATGGCGTGATGAACACCGACAACATGTCGATCCTTGGCATCACCTTCGACTACGGCCCCTATGCCTTCCTCGACGACTTCGACGCCAATCACATCTGCAACCACTCCGACGACACTGGCCGCTACAGCTTCAGCAACCAGGTGCCCATCGCGCACTGGAACCTCGCCGCTCTGGCCCAGGCCATGACCCCATTCGCCTCCGTGGACAAACTGCGTGAGGCGCTGGACCTGTTCCTGCCGCTGTATCAGGCACACTACCTCGACCTGATGCGCAAGCGCCTGGGCTTCACCAGCGCCGAGGATGAGGATGAAGCGTTGATCCAGCGCCTGCTGCAACTGATGCAGGCCGGTAAATCCACCGACTACACCTTGTTCTTCCGCCGCCTTGGCGAACAGGCGCCTGCCGAAGCGCTGAAAGTCGTGCGTGAGGATTTCGTCGACCTTGCGGGCTTCGATGCCTGGGGCCAGGACTACCTGGCGCGCTACGCCCTGGAAGGTGGCGAGCAGAGCGAACGCCAGGCGCGCATGCACGCGATCAACCCCAAATACATCCTGCGCAACTACCTGGCGCAGCAGGCCATCGAAGCGGCCGAGGGCGGCGACTATGGCCCGGTGCGCGAACTGCACAGCGTGCTGTCACGACCGTTCGACGAGCAACCCGATATGCAACGCTATGCCGAACGCCCGCCGGAGTGGGGCAAGCACCTGGAGATCAGCTGTTCGTCGTAAGTGATAACACTGTCGGCCCTCTCTCGCGGCGGCTCACAGCCGCAGGCCAAGGCCTCGACAGTGCTTATCTGTTAAATCGAAAAGGCATATCAATCTGCCCAAACATTCTTAGACTATCTAAAAGAACCCCTCTATCTTGGCGCCCTGCCAGGCCGCCCAGTGCGTGCCCGATACCTCACACGAGATTCGACGCAAAGAATCTGTCCCCGATCCTGCTGGCCGGGACCTGCTGCGCAAACAGCCAGGCCGCCTAGCCGATCAAAGGCCGGTTCTAAGGATTTTCATGCTCTGGGACTCCCTGCCCCTGCTGTTTGTCGGCGCCCTGCTGGTCTGGGTGCTCTATGCCTTCGTTCGCGAAAAGTGGAGCCCGGACATCGTCGCCGCCATCGCCGTGGCCGCCTTGCTGGTCAGCCAGCTGCTGACGCCAGGCGAAGTGCTCAGCGTGCTGTCCAACTCGGCCCCCGTCACCATCGCCTGCATGTTCGTGCTGTCCGCCGCGCTGGAGCGTACCGGCTGCATCGACGCCCTCGGTAACTGGCTGGGCAATCTGGTCGGCACCAGCCCGATTCGCGTACTCACCGGCCTCACCGTCACCGCACTGGTGGTATCCGCCTGCCTGAACAACACGCCGGTAGTGGCTATCCTCACCCCGGTGGCGATCGCCCTGGCGCGCCGCGCCGGCACCCTGCCATCCAAACTGCTGATTCCACTGTCCTACGCCACCATCCTCGGCGGCACCCTGACCATGATCGGCACATCGACCAACATCCTGGTCGACGGCGTAGCACGCAAGGCCGGCATGGAGCCCTTCGGCATTTTCGAGATCACCGGTGCGGGTCTGATCCTGGCCACGGTCGGCATGCTTTACTTGCTGACCATCGGCCGCCACCTGCTGCCAGAGCGCGAGACCCTGTCGCGCCAGCTGCGCCCCGACCTGTCGCGCACCTTCATGACCGAACTGCTGGTGCCGCATGACTCGCCGATGATCGGCAAGACGCTGCACGACGCCAACCTCAACGGCGGCAGCGGCCTGCAGGTGCTCAAACTGTTCCGTGAAGAGCAGGAGCTGACCGCCCCCGGCGCCGACACCCTGCTGGCCAGCGGCGACCGCCTGGTGCTGCACGGCCAGGTCAAGGATGTGGTGGAGCTGCGCGAGAGTGGCCACCTGAGCTTCAACCGTGGTGACGCCTTCGAGACCATCAGCAGCCACGACGTGATCCTTGCCGAAGCCATAGTCGGGCGTAACTCACGCTACAGCCACCGGCCGATGCGCGATCTGGACCTCACCGCGCGCTATGGCATCGCCGTACTCGCCGTGCATCGCCAGGACGAGAACGTGCAGGGCAACCTCGATGATTTCGAGCTGCAATTCGGCGACGTGATGCTGGTCGAGGGCACCCCTGCGCAGATCAAACGCTTCGCCGACAACGGCGAGCTGATCAGCCTCAACGCCGTGCAGGAGCGCGCCTTCCGTCGCGACAAGGCGCCGATCGCCATTCTCTCGACCCTGGCCGTGATGCTGCTGGCCGCTTTCGGCGTGATGCCCATCGAGGGCCTGGCGATCATCGGCGCAGTCACCGTGCTGGCCACTCGCTGCCTGGACGTGGAAGACGCCTACAAGGCTGTGGACTGGAAGATCCTTAGCCTGATCTTCGGCATGCTGGCCATCAGCATCGCCATGGACAAGGTGGGTCTGGTCAAACTCATGGTGGAGAACGTCATGGGCTGGTTGCCCTGGGCCGGGCCGCTGCTGATGCTGAGCTTCATCTACCTATTCACGTCCATCCTCACCGAGGTGTTGTCGAACAATGCCGTGGCCGTACTGGTGACCCCCATCGCCATTGGCATGGCTCAACATCTGGGCGTCGACCCACGCGCCTTCGTCGTCGCTGTGATGTTCGCCGCCAGCGCCAGCTTCGCCACGCCCATCGGTTACCAGACCAACACCTTCGTCTACAACGCCGGTGGCTACCGCTTCACCGACTTCATGAAGATCGGTATTCCGCTGAACCTGCTGCTGTGGGGCGTCGCTACAGTGGTCATCCCCTGGTTCTTCCCGCTGACCCCGCTCTGACTTGATATCCGCAGGCGCTGGCTCCATTTAATGCACATGCCCCACGGAGCCTCGCCTCATGTCCGATCCGCTGCTGATTCCCTGCCCGCACTGCAACGGGCTCAACCGTATTCCTGCCGAGCGTCTGAACGACACGCCGCGCTGCGGTCGCTGCAAGAGTGAAGTGCTTCCCGCTGCGCCGATCACCCTGACCCAAGCCAACTTCGCCAGTCAGTTGAAGGGCGACCTGCCATTGCTGGTGGACGTCTGGGCCAGTTGGTGCGGTCCCTGCCAGGCCTTCGCGCCAACCTTTCAGCAGGCGGCCGCACAACTGCAAGGGCGCTGCCGCCTGGGCAAACTGGACAGCGAGGCCAACTCGAACCTGGCCGGGCAATTGGGCATCCGTTCGATTCCCAGCCTGATCCTGTTCAAAGGCGGCGTCGAAGTCGCCCGCCAGAGTGGCGCCATGCCGCTGCCGCAACTGCAGGCATGGCTGCGTCAGCAGGGTATCTGAGCGCTTCGGTCACTCGCCGCGGGCGCTGCGGTCAATTGCAGCGCGCCACCGGCCCCTTAGTCTGGCAAAACGTCCGCTCAAGGAGCTTCGCCATGCCGCTGCCCGTTGAAATCGCCCGCCAACTCACCGAAGAACAGATCGCCTTCGTCAAACGCAGCGGCCTCAAGGCCGAGGTGCTGGAACCAGGTTTCGTGCGCCTGCGCATGCCCCTGCAAGGCAACCAGAATCATATCGGCAGCATGTACGCCGGCGCTCTCTTCACCCTGGCGGAAATACCCGGCGGCGCGCTGTTTCTGACCAGCTTCGACGCCCAGCGCTTCTACCCCATCATCAAGGAAATGAACCTGCGTTTTCGTCGCCCCGCCACGGGTGATATCGAGGTCGAGGCGCGCCTTTCGGCCGAGGAAATCGCTCGCTTGGAAGAACAGGCCAGCCAGCAGGGCAAGGCCGATTACCTGCTGGAGCTGCAACTGACCGACGGTGATGGAGAAGTAGTCGCAGAAAGTCGCGGCCACTACCAATTGCGTTTACGCTGAATGACGCCGCTGCCTGCATTCGCACTCGGTAACAGTCCCTGACCTTGCCATAGGTCAAAAGAGCGGCTATCTGAACAGGCACAATAAAATTGCCGAGGGGTATCGGCAGGAGAGCCGTCACCATGTTCAAGCACATCCTCATCGCCCATGACCTGCGCGACACCGCTGACATGGCGCTATGCCGCGCCACCCAACTGGCCCAGCAGCATAACGCCCGCCTGACCATGCTCCATGTGCTCGACCCGAGCCAGAGCAGCGACCAGCATGAGAAAGCGCGCCAGGCGCTGGATCGCAGCCTGACCCAATACGCCCCGCCCGGCACCGAGCTGCGCATGCTCAGCGGCAAACCGTCGGAGGTCGTCCTGCAACAGGTTCAGGACAGCGGCTGCGATCTGCTGGTGCTGGGCGGGCACCACCAGCGCCATGACTTTTTCTCCGGCACCAGCCTCGACCGTATCGCCCGACGCTGCACCGTGCCGCTGCTGCTGGTCGCACGCAACGACTCCCAGCCTTACCAGCGGGCGCTGGCCGCCATCGATTTTTCCCTGTGCGCCTGCAGCGCACTCGGCCAGGCCTATCAATTGCTGCCTGGCCATGCCGAGTTGCACGCCCTGCATGTATTCGAACCGGACAAGGGCACGCCGCAGCAGGTCGAACTGCAACTGCAGACCCAGCAAGGCCTGATCGATCAGCTACTGCTCGACGAAGCACAGAAACTTCCAGCGGACGGCCCGAAACTGAGCCATGAAGTGCTGCAAGGCGGTATCCTGCGCAGCCTGCAGGAGCAGATCAAGACGCGTCGAGCAGAACTGCTGGTACTCGGCAGCCACGGCCGTAGCGCCTTCTCTCAGGCGCTATTGGGCAGCCTGGCGCAGCACTTCCTGCACAAGGCGCCCTGCGACGTGTTCGTGGTGCGTTAACGAACAAGGCGCCCACGGGCGCCTTGATTTATCGCTGACAAACCTTCAAGCCTGATTGAGCAGATCGTGCAGTTCGACGAACTGCTGGGTCAGCTTGTGCCGTGCATCCAGATGGATCAGCGGCGTGCACACCTGGTGCGACTCGCGCATCTTCACCGAGCTCATCAGGTTTACCGGCAACACCGGCAGTCCTTCGGCGATCAGCTCGTCCAGCAACTGCTGCGGCAAGGTCGCGCGTGGCTGGAACTGGTTGACCACGATACCTTCCACCTCCAGAGCATCGTTATGGTCCTCCTTCAACTCCTCGATCTCGGCCAGCAGGCCGTACAGCGCGTTGCGCGAGAAGCTGTCGCAGTCGAAGGGAATCAACACGCGGTCTGCGGCGATCAAGGCTGAAACCGTATAGAAATTCAGTGCCGGCGGGGTATCCAGGTAGATGTGGTCGTAATCTTCGGCCAACTCGTCGAGCAGTTTGCGCAGCTTGTTGATCTTGTGTTTCTGCTCGAGCTTGGGCTGCAGCTCGGCCAGCTCTGCCGTGGCGGTGACCACATGCAGGTTGTCGAACGGCGTCTCGTAGATATCCACCTTGCCCTTCTTCGCAAAAGGCCCGGAAGCCAGGGTCTGCTTGAAGAAGTCGGCAATACCCATGGGAATCTCCTCGCCGGTCAGCCCGGTGAGGTAATGGGTCGAATTGGCCTGGGCATCCAGGTCGATCAGCAGCGTACGGTAGCCCTGCGCCGCACTGACCGCCGCGAGATTACAGGCGATGCTGGACTTGCCCACGCCCCCCTTCTGGTTGAACACCACACGTCGCATCGCCGCTCTCCCTGATCTGGAATGTTCCGAATTCTATGCAAAGCCCATGACAAGCACGAGACGTAGGCCACATCGCCATCATCCGCCCATCAGAAGAAGCTGCGCAACATTTGCACAGTGCCGCGCGCATCTAGATAATGCCCGCCCGAACAAGTACCGGCACTATGCCATGGCACTGACTGACGCCGTCTCTTTCAGGCGACTCGTCGTGCCGCCCAGTATGCCCGGAGTGGCGAAAAGCCTCGTGCTATGAATTTCCAGATCGAAGGATTGCGCGCCTGGGCCCCCGGCCTGGAGTCAGAGGATGATTGGCGGGCCTGGTGCAGCGCCCCCACGGTCGTGCCTGACGACCAGCAGCAGCCGGACGTAAGCTTTCTACCCGCCATGCAGCGGCGTCGTCTAAGCCGACTGGCGCGCATGCTGTTCCATGTCGCCTGGCCACTGGCAGAAGGCCAAGGCCCTTTACCCCTGGTGTTCGCCTCGCGCCATGGCGAAACCCCACGCACGCTGGCAATCCTCAACGAACTGGCAAAGGGCGAGCCGCTGTCGCCTACCCAATTCAGCCTGTCTGTGCACAACGCCATCATCGGCCTGTGGTCGATCCTGCGTGAAGACCGTAGCGAGATGACCGCCATGGCCGCCGCCGGCGACGGCCTGGAACAGGCCATGGTCGAAGCAAGTGGCCTGCTGGCCGAAGGCGCTCCTGCAGTGTTACTAGTTATTGCAGAAGAATTACCGCCTGACCTCTACACGCCCTATATAGATGACGTACCCTTCTCCTACGCGCTGGCTCTGCTGCTGAAACCGGGCACAACCTGGACCTTGAGCCTCGCTCCCGCCGAATCCGGCTTACCCGCCGCCTGGCCACACCCCCTGAACCTGCTGCGCGCCTTCCATGGCGGGCAGCGAACGCTGACTCATTACTGGAAAGACCGCCAATGGACCTGGTCACGCAACGAGGCCTGAGCCCTTACAGCCCGCCTTATGCATGGAGGCTTGTCGCCACAGCACTGAGCTTCGCCCTCTTCGGCGTCGGTGGTGTGCTGCTACGCGTGCTGGTATTCCCCCTGCTCAGCCTGCTGCCCGGCGACGTTCTGCGTCGGCGTACCCGAGCACGCGCCGTGGTCAGCCGGACGTTTCGCCTATTCGTCGAGTTCATGTTCCGCACCGGTGTACTCACCTATGAGGTCGAGGGCGCAGAGCGCCTGGGCCGTCCAGGGCAAATGGTGATCGCCAATCACCCCTCGCTGATCGACGTGGTCGTGCTGATCGCCTTCATCCGCGACGCCAACTGCGTGGTCAAACAGAGCCTGTGGGAAAACCCCTGCATGCGCGGGCCGATTCGCGCCGCCCAGTACATCAGCAACAGCGGCAGCATGGACATGCTCGATGAGGCCGCCAGCGCCCTGCAAAGCGGCGAAACTCTGATCATTTTCCCCGAGGGCACCCGTACGGTGCCCGGCAGCAACCCGGAATTTCACCGTGGCGCCGCCGCGATTGCCGTGCGTGGTGCCAGCGTGGTGACCCCGGTGGTCATCAGCGTGACACCGACCACCCTGACCAAGGCCGAACCCTGGTACAGCATTCCGTCGCGCCGTTTTCACTTTCGCCTGCGGGTCGGAGAGGATATCGATCCGCGGCAATTCACCGAGCAGGCACCACTGCCGATTGCCTCGCGCAAGCTCAACGACCATCTGCACCAACACTTTATGAAGGAGCTCGCCTCAGATGAGCAATCTGCAACTTGAAATCAAGAACCTGATTATCGATGCCCTCGGTCTAGAGGACATGAGCGCCGATGACATCGGCGCAGAGCAGACGCTTTTTGGAGAAGGGCTCGGCCTGGACTCGGTAGACGCACTCGAACTGGGGCTGGCGATCCAGAAACGTTTCGGCATCAAGATCGACGCCGAAGCCAAGGACACACGCAAGCATTTCGCCAACGTCGCGAGCCTGGCTGCGTTCGTTTCTGCCCAGCAAGTTGCTTGAGGACTATCCGCGATGCAAAGCCGTGAAGAAATCTTCGTTACCCTGCGTAGCGCCCTGGTGGAGCTGTTCGAGCTGGATGCCGAGCGTGTGAACCTGGACGCCAGCCTGTATGAAGACCTGGAAATCGACAGCATCGACGCGGTCGACCTGATCGACCATATCAAGCGCCAGACCGGGCGCAAGCTCGCTGCGGAAGAGTTCAAAAGCGTGCGCAGCGTGGGCGATGTGGTCGAGGCCGTCTATCGCCTGATCAATGACGTTCCTCAGGCCCAAGACTGACCCCATGGCTCGCCTGTTTGGCCTGCTGTTGCTGATCGCCGGCATCCTCTATCCATTCGCCGTCTATTACGGCCTGGAGCACTGGTCGCCACGCGTGTTCGCCGCGCTGCTGGGCGGCCTCTGGCTAGCCCGCGCTCTGACGGCACGGCGCCGGCCGGGCGGCCTGTGGCTGGCAGTGGCAGCATTGGTGTTCTGCCTGCTGCTCGGCGTCGCCAACGAACCGGCACTGCTGCGCTGGTACCCGGTACTGCTCAACCTGATGCTGCTGGCGCTGTTCGGACTCAGTCTGAAGTTTGGCCCACCGCTGGTAGAACGCATGGCGCGCCTGCGCGAGCCAGAGCTACCGGAAGTCGCCGTGCGCTATACGCGCACCGTCACCAAGGTGTGGGCGTTGTTCTTCCTCGGCAATACCGTCCTACTGATGGCACTGGCGATGTGGGCACCGCTGTCCTGGTGGACGCTGTACACCGGATTAATCTCTTACGGCCTGATCGGCCTGTTGTTCGCTGGCGAGTGGTTGGTGCGCCAGCAAGTAAGGAAACACGAATGACCTGGCTGCCCCTCACCGATCTGTTGCTCGAGACTCACCACGAGCGCCAGGTCGCTCTGGAACCCGCACTGCATCATCCGGAACTGCGTGAGCGTGCCTTGCGCCTGGCCGCTGCCCTACAGGGGCATGGCGTAAAGCGCGTGGCACTGTATCTGGAAGATGCCGGCGAGCTGGCGATCGCCCTGCTTGGTGCCTGGCGCGCCGGGGTACAGGTGCTGTTGCCCGCCGATGCCCAAGTGCAGACCCGCCAACGTTTGGCAGCCCAGGTCGATCTGTGGCTGGATGATTTGTCAGGGCTGGACGCCGAGGCGCTGCCCGCTGCCGCTCTCGACGCCGAGCACTGCTGCCTGACGCTGTGCACCTCGGGCTCCAGCGGCGAACCCAAGCTGATCGACAAGAGCCTGGCGCAACTGGCCAACGAGGTCAGCGCTCTGGAAGAGCTCTGGGGTGCCAACCTGGGCAACGCGACCATTCTCGGCAGCGTCGCCTGCCAGCATATCTATGGCCTGCTGTTCCGCCTGCTGTGGCCGCTATGCGCCGGTCGCCCGGTGCACAGCCGCGCCCTGCCATTCCCTGAAGACCTGCAGCAGGTCAGCCTCAGTCAGCCCCATTTCGTCTGGGTCGCCAGCCCGGCCCTGCTCAAGCGCATGGGCGACAACCTCGACTGGACGGCGCTGAGCCGCGTGAAACAGGTATTTTCCTCCGGCGGCCCCCTGCCCGCCGAAGCAGCGCAGGCCCTGCATGACCGTCTGGGCCAATGGCCGACGGAAATCTATGGCAGTTCGGAAACCGGCGGTATCGGCTGGCGCCAGGGTGACACGCCTTGGCAACCGTTCACCGGCGTCGAACTGAGCCTGGATGAGGCCGGAGCCCTGCGCATCGCCTCGCCATATTTGCCAGCCGGACATATCGAACAGAGCGCGGATGCCGCCGAGATCGGTGACGACGGTCGTTTCTTCCTGCGCGGACGACTGGATCGCATCGTCAAGCTGGAGGAGAAGCGCATCTCCCTGCCCATGATCGAGCAGGCACTGGTCAATCATGACTGGGTTGCCGATGCCCGCCTGGGTGTCGTTCAGGAGGGTCGCGCCTTCCTCGGTGCCTTGCTGGCGCTGAGCGCCAACGGCGTGCATGCCCTGCGCAACCAGGGCCGCCGTACCGTGACCGAAACCCTGCGTCGACACCTGGCCGAACACTGCGAAACCATCGCCCTGCCGCGCCGCTGGCGTCTGCTGCTGGAATTGCCCTACAGCAGCCAGGGCAAGCTGGCGCAGAGCCAGATCGACGACCTGCTGGCTGCGCCACGACCAACGAGGGTAGAGCCTGTCAGCGCCGAAGAACGTGACGGCGAATGGCTGCTGCAACTGCAGGTGCCGCTGGACCTTGCCCACTTCACCGGCCACTTCCCACAGACGCCGGTACTGCCGGGCGTGGTGCAGGTCGATTGGGCGCAGCAACTGGCGCGCCAGTTGATCGAACATCTGCCGCCGCGCTTCGCAGGCATGGAAGTGCTCAAGTTCCAGCAACTGGTACGCCCCGGCGACACCCTGCAGCTGTCGCTGCGTTTCGACACCGAACGCGGCAAGTTGTATTTCGCCTACCGCAATGGCGAGGCTGCCTGTTCCTCAGGGCGCATTCTGCTGGAGCCGGCCCATGGCTGAGCCAGACTTCAATCCCTGCGCGGTGATCCCGGTATACAACCACGAGCGGCCGTTGCCCGGCGTGGTCGGGCAACTGCGCAGCGCTGGATTGCCATGCCTGCTGGTGGACGACGGCTCGAACGCGGCCTGCGCTGCGGTTATGGATGAACTGGCGCAGCAGCCGAACATTCACCTGCTACGCCTACCGAGCAACCAGGGGAAAGGCGGCGCAGTGATGGCCGGTCTGCGCGAGGCCGAGCGCCTTGGCTACAGCCACGCCCTGCAGGTAGACGCTGATGGTCAACACGATCTGAACACCCTGGATCATTTCATCACCACCGCTCGCGCTCATCCGCAAACGCTGGTCTGCGGTTACCCGCAGTACGATGCGAGCGTGCCCAAGTCACGCCTCTACGCCCGCTACCTGACCCACGTCTGGGTCTGGATCAACTGCCTGTCGCTGCAGATTCGCGACTCCATGTGTGGCTTTCGCATCTACCCACTGCCGGCCACCCTGGCCCTGCTCGATACGGTGAAGCTCGGCCGGCGCATGGATTTCGACACCGAGATACTGGTGCGCATGGCCTGGCGTGAACAGCCGATGCACTGGTTGCCAACGCGGGTGCACTACCCGGCCGACGGCCTCTCGCACTTTCGCCTGTGGCACGACAACCTGCTGATCTCGGGCATGCATGCCCGGCTGTTCTTCGGCATGCTGCTGCGCGCGCCGCGCATTCTCTGGCGCAGGCTGGTCGCATGAGCGCTGCCGAACAAAACGAGCACTGGGCCCGGCAGAAGGAGCGCGGCAGTTTCCTGCTGATGCGTTTCACCGTCGCGGCCGCGCGCCTGCTTGGCCGCCGCCCCCTGGTACCGCTGCTGTACCTGATCGTCCTGTACTTCTACCTCTTCGGCCGTAGTGCACGCACCAGCATTCATCAGTATCAGAACAACCTGGCCGCCTGGAGCGCACGCCCCGATCTGCGCCCAAGCCGCAGCTCTGTGTTGCGTCAGTTCCTGGCGTTCGCCGACAGCCTGCTAGACAAGCTCGATGTGTGGAACGGCCGCCTGCCACTGCAGCAGTTGCAACTGGACGATCCCGACGACATCCGCGGCCAACTGCATAGCGGTGGTCGCGGACGCCTGCTGGTCGGCGCCCACCTGGGTAATCTGGAGGTCTGCCGCGCCCTGGCCGAACTCGGCGAGCAGGTATGCATGAACGTGCTGGTGCACACCAAGCACGCCGAGCGCTTCAACCGCCTGCTGGGCGAGTCCGGCGCCAGCCACCTACGCCTGATTCAAGTCAGCGAGTTGGATCCGGCGATCATGCTGCAACTGGCCGAGCGCCTGGAGCGCGGCGAGTGGCTGGCTATCGCTGGCGACCGTGTGCCGCTACATGGCGGGCGCAGCGTGGTGGTCGACTTCCTCGGTCTGCCGGCAGCGTTTCCGCAAGGCCCCTGGTTGCTGGCTGGCCTGCTGCAATGCCCGGTCGGGCTGATGCACTGCCTGAAGATCGATGGGCGCTACCAGGTGCGTCTGGAACACTTCGCCGATGCCGTGAGCTGGAAGCGCAGCGAGCGCGATCAGGTGGTTCACGACTGGGCACAACGTTACGCGCAGCGCCTGGGCGAACACTGCCTGGACGCACCGCAACAATGGTTCAACTTCTACCCTTTCTGGAAGCGAGATGACGACATACCAGCCTGAGCCGGTGATCTTCGGCGAGCGCGCCCTGACCATCGAGAACATCGTAGCCCTGTCGCAGCGCCAGGCCCGTGCCCAGCTGCAGGACGATGCCGCCTACCGGGAAAAGATCGCCAAGGGCGCACGTTTCCTCGACACCCTGCTGGACAAGGAAGGCGTGATCTACGGCGTCACCACCGGCTACGGCGACTCCTGCGTGGTCGCGGTGCCGCTGCATCAGGTCGAGGCGCTGCCCCAGCACCTGTTCACCTTCCACGGTTGTGGCCTGGGCAAACTGCTCGACGCCCCCAGTACCCGCGCGGTGCTCGCCGCCCGCTTGCAGTCGCTATGCCACGGCGTGTCCGGGGTACGCGTGGAACTGCTGGAGCGTATCCAGGCGTTCATCGAGCACGACGTGCTGCCCTTGATCCCGGAAGAAGGTTCGGTCGGTGCCAGCGGCGACCTCACCCCGCTGTCCTACGTCGCCGCCACCCTCAGCGGTGAGCGCGAAGTACTCTACAAAGGCGAGCGCCGCAGCGCCGCCGAGGTGCATGAAGAACTCGGCTGGACGCCACTGACCCTGCGCCCTAAAGAGGCCCTGGCGCTGATGAACGGCACCGCCGTGATGACCGCCCTGGCCTGCCTGGCCTACGCCCGCGCTGACTACCTGCTGAAGCTGGCGACGCGCATCACCGCGCTCAACGTGATCGCCCTGGAAGGCAATCCGGAGCACTTCGACGAGCGCCTGTTCGCCGCCAAGCCGCACCCGGGCCAGACCCAGGTCGCCGCCTGGATTCGCCAGGATCTGGCCGTCGAAGCGCCACTGCCGCCGCTACATCGCCTGCAGGATCGCTATTCGATCCGTTGCGCGCCACATGTGCTTGGCGTGCTGGCCGATAGCCTGGGCCTGCTGCGCCAGTTCATCGAGATCGAACTCAACAGCGCCAACGACAATCCGTTGTTCGACGCCGAGACCGAGCGCACCCTGCACGGCGGCCACTTCTACGGCGGGCATATCGCCTTCGCCATGGACAGCCTGAAGAACCTGGTCGGCAACGTCGCCGACCTGCTAGACCGCCAGCTCGCCCTGCTGGTCGACACTCGCTACAACCACGGTCTGCCGAGCAACCTGTCCGGCGCGCCAGTCGAGACGGCGATGATCAACCACGGCTTCAAGGCCGTGCAGATCGGCGCCAGCGCCTGGACTGCCGAAGCACTGAAGAACACCATGCCGGCCAGCGTGTTCTCGCGCTCCACCGAGTGCCACAACCAGGACAAGGTGAGTATGGGCACCATCGCCGCACGCGATGCCCTGCGCAGCCTGGAGCTGACCGAACAGGTCGCCGCTGCCACGCTGCTGGCCGCCAACCAGGGCGTGTGGCTGCGCGAGCGGGCTGGCAAGCAGGATATCCCCGCGCCACTGGCCGCCATGCGCGAACAGTTGGCCAGAGACTTCCCGCCAGTGATCGAAGACCGCGCCCTGGAAGGCGAACTGCGCCTGTGCCTGGAGCGTATCCGCACTCAGCACTGGAGGCTGTATGCGTAGCAAGGGCGTATTGCAGGCGGAAATCGAACTGCAGGTGCAGTTCTATGATGTCGACATGATGGAAATCGTCTGGCACGGCCATTACGTCAAATACTTCGAGCAGGCGCGCTGCGCCCTGCTCGACAAGCTCGACCACAACTACCGGCAGATGCGCGACTCCGGCTACGCCTGGCCGGTGATCGACCTGCAGGTACGCTATGTGCGCGGCGCCCAGTTCGGCCAGCGCATCATCGTGCGCGCCGACCTGGTGGAATGGGAAAGCCGCCTGAAGATCAACTACCTGATCAGCGATGCTGAGACCGGCGAACGCATGACCCGCGGCAGCACCGTGCAGGTTGCCGTGGAGATCGCCACGCGAGAAATGCAGTTCGCCTCGCCCCTGGTCTTCATCGATGCCGTACAGAAGGCGCTGGCATGACCCCCGTGACCTGGCGACGTTTTCGTAGGAGCGAGCTCTGCTCGCGAACCTGGGCAACCCCGAAAGCTTCGCGAGCAGAGCTCGCTCCTACAGGCGCCGCCTGGATGAAATCCAGGAAAAGCCGCGTCGCCAGATGTATCTCCCGGATTGCATCCGGGCTACTGCTGGCGAGCATTGCCCAATTGGCGCTGGCCTTCGACCTCGACCAGCTCAGCGAGCAACTCGGCGAGCCCGAGGTAGTGCGCGGCAGTTTCATCCAGGAAAAACACCTGCGCGCCCTGCCGAAACCGTTGACCAGCCGCGGCACCTTCGTCCTGGCCAAGGATCATGGCCTGCTCTGGCTGCTCGAACGCCCATTGCAGCAGGACTACCGTATCGACGCGCAAGGCATTGCCCGGCGCAGCGAACAGGGTTGGCAGTTCGTCGCCCAGCAAAGCGCCACCGCGCAGCAGAACCGCCTGTTTCTCGCCGTGCTCAAGGGCGACAGCAGCGGTCTGCGTCAGGATTTCGAACTAAGCCTGAGCGGTAGCGCCGAGGCCTGGCAGCTCGATCTGACGCCCCGCAGCGTTCTGCTCAAGCAGGTATTCAAGGCCATCGTCATCACCGGCGGTGAGCTGGTGCAGCGTATCGAGCTGCAGGAAACCCAGGGCGACAGCACCGTGCTGCGCCTTGAGGACAATCAGGCCGATCAGTCCCTGAGCGACGCGGAGCGACATGACTTCCAGAGTTGAATACTGGGGTTCACGGCTCTTTCCGCTCGCCCTGGTCCTGCTCGTTGCCGTCGCTGCCTGGCAGTGGCGCGGCGGCGCGCCCGTCTCGGCCAACCTGCTGGAACTGGTACCCAACGGCACGCCGGACGCGCTCGAGCAGCAGGCAGTGCAACGCATGCAGGAGCCGCTCAATCGCGAGCTGCTGGTGCTGATCAGCCACCCGCAGCGCGAGCAAGCCCTGGCACTGGCCGCCGAACTGGGCACACGCTGGCAGCAACAGGCGCTGTTCGAGAAGGTGCAGTGGGTTCCGCAAGCCGACCTGTCCGGCATACGCCAGCAACTGCAGGATCAACGCCTGGCGCTGTTGCCGGCTGCCGACCGTCAATTGCTGATCGACAACCCATCCGCCTTCGTCGAGCGACGGGTGCAGGATCTGTTCGACCCCTTCCGCAGTCAGGGCGTGGTTGCCACCAATGATGATCTGCTCGGCCTCAGCACCCTGGTGGAGAAAGGGCTTCCGCATTACCACAATGTCCAGGTCGACCTCAGCGGCGCGCTGATCGCCGAAAGCGAGGGGACCACCTGGGCTCTGCTGCGCGCCCGCACCAACGCCGACGCGTTCGACGGCAACCTGGCACTGGCCGTGGACGATCTGGTCGCCCAGGCTCGCGATGAGGTGCAGGCACGCGGCGGCCAATTGCTCGCCAGCAGCGGGCTGCTGTATTCCGCCCATGGCCAGCGCGAAGCCACTCGCGAAATCAGCCTGATGGGCAGCATCGCCAGCGCTGGCGCCCTGCTGATGATGCTGCTGGTGTTTCGCCGGGTGCGCGTACTGCTCGCCTTCATCCCCGCGGCCATTGGCGTGCTCGCCGGGCTCACGGCCTGCGTCGCGGTGTTCGGCCATATCCACGTGATGACCCTGGTGCTGGGTGCCAGCCTGATCGGCGTGGCCATCGACTACCCCCTGCACCTGCTGTCGAAAAGCTGGACGCTGCAACCCTGGGATAGCTGGCGTGCCCTGCGCGCCACGTTTCTTGGCCTGAGCCTCGGTCTGCTGACCAATGTCATCGGTTATCTGGCCCTGGCCTTCACCCCGTTCCCGGCGCTGAAACAAGTGGCGATCTTCTCCGCCGCCGGCCTGCTCGGCGCTTACCTGAGCACGCTGTTCCTGTTGCCAACCCTGCTCGGCAAGGCCGAGATACGTCCCTGGCAGCCGCCGCATGCCCTGGCGCAGCGCCTGCTCGACCGGCGCGAAACCTTGCTGCGTAAACTGCCCACACCCTGGCTGCTGTTGATCTTCGCCCTGTTTTGCGCTGGTGGCCTGTTGCAGCTCTCGCACAAGGACGACCTGCGCCAGTGGGCCAGCGTACCGCCGCAATTGCTGGAGCAATCGAAAGCCATCAGCCAGATCGTCGGCATGCAACCGACCAGTCAGTTCTTTCTGGTGCACGGCGACGACGAGGAACAATTGCTGCAACGCCAGCAGTCGTTGAGCCAACGCCTGGACAAGCTGGTGGAACAAGGCCAGTTGAAGAGCTATCTGGCCCTGAGCCAGCTGATGGCGCCAGCCACCCAGCAGGAGGCACTGCGCCAAGCCGTGGCACAGCTCCCGAGCCATAGCGCTGCACTCAACGAACTGGGCATCCCCGCCGAGGCCATCGAGCAGGAAGCGCAACAGCTGCAAGCACTGCCGACGCTGACCATCGAGCAGGTGCTATCCGCGCCACTCAGTGAGCCCTGGCGGCCACTCTGGCTGGGCAACGCCGATGACGGCCAGGTCGCCGGCTTGATCAGCCTGCAAGGCTTGACCGACAGCGATCTGCTTGCCGCCCAGGTCGAGGGACTGGACGGGGTAAAACTGGTCGACCGCCTCGGCGAGCTCAATCGCCTGTTCGCCGCCACGCAAGTCAGCGCCGCCGAACTCAAGCTGGCCTCCTGCCTGCTGATCTTCGCTGTGCTCTGGATCTTCTTTGGCGCACGCGGTGCCGCTCGCGTACTGGCGGTCTCGCTGCTGGCCGCATTGGCCAGCCTGGCCAGCCTGGGCTGGCTTGGCCAGCCGCTGACCCTGTTCAGCCTGTTCGGCCTGCTACTGGTCACCGCCATCGGCGTGGACTACGCCATTCTGATTCGCGAACGGGTCGGCGGCGCGGCCACCAGCCTGCTCGGCACGCTGCTGTCGGCACTGACCACCTGGTTGTCGTTCGGCCTGCTGGCCGTTTCCAGTACGCCTGCGGTGAGCAACTTCGGCCTGGCCATCAGCATCGGCCTGGCCTTCAGCTTCCTCCTCGCCCCCTGGGCAGGTGACGCGCAAGCAGAGGATAAGCAGCCATGACGGTCGTCCTGTTCTGGTTGCTGGCCCTGGCCATCTATGCGCTGGTCGCGGTCGTCGGTGGGCGCCGCCTGATTCCCATCGTCGGCCAATTGCTGGTGGCAGCGCTGGCCATCCCGGCGCTGCTGTTGCTGTGGGCCGAGCCGCACTGGCAATTGAGCGCCAGCGACCTGCTGGCGCCCGACTGGCTGGAGCTTGCCTACGGTCTGTGCTTCGCGCTGCTACTCGGCTACATCCTCAGCGACGTGATCGATCTCGACCTCAGCCCGGCGTGCGTGAAGATCGCCCTGCCCAGTTTCCTCGTGCCGATGCTCGCAGGCCTGGCCTGTTCGCTCTGGTTGCTGCCCGGCGAGCGCGGCTGGCTGAGTGCCGTCGGCATCGGCCTGCTGTTCTCCATCACCGCCATTCCCGTGCTCTACCTGTTTCTGCAGAGCATCGGCTACCCGCCTGCCGACAGTAAACGTCTGCTGCATGCGGCGATCCTGATGGATTTCATGTGCTGGAGTCTGTTCGGCCTGGCCCAGGGCAGCAGCCAGCCGGCAACGCTGCTGTGGCCCTTGTTGGCGGCATTGCTGCCCCTGTTGCTGCGTGCCGCCAGGCTGCGTCATCCGTCGTTCTACAGCCTGCCATTCTTCGCCTTGATGCTGGCGTTGCAGCAGCTTGAACTGAATGCGCTGGTGTTCGGCATCGGCTACATGCTGTGTCTGGGTTACCTGCGCCAGCCCTTCGTCCTGCCACTCGCGGAGCGTCACTGGAAACGGGCGATGAATGGGCTCGCAGTCCCGCTGATCCTCACCTATGGCGTGCTGCGCGTTGATTTCCATGGCCTGGATCAACACCTGTCCTGGTTGCTACTGGTTACCCTGCTGGCGCTGCCGGTCATCAGCAAGGTGCTTGGTAGCTGGTTGGGTCTGCACTGGGCAGATCCGGCCGCGTCGGCACGGATCAAGTGGCGCGAAAGCCTGCTGCTGAACATCCGTGGCCTGACCGAAATCGTGTTCCTCAACCTGCTCCTGCAGCTCCAGCTGATTGATTCAACGGTGTACTTCGGCCTGCTGCTGATGAGTCTGTTCTCTACTCTGCTGCCTGCCCTGCTGGGCCGGCATGCGGCCAATCATGAAGCGAAAGCCCGCTATGAAATCTCCTGAACTCGAACAACGCCAGATCGTCGTCATCGGTGCCGGCCCGTCCGGCGCCATCGCAGCCGCCATCCTCAAACGCAAGGGTCATGACGTACTGGTGCTGGAGCGCCAGCGCTTCCCGCGCTTTTCCATCGGCGAAAGCCTACTGTCGCACTGCCTGGACTTCGTCGAAGAAGCCGGCATGCTCGAGGCCGTGCAAGCCGCTGGGTTCCAGACCAAGCACGGTGCAGCCTTCGCCTGGGGCGACCGTTACACCAGCTTCGACTTCCGCGACAAATTCACCGAGGGCAAGGGTTCGACCTATCAGGTCATCCGCGCCGACTTCGACAAGTTGCTGGCCGACGAGGCCGAGCGCCAGGGCGTGGAGATTCGCTACGAGGAAGAAATCTTCGCCGCCGACTTCAGCGGCGACTGCCCGCGCCTGTCGGTACGTCGCCTGGCCGACGGTCATGAATACCAGGTCGAGTGCGCCTTCGTCCTCGACGGTAGCGGTTATGGCCGCGTGCTGCCGCGTCTACTCGATCTCGACACGCCGTCGGCTTTCCCAGTCCGCCGTGCGGTGTTCACCCATATCGAGGATCGCATCGACCCGGCCTCGGGCTTCAACCGCGAGATGATCCTCATCACCACTCACCCGACGCTGCGCGACGTGTGGTTCTGGACCATCCCATTCAGCAACGGCCGTTGCTCGCTGGGCGTGGTCGCCGCAGCCGAGCACTACGAGAATTCTCCGAAAGATCTCGATGCCTGTCTCAGGCAGTTCGTTGCCGAGACCCCATCGTTGAGCAAGGTGCTCGGCAATGCCGTGTGGGATACCCCGGCGCGCGAGATCAACGGTTACTCGGCCAACGTCAAGAGCCTGCACGGCCCAGGCTTCGCCTTGCTGGGCAACGCCGCCGAGTTCCTCGATCCGGTATTCAGCTCCGGCGTGACCATCGCCATGCGTTCGGCGAGCATGGCCGCCGGGCTGTTGCATCGTCAGCTCGAGGGCGAGACGGTGGACTGGGAAACCGAGTTCGCCATCCCGCTCAAACGCGGCGTGGATACCTTCCGTGTCTACGTCGAAGGCTGGTACGAGGGTTCCTTCCAGGACGTGATCTACTACGAAAAAGCCTCCCCGGAAATTCGCCGCATGATCAGCTCGATCCTTGCCGGCTACGCCTGGGACGGTAAGAATCCCTACGTGTCCGAACCACGCCGCCGCCTGCGAGTTCTCGCAGAGCTCTGTTCCCAAGCCTGACAAGGATCGTCGATGAGCACCCTGCGCCCCGTCTCGCCCACCTACGTCGAAGAAACCCGCTTCGGCTTCTGGTTCCTGCAGAGCCATGTCTGGCAGCACCATGTGTTGCGGGTCGCGATCAACGACCTGGTACGCCTGTGCGGCAGCCCGCTGCCGCAAGCGCCCGTGTTACTCGATGCCGGCTGCGGTCAGGGCCGCTCCTTCGGCCTGCTTAACGCCGCCTTCGCACCGGCGCGGATGATCGGCCTCGACGCCGATCCGCACAGCCTCGAATGCTCGCGCCGCGAGGCCGAGCGCCTGGGCCTGGAGGTCGAACTGATCGCCAGTGACTGCGCGGCCATCGACCTGCCCGACGCCAGCGTCGACTTGCTGTTCTGCCACCAGACGCTGCATCACCTGGTGGAACAGGAGAAAGCCCTCGCCGAGTTCTGGCGCGTGCTGAAACCGGGTGGCCGGTTACTATTGGCCGAATCGACCAAGTTCTACATCGATACCTGGGTGATCCGCTGGCTGTTCCGTCACCCGATGCACGTTCAACGTAGCGCCGAGCAGTACCTGCAAATGCTCAGCGCGCAGGGTTTCCAGTTCGAAGAGAGCAGTGTTTCCTACCCCTATCTGTGGTGGAGTCGCTCCAAGGATTTCGGCCTGCTGGAGCGCTGGGGGCTGATGCGGCCCAAGCCGGTCGGCCAACGCGACGAAACGCTGCTCAACGTAGTGGCGCGCAAACCGTGATGCCACGCATACTCCTGCTCGTCGCCAGTCTGTTGCTGGGCGCCTGCGCCGCACATACCCCCGTGCCGCAGACGCCACCGGCACTGGTCGTGCCCTTACCGCTCAGCCTGCAGATCCAGCGTGAGCAGGCACAGGTGCGACAGGACTGGCTGCTGGTGATCCAGCGTGAAGGCTCGGCCCTGCGCTGGTCATTGATGGACCCGCTCGGCATCCCACAGGCGCGTCAGCTGCTGGATGCCGGACAATGGCGCAACGACGGCCTGTTGCCACCCAACGCCGAGGCCCGCGAGTTGTTCGCCGCGCTGCTGTTCGCCCTGACCCGAGGCGACGCGCTGCAGGCCTACCCGGCCGGCAGCTGGCAACAGGTGCGCGATGACCAACGCCGCCTTGCGCCGGACTGGACCGTCGACTACCACGGCCCACTGAATTTCACCCTTGGCAAGACCGGCCTGAACTACCGGATACATGCACTGAACCTGGAAGAAAGCGATTGATGTCCCGTGCCCCTACCCCCGGCTACCTCAATGCACTCGGCGTAATCTGCGCCCTGGGCGAAGGCAAGCAGGCCGTCGCCGATGCGCTGTTCGCCGGCGACACCTCGGGCATGCGTGCCGAACACGGCTGGGTCAGCGAGCGCAGTCTGACGGTCGGCGCCGTGCATGCCGATCTGCCAGCCATGCCGCCTGGCTTCGAGAGCTCGCACAGTCGCAACAACCAACTGCTGCTGGCCGCTGCGCTGCAGATCGAGCCCGAACTGCGCGCGGCCATCGCCCGCCATGGTGCTCACCGCGTCGGCCTGGTGCTGGGTACGAGCACCTCGGGCATTCGCGAAGCGGGCGAGCATATCGGGCGCCAGCTCGACGATGGCGAGCTGCCAGCCGAGTACGACTACATCCAGCAGGAGATGGCCGCGCCAGCGAACTTCCTGGCGGACTGGCTGAAACTGACTGGCCCGGTCTACTGCCAGTCCACCGCCTGCACCTCCAGCGCCCGCGCCCTGCTCAGCGCCCATCGCCTGCTGCGCATGGGCCTGTGCGACGCGGTGATCTGCGGCGGCGTGGACAGCCTGTGCCGCCTGACCCTAAATGGCTTCTCATCGCTGGAGGCGGTTTCCGCCGAGCCCTGCAATCCGTTCTCGGTGAACCGCCACGGCATCAACATCGGCGAAGCCGCGGCCCTGTTCCTGATGACCCGTGAGCATGGCCCCATCGCCTTCTTCGGTGGCGGCGCCACCTCCGACGCCCACCATATCTCCGCGCCGCACCCCGAAGGCCTCGGTGCCCGTGCCGCCATGGAGAAGGCGCTGGCCAATGCCGGCATCGCGACCAGCGACATCGACTATCTCAACCTGCACGGCACCGCCACTCGGCATAACGACGTGATGGAGAGCAAGGCCGTGCATGCGCTGTTCCCCAACGGCCTGCCTTGCTCCTCGAGCAAACCCATGACCGGCCATACCCTGGGCGCCGCTGGTGCGCTGGAAGCGGCCTTCTGCTGGCTGACCCTGAGCGAATACAACCGCGATGGCCTGCTGCCGCCGCACCTCTGGGACGGCCAGCGCGACCCCGAAGTGGCGCCGCTGGAACTCGTCCAGCCTGGCGCCCGCTTCGCCCGTGACAGGGGCCGTAACCTGATGAGCAACTCCTTCGCCTTTGGCGGCAATAACGTCGCACTGATTCTGGGAGATGCGTCATGAGCCTGTGGCCCGTCGCCGAACTGGTGCCCCATGCCGGCAACATGGTGCTGCTCGATGAAGTACTGAGCTGCGATAGCGAAGCGATCGAGGTGCGCCTCGTCGTACGTCCGGATGGCCTGCTCAGCGATGCCCACGGCAATCTGCCTGCCTGGACCGGCATCGAGCTGATGGCCCAGGCCATCGCCGCCTTCGCCGGCATCCAGGCCAAGCGCGCCGGCTTGCCGGTGGAGCTGGGCTTCCTGCTCGGTACACGCAAGTACGCCTGCAATGTCGAGCGTTTCCCGGCTGGCAGCGAACTGCACATCCGCGCCCTGTGCTCACTGCAGGACGACAACGGCATGGGCGTGTTCGAATGCCATCTGACTGGCCCGGACATCCAGGCCGAGGCCCGCCTCAACGTGTTCCGCCCGCCGCAACCGGCGGTTTATTTACAAGAGCCACAAGAACCGCAAGAACAATCCCATGACTGAAACTACTTCCGCCAACACCGTTCTAGTCACCGGCTCCAGCCGCGGCATCGGCCGCGCCATCGCCCTACGCCTGGCGCGCTCGGGCCATGACATCGTCCTGCACTGCCGCTCGCGCCGCGATGAGGCCGAAGCCGTGCAGGCGCAGATCATGGAGCTCGGGCGCCAGGCGCGCATCCTGCAATTCGACGTATCCGACCGCGCCGCCTGCCGCGCAGCGCTGGAGGCCGACGTCGAAGCCCATGGCGCCTACTACGGTGTAGTGTGCAATGCCGGCCTGACCCGCGACGGCGCTTTCCCGGCGCTGTCCGAAGAAGACTGGGATCAGGTGCTGCGCACCAACCTGGACGGTTTCTATAACGTGCTGCACCCATTGACCATGCCGATGATCCGCCGCCGTGCGCCAGGCCGCATCGTCTGCATCACCTCGGTATCCGGGTTGGTCGGCAACCGCGGCCAGGTCAACTACAGCGCCTCCAAGGCTGGCGTGATAGGCGCCGCCAAGGCCCTGGCGATCGAACTGGCCAAACGCAAGATCACTGTCAACTGCGTGGCCCCGGGCCTGATCGATACCGATATCCTCGACGAACTGGTGCCCGTGGAGGAGATTCTCAAGATGATTCCGGCGGCGCGCATGGGCACCCCGGAAGAAGTGGCGGGTGCGGTGAACTTCCTGATGTCCAGCGAAGCGGCGTACATTACCCGCCAGGTTCTCGCAGTGAATGGCGGTCTGTGCTGATGAAACGTGTAGTCGTCACCGGTATGGCCGGTATCACCTCGCTGGGCAGCGACTGGCCAACCATCTCGGCCGCGTTCAAAGCCGGCAAAAGTGGTATCCGCCGCATGGACGAATGGGACCGTTTCACCGAGCTGAACACCCGCCTGGGCGGGCCGGTGGACGATTTCGTCCAGCCCAAGCACTGGAATCGCAAGCAGACGCGCAGCATGGGCCGGGTGTCCAAGCTGGCGGTATACGCCGCCGAACGCGCGCTGGAACACGCCGGCTTACTCGGCGATCCGTGCATCGCCGATGGGCGCATGGGCGTGGCCTGTGGCTCGTCAACCGGCAGCACCGAGGAGGTCAAGGCCTTCGGCAACATGCTGCTGAACTCTGTGGCAGACGGCCTCAATGCCAACTCCTACATCCGCATGATGCCGCACACCACGGCGGCCAATATCAGCATCTTCTTCGGCCTCAAGGGCCGCCTGATCCCAACGTCCAGCGCCTGCACCAGCGGCAGCCAAGGCATCGGCTATGCCTACGAGGCGATCAAGTTCGGCCGTCTGAAGATGATGCTCGCTGGCGGCGCCGAAGAACTGTGCCCCACCGAAGCCATGGTCTTCGATGCACTCTACGCCACCAGCCTGAAGAACGACGCCCCGCACACCAGCCCGCGCCCCTACGACAGCGGCCGTGACGGCCTGGTGATCGGCGAAGGCGCCGGCATCCTGGTGCTCGAAGAGCTGGAGCACGCGCTCGCCCGTGGAGCCACTATCCATGCCGAGATCGTCGGCTTCGGATGCAACTCCGACGGCCAGCACGCCACCAAGCCGGTGCAGGAAACCATGCGCGGCGCCATGCAACTGGCGCTCGATGACGCCGGCCTGAAACCTTCCGCCATCGGTTACGTCAACGGCCATGGCACTGCCACCGAGCAGGGCGACGTCGCCGAAACCCTGGCCACCAGCAGCCTGTTCGGCGCGCAGATGCCGATCAGCTCGCAGAAGAGCTACCTCGGCCACACCCTGGGCGCCTGCGGCGCGCTGGAATCCTGGTTCAGCATCGAGATGATGAACTCGGACAGTTACGTCTACACCCTGAACCTGGACGAGATCGACCCGGCCTGCGGTGAGCTGGATTATCTGCGCGGCGAGTTCCGCCAGATGAGCCACGAGTACGTGATGAACAACAACTTCGCCTTCGGTGGCGTGAATACCTCGCTGATCTTCAAGCGCTGGCATTGATTTTCAACAGACAAGGAACACGGATGATGTCTCGTTTCACTCGATTTGCTCTGATCGCAACCCTGCTGCTGGGCGTTGCAGCCTGTACGTCGAAACCGGTGATGAACATCGAGAACCGCACACCCACTTCGACGGTCAGGAGTGAGGATGATATGCGCCGCGCTATTCTCGCCGCGCTGCAAAGCCGCCAATGGACCGTCGAGCGTGCCGACCGAGGCAACATCATGGCGCTCATCCAGCGCCGCAATCACCAGGCCGAGATCACCATTCCCTATAGCGCGTCGAGCTATTCGATCCGCTATCGCGACAGCCAGAACCTCGGTTACAAGAACGGCAAGATCCACCGCAACTACAACAAGTGGATTCACAATCTGGATCGCAGCATCCAGCAGGAACTGAACAGGGCGTCCTTCTGACAGGGTGCCTGGTTGGTAATGAGCTGTAGGTGATTGCTACAGGCCTACGCGCAGCAGACGTTGAACGAGCTTTTCCATACAGTGATATTCAAGGAGATAACCATGAAAGCAAAAATCTGGACCACTGCCGCACTTCTCTCCGTTGCCCTGCTGCCCGGCCTTAGCCAGGCGCGCGATACCGCTCACTTCCTGGACTTCCAGTCGGTGGTCAACGAGGCGACCCAGGCCGGTCGTCTCGACGGTTCGGTGAAGTTCTTCCTGAACAAGACTCCGGCTGGCGCCCAGATCATCAACGCCAACGTCACCACCAGCCAGAAGACCAACGCCTTCAACAAGACTGATGAAGCGGCTTGCAGCTGGGCACTGCAATCGGCCCTGATCAAACTGCAAAACTCGGCCAAGGCCGCCGGTGCCAACGCCGTGGTCGACCTGGCCAGCAACTACAAGAACAAGGAATACCGCGACGACAGCAAATACGAATGCCACGCCGGCGCGATCATGGCCGGCGTCGCACTGAAGGCCAAGTACGCCAAGGTGAAGTGACACCGCCTGCACGCCCCCAAAGGCCACCGTAAAGGTGGCCTTTTCACGCAAGGAAGCCCTCTACCATGTCGAAACTGCGCATTGCCCTGCCCCTACTCGTGGCGGCAACACTACTCGGTGGCTGCACCGCTACCCGGGTCACGCCACTAAAAACGGCGGCCGATCAAATGTGCATCCAAGAGAACCCAAAAGTTCAGGTCAGCGACTTCGTGCCCGTGCTGCAGGAAGGCTTTGCCCGACATGGCATCCAGACGCAAATCCACTCGAAGATTCCCAGGGCCGATTGCCCTTACGTGGTGACTTACACCGCTCGCCGCTCCTGGGACATGGCGCCGTATCTGTCCACCGCCGAAATCACCATCCTCGGTCCTCGGCGTCAGACACTGGCCAAGGCCAACTATCATCTGCGCGGCAAGGGCGGCCTGTCGCTGATGAAATGGCAAGGCACCAAGAGCAAGATCGACCCGGTCATCGACGAGTTGCTGGCCAGCGCGCAGTTGAGCAGCACGGCCCAACCTGCCGCACAGGCCCACTCGACAGCCGAGCCACGCAAGAGCCTGGATGAACGCGTGCGTGATCTGCAGCAGCAGAATCTCGGCTATGAGGACTATCAACGTGCCTATCGACAGCTTCTGCTGGAGCACCAGAGCGCGCAATAGGGCTTCTGAACGAGGCACTCAGAGCACGAGTGGCAGGAACATCCAGCTACGACCCATGTACTGGCGATAGGCATCGCCGAAATAGGCCATACATTCGCGCTCTTCGCAGCGCGCCGAACACCACAGCAGCACGCTGGACAGCACCGCCAGCAACACGATCAGCACATCGATGCGTTTGAAGGCGATACCCCAGGCCAGCAACAGCAATGAGCAGTACATGGGGTGACGGATGTAGCGGAAGATACCGCCCGTCACCAGCTGCGACGTGCGTTCGAAGGCGAATAGCTCATCATCCTGACGTTGCGTACCGGCCTGTCCGAAACGGCGCATCTGGTACACGCCAGCGAACAGCACCAACAGAGAAAGACTCAGCAGTACCCAGGATATGCGCTGATTCAACTCGCCGCGGTCGCCAAACCAGGACGGCGCATTGAGCACCAGCATCAGCGCCATCGCTTCCCAGGCGAAGAAACGATAGAAACCGTGACTGCGCGGATTGCCCAAGGTGCGCCAGGAAATTCCCACCAGCACTGCGCTGAGCATCACAAAAGCCACCCACTGCCAGATCGTCACTGCATCCTCCCTCTATCCCTGCCTCTGTTACACTGCGTCGCCCGTACGTACCGACCGCCCGCCATGGATCGCACCCAACTGCACACACTGCTGCCGCACCAGGGCGATGCTCTCTGGCTGGAGGCATTGGTCGATCACGACACCCTCACTATCCGCGGTCTCAGCGCCTGGCATCACCTCGACAAGCTTGGCGAAAATGCCTCGCCTTGCCTGCTGTTCGAAGCCGCGGCCCAGCTTTGCGCCGCACATGGTGCCCTATACGGCGGAGCGGATGCCATTGAAATGGCCCTGGTCGGCAAACTTTCCCAGCTCAATCTGCACCCGGTCACACGCAGTTCGGAGCCGCTGCTGGTCAGCGCCCAACAGGAGGCGTTGAGCCCGGCCGGCGCACTCTATGCCTTCGCCATCCATGCCGGTGCGAAGGCGCTGCTGGATGGCAAACTGCTGCTGGTACTCGTCCGTGCTTGAGCTACGTGACCTCAGCTTCCGCTACCCGGGCGCAGACACCTTCGCCCTGCACGGCATCGACCTGCAACTGCAGGAAGGCCAGTGCCTGGGCCTGCTCGGCAGTAACGGCGCCGGCAAGACCACGCTGCTGGCCCTGCTCAGCGATACGCTGGCCCTGCAACAGGGTGAGATCCGCTGGCACGGGCCGCGCAGCCTGGGCCTGGTGCCCCAGCAATTGGCCTTCTACGCCGAACTCACGGTGGCCGAGAACCTCGCACTGTTCGCCGATCTCTACCGTCTGCACGGTGCTCAGCGCCGCCAGCGTCTGGAGTTGTGCATCGCCAGCAGCGCTCTCGAAGACAAGCTGCAACGCCGCGCCGCACGCCTGTCCGGTGGCGAGCAGCGCCGCCTGAACTTCGCCATCGGCCTGCTCCAGCCCGCACGCCTGTACCTGTTCGATGAAGCCACTGTCGGCGTCGATGCCGCCAGCCGGCAAATGCTGCTCGATGCCGTCGAGCGGCTCGCCGCCGAAGGGCATGGGGTGATCTACACCAGCCACTATCTGGACGAGGTCGAGCGTGTGGCTGGGCGCATCCTGCTGCTGCATGAAGGCAAGGTGCGCCTCGATGTCGACAAACAGCAACTGCTCGATGGTGGCCACGGCCTGTTGCTGGAATGGCCGGAACAGGTTCCCGCTGGCTTTCAGCAACTGCTCGACCAGCTGCAACTGAGCGCCGAGGCGCTGCCGGATGGTCTGCGCATCGGCAATATGGACAGCCAGCAATTGCTGGTGATCACCCAGTTCCTCGCCGCGCAGCCGACCCCACCGAGCCTGCTGCGCTTCGGCCGGCCATCGCTGGAGCAGCTCTACCTGAGCCTCAACGGAGGCCGCCTGTGAGCCCATTGCTGGCGCTGGTACGCAAGGAATGCCTGCTGCTGCTGCGCGACCCGCATGCACTGGCCGTGCTGTTCATCATGCCGATCCTGTTTCTCGTGCTGATGGCCGCCGCGCTGTCCAACTACCTGCGTGACCAGCCGCCGCCCTTGAGCCTGGTGCTGGAGATCGAGCAAGACAGCGAAGCCAGCGCGTTCTTCCAGCACGCGCTGCAGGAACAGTTACCGGGCAGCCACCTGCTCGCCAGCAGCGAAGAACCCTTGCCCCGCATCAGCCTGGCCAGGAACTTTTCCGAGACCTTGCTGGAAACGCCTCACATCGGCCCCACGCTGAGCTTTCCCCCGCGCATCGATGGGCAGACGCGCCAACGCCTGCGCGCAGCGCTGAACATCGCCCTGGCGCAGACTCGCCTGCTGGCCTACCTGGAAGACAGCGACGCGCTGGACGCAGGCATGAGCACCGAACAACGCTGGCAACTGATCAGCCAGCGCACCCAGAGCGAGATCAGCGAACAACAGATGCTGGCCAGCGGCGAACTCAGCGGCAAGGCCAACGCCAGCCAATTGAGCGTGCCGGCCTGGCTGATCTTCGGCATGTTCTTCGTCGCCCTGCCGATGGCTGGCGGCTTCCAGCGTGAACAGCAGAGCGGCGCCCTGCTGCGCTTTCGTGCGTTGGGCCTGAGCCCCAGCATCCTGGTGCTGAGCAAACTGCTGCCTTATCTGGCGATCAACCTGCTGCAGTTCGCCCTGTTGCTGGCCATCGGCGTATACCTGCTACCACTGCTCGGCTTGAGCGGCCTGAGCCTGCCGGGCTCGCCACTGGCCTACGCACTGCTGGCACTGAGCCTGAGCCTGGCCGCCTGCAGCCTGGGCCTGCTGCTGGCCTCGTTGGCACGTAGCGGCGAGCAGGCGTTGCTGCTCGGCGGCGGTCTCAATATCATCCTCGCCGCCATCGGCGGCATCATGGTGCCCAAGAGCGTGATGCCCGAGGCCATGAGCCAACTGGCGGAAATCTCGCCGATGAGTTGGGCGCTGGACGCCTTCCTGACCCTGCTGGTGGGTCAGGGAACGCTTGCCGACATCGCCCCTGACTGTGCCCGCCTTCTGCTGTTCGCCCTGGTGCTGGGCGGCGGCGGGCTTTACCTGTTCCGCAGACGAGTGCAGCAAACGCAATGGACGACACATTACTAGAACAAGAACTCAAGCAATTGCTGATCCGTGAATGCGACAAGGAAGACGACATCGACTGGCAGAGCATCGCCGATGACGAGCCGTTATTCGGTCAGCAAAGTCGTATCGCCATGGACAGCCTCGATGCCCTGCAGGTCTCCCTGGCACTGCAGCAGCACTATGGCGTGCGCATCGAAGGGGCCAAGGATGGGCGGCGTATTCTCAACAGCATCGCCAGCATCGCGGCCTTCATCAGGCAGAAAAAGTGACGCCCATCTATCTCCAGCGCGGCGCCCTGCACAGTGCCCTTGGCACCGACCTGCACGCCGCCAGCGCAGCCCTGCAAGCCGGCCAACTGCCTGTGCCGAGCTCGTTCCAGCTGCATGAACTGCAGCAACCGCGCCCCTACCTGGCCGTAAGCCGCAGCGGTGAAAGCCGCCAGCAGCGCTGTGACCGACTGCTCGGCGAGACCCTGGGCGAACAGCCAGGTACGCTGGATGACTGCCTGTTGATCATCGCCAGCACCAGCCTGGATATCGACGACCTCGAACAACTGATCGCCGCAGAAGGCGGCTTTCGCCCAGAACATTCGACCTCACTCGACCTGCTGGCCGGAGACCTGCGCCAACGCTGGGGTTTCGCTGACGCGTTCACCCTCAATACCGCCTGCACCAGCGCCGCCAACGGCCTGCTGTATGGCGCACGGATACTCGCCGCCGGCCTCTACGAACGCGTGCTGGTACTGGCCTTCGAAACACCCAGCGCCATTGCCCAGCAAGGCTTCGGCGCCCTTGACCTGACCAGCCCGAGCGGCGCCTACCGGCCCTTTCACCCGGAGCGCGACGGCCTGATTCTCGGTGAGGCCTATGCCGCCACGCTGCTGGCCAGGGAGCCCGGCGAGGCGCCACTGGCCAAGCTGCTTGGTGGCTTCAGCGCCTGCGATACCAGCAACCTGACCACCACCCGCGAAGACGGCAGCCATATCGACTGGGTGATGCGCGAGGCCCTGCGCAGCGCCAGCGTCGATGCCGGACAGATCGGTTTGGTAAAGCTGCATGGTACCGCCACTGGTGCCAACGACCGTGCCGAGAACAATGGCGTACGCCTGCTGTTCGGCGACGCGTTGCCACCGTTGTGCGTGCTCAAACCCTGGCTCGGCCATACCCTGGGCGCCTGCGGCCTCAGCGAGACCCTGCTGATGATGGGGAACCTCGCCAACCTGCCAGGCCTGGACTATGCAGCCGAAGCCCTGCTGCCGCTCAGCGCAGAGCCAACCTGCGTGACAGCGGACAGCCTGCTGCTGGCCAACTTCTTCGGTTTCGGTGGTAACAATGCCAGCCTGATACTGCAGCGCTGCACGGGAGCCCAAGCATGAAACCGGTTATCGCCGCCTGCAGCGTGCGCGGAGAAGCGAGCTGCTCCGACAAGGATCTCAAGGCCGCGCTGGGCCAGTGGCTGGCAGCCCCGCCACGGCGCATTGATCGCATGATCCTGCAAGCACTGCTGTGCAGCGCGCCACTCAAGGCGCATTTGCTTAGCGATTGCGGCCTCTATCTGGCCTCACGCCACCCGGCCCGCGCCACCATGGGCGCGCTGCTCGATGCGGTCTGCGTGCATCAGCGCCAGCCCAAGCCCTTCGAGTTCGTCAACAGCGTCAGCAATGCGGCCGGCTTCCATGTCGCCGCCCAATTGGGACTGGAAGGGCCGAACCTGTTTATCGGTGCCGGGGCCAATGTGTGGAAACAGCTACAGATGCTGGCCGCCCTGGACCTGGCCGATGGCGCAATCAGCCAGGCGTTGCTGGTGGTAATCGACGAAGACGGGGATTTCCAGGCGCAGGCGGTATTGGTCGAGGCCCCCACGAAAGCACAGGACTTTGCCGAGCTGACGGTAGGCATCGAAGTCCTACACCTACAGGCTTGTTGATGTCATTGGTGGGCTAAAGCCCACCCTACAACTGAGATGCACCTCCGTAGGGTGGACTTCAGCCCACCGCAACCAACCTCACCCCTTGCGCTTGGCCCAGGCGCCCAGCTCTTTCATCAACACCCGCTCCTGCCCGGCGATACCGCGGAGCATATCGGCGATTGGCCGGAAGTCCGGCGCCTCGCCCTTGCTGCGGCTGGCGCGCACACAGGCCGAGGCAAACTGGCGCCAATCATCGCCCACGGCGGTGAGCCGTACCGAAGCCTCCTGCAGGCTGGCATCGCCGATCTTCTCGCCGGCCTCCTGCAGGAAGCTGGCATACATGAAACGAAAACCCGCACCGCCGGTACCGATTTCTTCCTGCATGCGCACGATATGGGTGAGGTACAGGCGGTTGTACTTGGCCTGCGCCGGGTCCAGCGACTCGACGCATTTGGCCAGGTGCTGGATGCCACGAATACCAATCCACGGCAGTGGCATGCCATCGAGGATGCGTGAGGTGGACAGCACGCTCTGGCGGATCAGACGCTCCCAATCCTGGTCCGGCGACACGTCGTCGAGGTAGTACATCAGGCCCTTGGCCGCCAGCGCACCCTTGGCGAAGCGCGCCTTCTGCAGGTCGGCACTGGCGCAACGCACGGGCGCCTCGAACACCGGGTCGCTGAGCAGGTACTCGTCACCCTCGCGCCCATAGGCCAGCAGGTTGTGGGCGTTGAAATGAAAGCGCATCTCCGGCGGGAAATACGGCAGCCAGAACACCGAACTCTGCAGCCCTGCCAGGCGCCCGCTATCCAGCGCCGCATCCAGTGCCGTACGGCCCTGCTCGGGGTTGGAAAAGGTACGGCTGGTCAGGCGCACGCCGAGGCGTTTGCTCAGGGTCTTGATCAGGTGGCGCGGCGGCATGCGGTAGGCAATTAGCGGCATGCCACCCAGTTTGACGATCGGCAGGTAGGCGAAGGCCAGACCCGATGCCAGGCCAAAGGCCATCGGCTCGCTCATTGGCAGACCGGCGTGGGTCAGCAGGCTGGCCATGACGCCACTTTCGCAGTGGGCGCTCTGGCGGTGTTCGAACGCGGTCATGGCAACTCTCTCTGGTAGCGACGCAACTCGTCGACGGTCAGGCCAAAGGCCTCGGCGTAGCGCGCCAGCAGCGAAGTGCTCAAGCGGCGATAGATTTCCGGGCGGAAGTGGCGGCGCACCCGCCATTGCCACAGGCCGGTGATCTGCGCCAGCGCTGGTTCGTCCATGCGGTAGCGGTACATCAGGCACTTGAGCGGCGACTGCTCGCCACGCTGCCAGAGCGCCAGGGCTTCGGCCTCCTGGGCTTCGAGCTCGGCGACAGCGAGCAAAGTGGAATAGGCCTCCGGCTCCCAGCCATCGCTCTGGGTCCCCTGGTAATGGCCGCTGGCATCCACTGCGTAAACCAGCTTGCTATGGCCGCCATAGGTGGAGCTGTGATCCTGCGGAACTTCATCAAGCTTCATTGCCGACCACCGTCAGGTGCATGAACGCACTGGAGAAACGCCCGCTTTCGGGCACGTAGCAGAGCAGCCGCTGGCCGCTGCGCAAGCGACCACCATTGAACAGTTCTTCGAGGATGATGAAGATCGACGCCGCGCCGGTATTGCCCTTGCTGGTCAGGTTGGTGAACCAGCGCTCCATCGGGATCGGCAGGTCGACATTGGCCAGGCCCACGGCCAGCGGCTCGCGGAAGAACTCCGAGGAGTAGTGCGGCAGGAACCAGTCGATGTCCGCCACGCGCAACTCGCGGCGTGCCATGATCCGGCGCAGCGCCTCTTCCACGGTGTATTTGACGATGTTCTCGTTGAGCAGTTTGACGTTCTGCTTGATCGCCATCACCGACTGCTTCGCTCGGTCGTCGGCGTCGTAACGGCTCCAGCCACGCAGCGTATCGTCCTGCATGTCGGCACCGGCGTACATGCAGGGCGGCATCTGATCGGCGAAGGAGTAGATATCCAGCCAGTCGATGCGCAGGCTCAGGCCGCTCTGATTCGGGCGATCCTGCAGCAGCACGGCGCCAGCACCATCGGAAAGCATCCAGCGCAGGAAATCCTTCTCGAAGGCGATCTCCGGGTGCTTTTCCAGCTCGTCGACGCGGCTTTCGTATTCGGCGTTGAAGTTGCGCGCCTGCATCAGGGTCGAGGCGACCTCCGAGCCACAAGCCACGGCCGTGCGGCTCTCGCCACTGGCCACGCTCATCCAGGCGTATTTCAGCGCAGTCATCCCGCACAGGCAGATACCGGCCGTGGTCGCCACCTCGCAGGACGGGTTGCCCAGCTCGCCGTGCACCATTACGGCGTGCCCCGGCATCACTTGATCCGGCGACGAGGTGCTGGCCACCAGGCAATCGAGCTGGTTCAGTTCGAAACCCTCGCCCTGCAAGCCGCGTATCGCTTCGGCACTCAGCTGCGCATTGCTCATGCTCGGCTCGCCGGTCGCCGGATCGATGACATAGTGACGCTGCACGATGCCGTTGCGGCGCAGCACCAGCTTGCGCGCACGCGACGGCTTGCCGCCGACCATGCCCAGGCGTGCTTCCATCTGCTCGTTATCCACAGGCTCGTGCGGCAGGCAGGCGCTGATGCGGTTGATGAATACACGGGTTACCACGGTCTTACCTCGGGGTCACTTCACTCGCCGGATGGGCCGGCAAAGTAGGCCTTCTCTCTCTGGATACGCCCCTTGAACAGCGGCGCCAGCAATTTTTTCAACACCGCCGTGATCGGCACCACGGTCAGGATCAGGCAAATCAGAAACACGATATACAGCACCAGCCCGGCACCGCGCCGGCGACTCTGCTGCGGGCCAAGCGCCGAGAGCAGTCGGCTCCACAGGGTGAAACTACGGTTGCCGACCTTTTCACTGGCGATCAGTTTTTCATCCACTTTCACCGCGCCCAAGCCAGCGAGCATCGGTGTCTCGATGGGCTGTTGGTCAGCGAGTAGCCGACGCGTCATAGCGTCGCCGAAACGACTGGCTGCCGCCAATTCCCGCTCGTCGATACCCGCGCGCGGTACCCAGCTATAGGGCTTCTGCCGGCCGGTGAACATCCACAGCGGCGTGGCCAGGAAGCTCGCCGCCGTACCGCAGGCATCGGTCAGCACGACGTTATCCACCAGCTTCGCACCCAGCGCCTGCAGGCGCGCCTTGACCTTCTCCTGCGCCATCAGCCACATGTTGCGGCAACCGATCAGCGTGACCACCGGTGTGTCCTTCAGCAGACGGGCGGCTTCGGGCGACGCGAGAAAACTGGTGCAGGGCAGCGAGGGCGAGAGGAACCACACCTGATAGGCCAGGATCACCAGGTCGTAGCGTTTGTTGGCGTCCACAGCCAGCGGCAGCAAGGGCTGCGGTTTCATCAGCACGGTTTCCGGGAAGATCCGGAAGAAACCGAGAAACGGCCAGGGAAAGGGAAAAGGTTGGGCAGGTTGCAGCGCCAGGAAATCCACTTCGATGCCGTCGCACTCGCGCAGCGGCGCACAGACCGATTGCGCCAAGCGGTCTAATTGGCCAGTCTGTGAGAAGTGGACGACTAAAACATGACGCATTCGCGGCGCATTCCCTGCAAAATGTGCAAATTATGCCACAGAGAATTCTTCAAACCGTAACTCGCCTGTGCCAACTTTGCCTATTGGTTCCGCTACTCGCTTGCCAGTCGATCCAGGCGGGCGACCTGCTGATCGAGGTGGAAGGCGTACAGGATCAGGCAAACCTGTACCTGGCGCTGGTGCCAGCAGACCAGCAGGACTGGCAGCCCAGCCTGCGCGAACTGCACAGCGCAGAAACACCGCTGCACCTGAGCGACCTTTCCCCCGGCCGCTATGCCGTGCAGGTGTTCCAGGACAACAACGGTAACGGCCAGTTGGATCTCAGCCCTCGCGGCATTCCGCTGGAGCCGGTCGGTTTTTCCGGCAATCCGTCGCTCTTCGGCGGCAAACCCAAACCCAGCGACAGCCTGTTCGAGCACGGCACGACGGACAGCGTGATCAGCGTGCGTCTGATTCATCCGCGCAAGAAAAAGGAACGCGTGGCGCCAAGGGAGGCGCCAGGAAGGCCGCTGAAATAACCGTCACTCCGCTTAGACGGGCATCCAGATAGCACGCTGCACCTGGGCTCCCGCCTTCGCGGGAGTGACAGGGATTAGGTCTTGGCGCCCTGGAGACGCCTTACTGGTGATACTGCGCGGACAGCTCGTGCACGGCCTCGAAGAAAGCGCCCGCGTTAGCTGGGTCGACCTCCGGAGTGATGCCGTGGCCGAGGTTGAACACGTGACCGCTACCAGCGCCATAGGCAGCCAGGATGCGCGCCACCTCGGCACGAATCGCCGCCGGCTTGGCGTAGAGCACCGCCGGGTCCATATTGCCTTGCAGGGCGACCTTGGCACCGACACGGGCGCGCGCGCTGCCGATGTCGCACGTCCAGTCCAGGCCCAGCGCTTCGGCGCCGGTGTCAGCCAGGGATTCGAGCCAAAGGCCACCACCCTTGGTGAACAGGATCACCGGCACACGACGCCCGTCGTGCTCGCGAATCAGGCCGTCGACGATCTTCTTCATGTAGGCCAGGGAGAACTCCTGATAGGCCGCTGCCGACAGCGCGCCGCCCCAGGAATCGAAGATCTGTACCGCCTGCGCACCGGCCAGGATCTGCCCGTTGAGGTAGGCCGTGACCGACTGCGCCAGCTTGTCGAGCAGCGCGTGCAAGGCTTGCGGGTTGTCGTAGAGCATGGCTTTGGTCTTGCGGAAGTCCTTCGACGAGCCGCCTTCGACCATGTAGGTGGCCAGCGTCCAAGGACTGCCGGAGAAGCCGATCAGCGGCACGCGGCCATTGAGTTCACGACGAATGGTGCGCACGGCGTCCATCACGTAGCCCAGATCCTTCTCCGGGTCCGGCACAGGCAGCGCCTCGATGTCGGCCAGATTGCTGACCACCTTCTTGAAGCGCGGCCCTTCTCCGGTCTCGAAGTACAGGCCCTGGCCCATGGCATCGGGAATGGTGAGGATGTCGGAGAAGAGGATCGCCGCATCCAGTTGCGGGTAGCGATCCAGCGGCTGGATGGTGACCTCGCAGGCCAGCTCCGGGTTCTTCATCAGGCTCACGAAGTCGCCGGCCTTGGCCCGGGTCGCGCGGTATTCCGGCAGATAGCGACCGGCTTGGCGCATCATCCAGATCGGCGTGACGTCCACGGGTTGCTTGAGCAGGGCACGCAGGAAACGGTCGTTCTTCAGGGCGGTCATGGCAGAGTCCTAGAAAAAAGTGCGGGCATTTTCGCAGAGCGCAAAACAAAAGGCACGGCGGGTGCCGTGCCTTTTGTCCATCGCGACGATATGCCGCGACGATTCACCAGCTGCGATAGGGCAGAAACTTGCCGTTTAGCACGATCTGCACGCGGTCACCCTTCGGGTCGGCGACGCGGGAAATATCCATGCTGAAGTCGATGGCGCTCATGATGCCGTCGCCGAACTCTTCGTGGATCAGTTCCTTGATGGTCTCGCCATAGACGTTGATCATCTCGTAGAAGCGATAGATCAGCGGATCGGTGGGGACCGCCTTGTCCCAGTGCTTGTGTGGGAATTTCTGCAGCGCAGCGGAGACTTCCTCCGGCAGCTCGAGGGTCTCGCACAGGGCGTCGGCGTTCTCCTTGGGCATGCTGTTCATGCCCAGGCAGGCCGAAGTGGTCCACACCGGCGACATGCCGATGCCCTTGCCGATTTCCGCCCAATCCAGGCCGAGGCGATCCTTGGCGGCGATGATGGTGCTACGCATTTCTTGCTTATCCATGGTGAAACTCCTTCACGGGGGTCAGAGGTACGACTCTGGCGGCCGCTGCCGGCTCGTCCAGGGCGGGGTTGATTTCGGGCGGGAAGCCTTGCTCGTCGGCCACGGTGCGGCCGCGCAATTCGTGTGAGCGGTTCACCAGGAAGTCCACTAGGTGGTTGCGGATGCGGTAGTACGCCGGGTGGTGAATCACCTGGTCGCGCTGGCGCGGCCGTGGCAGGTCGATGCGCACCGACTCGGCGATGCGCGCCTGTGGGCCATTGGTCATCAGCAGGATGCGGTCGGAGAGCATGATCGCCTCGTCGACGTCATGAGTGATCATGAACACCGTCTGCTTGGTAGCACTCCAGATCTTGATCAGCTCATCCTGGATAACCCCGCGGGTCAGGGCATCCAGCGCGCCGAAGGGCTCATCGAGCAGCAGCAACTTTGGCTGGGTGGCAAAGGCACGAGCGATGCTCACGCGCTGGCGCATGCCGCCGGACAGCTGCGCCGGCTTGCGCGCCTCGGAGCCGCCCAGGCCGACCATTTCCAGGTACTTGCGGCTGTGCGCGCGGCGCTGCTCCTTCGTCCACTGGGGAAACCGCGCACGCACGCCAAATTCGACGTTCTCCAGCGCGCTGAGCCAGGGCAGCAGGCTGTAGTTCTGGAACACCACGCCGCGTTCAAGGCTGGGCCCGGCGACTTCCTTACCGGCCATTTCCAGCGTGCCTTCGCTGAAGCTGTCGAGCCCGGCCAGGGCGTTGAGGATGGTCGATTTGCCACAACCAGAGTGACCGATGATGCAGACGAACTCGCCCTGGTCGAGACCGAAGCTGACGTCCTCGAAGACTGTCAGCGGCTCGCTGCCGGGTTGCGGGAAGCGTTTGGCCAGGCGGCGGGCATCGAGAAAATAGCGGGACATGACATCACTCCTGGTAGCTGACAAGACGGGCGACGCTGCCCAGCAGAAGGTCGAGCAGCATGCCGACCACGCCGATCATCAGAATCGAGAAGATCACGCTGGCCAGGTTGAGGTTGTTCCACTCGTTCCACACGTAGTAACCAATACCGGTGCCACCGACGAGCATCTCGGCGGCGACGATCACCAGCCAGGCGATGCCCACCGAGATGCGCATGCCAGTGAGAATGGTCGGCATGGCCGCCGGCAGGATCACGCTGAACGCCGTGCGCAGCGGGCTCAGCTCATGGGTGCGGGCAACGTTGATCCAGTCGCGACGTACGCCAGCGACGCCGAAGGCGGTGTTGAGCAACATCGGCCACACCGAGCAGATGAAGATCACGAAGATCGCCGAGGTCTGCGAGTCCTTGATCACGAACAGCGCCAACGGCATCCAGGCCAGCGGCGAGATCGGCCGCAGAATCTGGATGAAGGGGTTGAGCGCGCGGTACATCAGCGGCGACATGCCGATGACGAAACCGATAGGGATCGCCACCAGCGCCGCCAGCAGGTAGCCGGTCAGCACCCGGTACAGCGAGTGCGCGAGCTGGATACCGATGCCCTTGTCGTTGGGTCCGTTGTCATAGAACGGCTGGCTCAGTTCGGCGTAGGCATGCGCCAGCACCACCGAGGGCGGCGGCACGCGGGCCTCCTGCTCGGCCTCGCCCATGAGCAGGGCGTATTCGTCATCAGCACTGACTGCGGCGCTTGCGGGCACGCGGCAGAGCACCTCCCAGATGGCGAGCAGCAGAACCAGCAGCACAACGGAAAGAATCGCCGCGCGCAGGGACATGGACGCTTTCATCACGACCTCCGCATGGCGAAGCTGGCCAGGTAACCGTCCGGATCGGCCGGGTCGAAGGGTTTGCCCATCACGCTGAAGGATTTGTAGGCGTCGGCCGGTACCGGCAGGCCAAGTTCTTTCATGACCTTGCCGGCGTCAGCCGCGAGGAACACCCGCTCGGCAATGGAGCGATAGTCGACATCCCCCTGCAGATAGCCCCAACGCTTCATCTGGGTGAGGATCCACACGGCCATCGACTGCCACGGGAACGGATCGAAGTCGATGCGCTGCGGCTCGTCATGGATGTTGCCCAGACCGTCGGCATAGCGCCCGCTGAGCACCTGCTGCACCACCGGCACCGGCTGGTTGAGGTAGTTGCGGGTGGAAATCGCCTCGGCTACCGCCTTGCGATTCTCGGCCTTGGAGGAATACTGCGTGGCATCGATCAGCGCATGCAGCAGCGCGCCATAGGTATTGGGGTTCTCGCTGGCGAAGCGCTGGCTGCAGGCGAAGGCACAGCACGGATGGCCCGGCCACAACTCCTTGGTCAGCAGGTGGATGAAGCCGACCTTCTCCCACACCGCGCGCTGGTTGAACGGGTCCGGCGAGAGGAAGCCATCAAGATTGCCGGCACGCAGGTTGGCGACCATCTCCGGTGGCGGCACCACGCGAATCTGGATGTCGCGATCCGGGTCCAGGCCATGCTCGGCGACGTAATAACGCAACAGGAAGTTGTGCATCGAGTATTCGAACGGCACACCGAAGCGCATGCCCTTCCACAGCTTCGGATCGCGTTTGTCCTGATGCTGCATGCCAAGCACGATGGCCTGGCCATTGACGTTCTCCAGCGCCGGCATGACGAATGGCGTCTGCGTCGACCCCAACCCCAGGCTGATAGCCAGCGGCATCGGCGAAAGCATGTGCGAGGCGTCGTATTCGCCGGCCAGCGACTTGTCGCGCGCCACCGCCCAGCCGGCGGTTTTCACCGTCTCAACTTCCAATCCGTACTTGGCATAGAAGCCCATCGGCTCGGCCATGATGATCGGCGTGGCGCAGGTGATGGGCACGAAGCCGATCTTCAGCTTGGTCTTCTCCAACGGGCCAAGGCTGTCCTTGACCGCCGCCTTGACCGCATCCAACGGGATCAGGCTGCCCAGAATCGCCGCCGCGACACCGCCACCGATCATTCCCATGAAACTGCGCCGGGAGAAATCGTTATGGCCGAACACGCCGCGCACAATGGCGTTCTCCACCGCGCGATCGAGCATGGCCTCGCTGTCATCGGGCAGCGCAGCGGCACTGGGCGTGCAACGCTGACAGGCACACCCGGCGCCATGGGACAGCTCGCTGTCGGGGCTGAATGGATCGTCCAGGCTGTTGACGCTCATCGTGATCACTCCTGCGATGGCCTGCCCCAAATTGGTGAGGCGGGCGCTGACTGGGCTGGGCCATTGCTGGCCGGTTCATGTCAGCTAGTGCAGGAGCTGTACCAGCTCAAAAACAAGAATAACTAATTGAAAAATAAAGATTTTCATCAAGCAAAGGAAAAACGAAAACTCGTCATTCACGAAAATTCGTCACCATAAAAAACGATATTTCGGCAACTGGCACGCCCTTTGGATAACGACCTGAAAGGCCAATCCCGAGAGCTCCGCGATGCCCGATCCCAATGCCGCTAGCCAGTTGTTGCTGCAACACATGCAGAGCGCCAGCCTGGTCATCGATCCAATCCACGACCGCATCCTGCATGCCAATCCAGCCTGTTGCGCCCTGCTCGGCTGGCCGCTGGATGAACTGCTCGCACAGCGCGCCAGCCGTCTCTGGGCACATGACCTGGGAGCCCTAGTCACCTTCACCGAAGAGGTACAGGTGCGCGGCGCTGCCTGGCGTGACGGCCTCGGGCTGCTGCATCGCGATGGCGAGCCGCTGGAGGTGGAAATCGACGGCAGCCGGCTGGAACATGACGGCGCTAGCCTGCTCGGTCTGCTGATCCAGCAGCGCCGTCGCCTGGACGCCCTGCGCGGGCTGGCCGAAGCCGAGCGCTATCAACGCCAAGGGCTGCTCGAATGGCAGGGCGTGGAACGCATCTTCCGCCAGTTCGAGCGGCAGAATCAGCTGATCCTCGGCGCCGCTGGCGAGGGCATTTATGGCGTCAACCGCAATGGCGAGACCACCTTCGTCAATCCGGCGGCCGAGCGCATTCTCGGCGGGCGGGCCGACGATCTGATCGGCCACAACATTCACGACCTGATCCACCACCATCATCCCGACGGCAGCACCTACGACGGCCACACCTGCCCGATCTACGCCGCCTTCAACGACGGCGAGGTACACCAGGTGGCCGACGAGGTGTTCTGGAACAAGGACGGCAAGCCGATTCCGGTGGATTACACCAGTACGCCGCTGCGCGACGACGGCGAACTGGTCGGCGCCGTGGTGGTGTTTCGCGACATCAGCGAGCGCCTGGAAACCGAGCGCCGGTTGCGCCAGGCGCTGAGCGAGGTGCAGCAACTCAAGCAACGCCTGGAACTGGAGAATGCCTACCTGCAGGAGGAAATTCGCGGCGAGTATGCCCAGCATGATCTGGTCGGGCGCAGCGCCGCCATGCAGCAGGTGATCCACCAGATCGAACTGGTCGCCCCTACCGGCGCCAACGTGCTGATCACCGGCGAGTCAGGCACCGGCAAGGAGCTGATCGCCCGCGCCATTCACGACAACAGCGGACGCAGCCGCCGCCCGCTGATCCGGGTGAATTGCGCGGCGGTACCGCGTGAACTGTTCGAGAGCGAGTTCTTCGGGCATATCCGCGGCGCCTTCACCGGCGCGCTTAACGACCGCGTCGGGCGCTTCGAGCTGGCCGACGGCGGCACACTGTTTCTCGACGAGGTCGGCGAAATTCCCCTGGAGCTGCAGAGCAAGCTGCTGCGCGTGCTGCAGGAACAGCAGCTGGAGCGGGTCGGCGACAACCGTACCCGCCAGGTGGATGTACGCGTAATCGCCGCCACCAACCGCGACCTGCGCCAGGAAGTGCGCGCCGGCCGCTTCCGTGAAGACCTGTACTTTCGCCTCAACGTCTTCCCCATCGAGTCGGCGCCGCTGCGTCAGCGCCCGGAAGACATTCCGCCGCTGGCCCAGCACTTTCTCAGCCGCGCCTGTCGTCAGCTCAACCGTCCTGAGCCCAGCCTGCGCCTGGCAGACATCCAACGCCTGCAGGCCTATTCCTGGCCGGGCAACATTCGTGAGCTGGAGAACCTGATCGAGCGCGCGGTGATCATTTCACCCGGCACCCGGCTGCGCCTTGATCTGCCCAACGACAGCGGTAACGACGCGCCGTCACAGCCACAGGTGGAACAGGAAATGCGGATTTTCACTCAGGGCGAGCAACGCCGGCAGATGCGCGAAAACCTGATCGCAGCACTGAAGGCCTGTGCGGGCAGGATATCGGGGAAGGACGGCGCGGCGCGGTTGCTGGAGCTGAAGCCAACGACCCTGCGCTCACGCCTGGAGAGTTTCGCCATCGACCCGCGCGACTACAGACCACGTAGGTCGCAGCCGCGCAGGTACGAGACGAGTCAGACGCCCAGGTAGTCGAGGATACCTTCGGCGGCGTTCCTACCCTCGAAGATCGCCGTCACCACCAAGTCAGAACCACGCACCATGTCGCCACCGGCGAAAATTTTCGGGTTGCTGGTCTGGTGCTTGAAAGTGCTCTGCTCGGGCGCCACGACGCGGCCCTGGCTGTCGGTCTGGATCTCGAACTGCTCGAACCAGGGCGCCGGGCTCGGACGGAAGCCGAAAGCGATCAGCACGGCTTCTGCCGGGATGACTTCCTCGGAGCCCGGGATCGGCTCAGGGCTGCGGCGGCCACGGGCATCCGGTTCGCCGAGACGGGTCTCGACCACCTTGATGCCTTCCACCTTGCCGTCGCCGACGATGGCGATGGGCTGGCGGTTGAAGAGGAACTTCACGCCCTCTTCCTTGGCGTTCTTCACTTCCTTGCGCGAGCCGGGCATGTTCTCTTCGTCACGACGGTAGGCGCAGGTCACGGCCTTGGCGCCCTGACGGATCGAGGTGCGGTTGCAGTCCATCGCGGTGTCACCACCGCCCAGTACCACGACGCGCTTGCCCTTCATGTCGATGAAGTCTTCCGGCGCCTTCTCGAAACCGAGGTTGCGATTGACGTTGGCGATGAGGAAGTCCAGCGCGTCATAGACGCCCGGCAGGTCTTCACCGGGGAAGCCACCCTTCATGTAGGTGTAGGTGCCCATGCCCATGAACACGGCATCGTACTCATCCAGCAATTGCTGCATGGTCACGTCCTTGCCGATCTCGGTATTCAGGCGGAACTCGATGCCCATGCCGGTGAAAACTTCACGGCGGCGGCTGAGCACGGTCTTTTCCAGCTTGAACTCGGGGATGCCGAAGGTCAGCAGGCCACCGATCTCCGGGTTCTTGTCGAACACCACCGGGGTCACGCCGTTACGCACCAGCACGTCGGCACAGCCCAGGCCAGCCGGGCCGGCACCGATCACCGCGACACGCTTGCCGGTCGGTTTGACCTTGGACATGTCCGGGCGCCAGCCCATGGCGAAGGCGGTGTCGGTGATGTACTTCTCCACCGAACCGATGGTCACCGCGCCGAAGCCGTCATTGAGGGTGCAGGCACCTTCGCAGAGGCGATCCTGCGGGCACACGCGGCCGCAGACTTCCGGCAGGGTGTTGGTCTGGTGCGAGAGCTCGGCGGCGGCCAGGATGTTGCCTTCCGAGACCAGCTTCAGCCAGTTCGGAATGAAGTTGTGCACCGGGCACTTCCACTCGCAATACGGGTTGCCGCAGCCCAGGCAGCGATGCGCCTGGTCTGCAGCTTGCGCCGGCTTGAAGTTGTCGTAGATCTCGACGAACTCCTTCTTGCGCTGACGCAGCAGTTTCTTCTTCGGGTCTTTGCGCCCGACTTCGATGAACTGGAAGTCGTTATTCAGACGTTCAGTCATTGCATTACCTCATCAAACCACTTCAGGCGCATTCTTATTGCGGGTTGGCACGGGTGCTGGACAGCAGCGACTTCAGACTGGCCGCTTTCGGTTTCACCAGCCAGAACTTGCGCAGGTAATCGTCCAGGTTTTCCAGCAGGTTCTGCCCCCACTCGCTACCGGTCTCTTCAACGTACTCGGCGAGCACGCTTTCCAGGTGGCTGCGGTAGGCCTCCATCGCTTCGTTGTTGATGCGCTGGATTTCCACCAACTCATGGTTGACGCGGTCGTAGAAGCCGTTGTCCAGGTCGAGCACGTAGGCGAAGCCGCCGGTCATGCCCGAGCCGAAGTTGTAGCCGGTCTTGCCCAGCACGCAGACGAAACCGCCGGTCATGTACTCGCAGCAGTGGTCGCCCGTGCCTTCCACCACGGCGTGAGCGCCGGAGTTACGCACAGCGAAACGCTCACCCGCAGTGCCGGTGGCGAACAGCTTGCCACCAGTGGCGCCGTACAAGCAGGTGTTGCCGATGATGGCGCTGTCCTCGGTGGCAAACGGGCTGCCTGCAGGCGGGGTGATGACGATCTTGCCCGCGGTCATGCCCTTGCCGACGTAGTCGTTGGCGTCGCCTTCCAGGCGCAGGTGCAGACCACCGGCGTTCCATACACCGAAGCTCTGACCGGCAGTGCCCTTGAAGCGGAAGGTGATCGGCGCGCCGTTCATGCCCTGGTTGCCATGCACGCGGGCGATCTCACCGGAAATGCGCGCACCGATGGAGCGGTCACAGTTGCCGATGTTCAGCTCGAACTCACCACCGGTCTTGCCGGCGATGGCGTCCTTGGCCATTTCCACCATCTTCTCGGCCAGCAGGCCTTCGTCGAACGGCGGGTTCTTCGGCACCTGACAGAACTGCGGCTTGTCGGCCGGGATATGCGCGCTGGCCAGCAGCGGCGACAGATCCAGATTGCCCTGCTTGGCGGTTTCGCCCGGCAGCACTTCGAGCAGGTCGGTACGCCCGATCAGCTCTTCCAGGCTGCGCACGCCCAGCTTGGCCAGCCACTCGCGGGTTTCCTCGGCGACGTAGGTGAAGAAATTCATCACCATCTCGACGGTGCCGATGAAGTGATCCTTGCGCAGCTTGTCGTTCTGCGTGGCCACGCCGGTGGCGCAGTTGTTCAGGTGGCAGATGCGCAGGTATTTGCAGCCCAGAGCCACCATCGGTGCGGTGCCGAAGCCGAAGCTCTCGGCGCCGAGGATGGCTGCCTTGATCACGTCCAGGCCGGTCTTCAGACCGCCATCAGTCTGTACCCGCACCTTGCCGCGCAGGTCGTTGCCGCGCAGGGTCTGATGGGTTTCGGCCAGACCAAGCTCCCACGGCGCGCCGGCATAACGGATGGAGGTCAGCGGCGATGCGCCGGTACCGCCGTCGTAACCGGAAATGGTGATCAGGTCGGCGTAGGCCTTGGCCACACCGGCAGCGATGGTGCCGACACCGGCTTCCGCCACCAGCTTGACCGACACCAGTGCCTTCGGGTTGACCTGCTTGAGGTCATAGATCAGCTGCGCCAGGTCTTCGATCGAGTAGATGTCGTGGTGCGGCGGCGGCGAGATCAGGGTCACGCCCGGCACCGCGTAGCGCAGCTTGGCGATCAGGCCGTTGACCTTGCCGCCCGGCAACTGGCCGCCCTCGCCGGGTTTGGCGCCCTGGGCCACCTTGATCTGCAGCACTTCGGCGTTGACCAGGTACTCCGGAGTCACACCGAAACGGCCGGTCGCCACCTGCTTGATCTTCGAGCTCTTGATGGTGCCGTAGCGGGCCGGGTCTTCGCCGCCCTCACCGGAGTTGGAACGACCGCCCAGGCGGTTCATAGCCTCGGCCAGCGCCTCGTGCGCCTCCGGCGACAGCGCGCCGAGGGAGCTACCGGCGGCATCGAAACGCTTGAAGATCGACTGCAGCGGCTCGACTTCGTCGAGGCTGATTGGCGCGCTGGATTCCTTGACCTTGAGCAGGTCGCGGATCATCGACACCGGACGGGTGTCGACCAGCTTCGAGTATTCCTTGTACTTCTCGTAGTTGCCTTGCTGCACGGCGTCCTGCAGCGTGCGTACCACGTCAGGGTTGTAGGCGTGGTACTCGCCGCCGTAGACGAACTTGAGCAGGCCGCCCTGCTGGATCGACTTGCGATTGTTCCAGGCCTCGAAGGACAGCAGCTTCTGCTCGCTTTCGATATCGACGAAACGCGCACCCTGGATGCGGCTGGCCACACCCCGGAAGCACAGTTCGGTGACTTCATCGGCCAGGCCGACCGCCTCGAACAGCTGCGCGCCGCGGTAGGACGCGACCGTGGAGATGCCCATCTTCGACAGGATCTTCAGCAGGCCCTTGGAGATGCCCTTGCGGTAGTACTTGAAGACTTCGTACAGATCGCCCAGCACTTCGCCGGTACGGATCAGGTCGCCCAGCACTTCGTAGGCCAGGAACGGGTATACCGCCGAAGCACCGAAGCCCAGCAGCACGGCGTAGTGGTGCGGGTCACGCGCGGTGGCGGTTTCCACCAGGATGTTGCAGTCGCAACGCAGGCCTTTCTCGGTCAGGCGGTGATGCACGGCGCCAGTGACCAGCGCGGCATGCGCCGGCAGCTTGCCAGGGGCGATGTGGCGGTCGGTCAGTACCAGCAGCACCTTGCCGGCACGCACGGCTTCCTCGGCCTGGTCGGCCATGTTGCGCACGGCAGCTTCCAGACCCAGCGACTCGTCATAGTTCATGTCGATGACATGACGGTCGAAGCCCGGGCGATCCAGGTTCATCAGCGCGCGCCACTTGGCCGGCGAAATCACCGGGCTGCTGAGGATCACACGGGTGGCGTGCTCCGGCGACTCGCTGAAGATGTTGCGCTCGGCACCCAGGCAGATTTCCAGGGACATGACGATCGCTTCGCGCAGCGGGTCGATCGGCGGGTTGGTAACCTGCGCGAACTGCTGGCGGAAGTAATCGTACGGCGAACGCACGCGCTGGCTGAGCACGGCCATCGGCGTGTCGTCGCCCATGGAACCGACCGCCTCCTGGCCTTGCTCGCCGAGCGGACGCAGCACCTGATCACGCTCTTCGAAGGTGACCTGGAACATCTTCATGTACTGCTTGAGCTGATCCGGGTCGTAGAAGGCCGAACCGTGGTCGCGGTCTTCCAGCGTCGCCTTGATGCGCTGGGCATGCTTGCGCAGCCACAGCTTGTAGGGGTGACGCGATTTCAGGCGACTGTCGATGGACTCGGTATCCAGCACCTGGCCAGTCTCGGTGTCGACAGCGAGGATCTGCCCCGGGCCGACACGGCCTTTGGCGATGACGTCCTCGGGCTGGTAATCCCACACACCGATTTCCGACGCCAGGGTGATGTAGCCGTTCTTGGTGGTAACCCAACGCGCCGGGCGCAGACCGTTACGGTCGAGCAGGCACACGGCATGACGACCATCGGTCAGCACCACGCCGGCCGGGCCGTCCCAGGGCTCCATGTGCATGGAGTTGTATTCGTAGAACGCGCGCAGGTCGGCGTCCATGGTCTCGACGTTCTGCCAGGCCGGCGGAATGATCATGCGCAGGCCACGGAACAGGTCGATACCGCCAGTGACCATCAGTTCGAGCATGTTATCCATGCTCGAGGAGTCGGAACCGACGCGGTTGACCAGCGGGCCCAGATCGTCGAGATCGGGAATCTGCTCGTTGGCGAACTTGGTGCGACGGGCCTGCGCCCAGTTGCGGTTGCCGGTGATGGTGTTGATCTCGCCATTGTGCGCGAGATAACGGAAAGGCTGTGCCAGCGGCCACTTCGGCAGGGTGTTTGTGGAGAAGCGCTGGTGGAAGACCGCGATGGCGGTCTGCAGGCGCTCGTCACCCAGATCCGGGTAGAACTGCTGCAGATCCGCCGGCATCATCAGGCCTTTATAGATGATGGTCTTGTGCGAGAAGCTGCAGATGTAGTGGTCGCTGTCGTCGGCATTGGCCACCGAGGAGCGACGACGGGCGCTGAACAGCTTGATGGCGAATTCCTGGTCGGATAGACCTTCGCCGCCGATGAACACCTGCTCGATCTGCGGCAGGCGCTCCAGCGCCAGCCTGCCCAGCACGCTGGTGTCGATCGGCACCTTGCGCCAACCCACCAGCTGGAGGCCGGCCGCGAGGATTTCGCGATTCATGTTCTCGCGTGCGGCTTCGGCCTTAGCCGAATCCTGATTGAAGAACACCATGCCCACCGCATATTGCGCAGGCAGTTCGACGCCGAATTGCTCCTGGGCGATCGCGCGCAGGAATTGGTCGGGCTTCTGGATCAGCAGGCCACAGCCATCACCGGTCTTGCCGTCGGCGTTGATACCGCCGCGGTGAGTCATGCAGGTGAGGGCCTCAATAGCGGTATTGAGCAGGTGATGACTAGGCTCACCTTGCATATGGGCGATCAAGCCGAAGCCGCAGTTATCCTTGAACTCATCAGGACGGTACAAACCTGCTTTCATAGGGGAAACTCTCACCAGGCTGCCTAAACTTCAGGCAAATTGCTTTCTAATTCAATGACTTGAACCCGAAAAGCGGGCACGGGCCAGCTTTGCATGGGCAAAAGGGAGGTCATTGTACATATCCACCCATCTCGTCACAAATTTTCGTGACGAGGGGGTGAAAGTTTATGTCGCAAAAACGAAGGATAAGACCGCAAGGTCGTGCTAACGACCAGGCGGTCATCTTGGGACAGAGCGTCTAACGACTCATTTCCTGCTGGATACTGCCCAGCGTACGAGGCCAGGGCTTACCGGCCTGCAGCTTGGCCGGCAGAGTTTTCACGGCCGCCTGAGCGGCGTCGCGACTGACAAAACTACCATAGGTCAGCACATACAGCGGCTGTCCCTGGTGGACCTTCTTGAAATAACGATATTCGCTACCACCCTCACGTACCAACGCCTGAATGTTGGCCTCCGAGCGCGACCCGACCACTTGCAAGGCATAGCGGGAGGCTGGCTGCTGCGCGTACCAACTGCCCGCATGTGCATTGGCCGCCGCCGTAGCGGGCGCAGGGTTGGGCGTCGCAGCCGGAGCGGGAGCCGGGGCCGGGGTCGCGGGGTTGGGTGTAGCCGGGTCAGGCTGCTGGGCAGGTGCAGGTGCAGGTGCAGGTGCAGGTGCAGGTGCAGGTGCAGGTGCAGGTGCAGCAGCGATTGGAGTTGACGGCGGCGTTGCTGTCGAGGGCTCCGGCTCGAAGTTATCCAATTCTTCGCCAGCTGCCTCAGCCAACGGCTGGCGAATCACGCTCTGGGACTCACCCACAAGCGGCAACGGCAGTGGCTGACTGGCACCCGCGAACTCGATAGCTGGCGCGCGACTTTCTGTAGCAGGCGCTTGCGCCGGCTCTTCGGCTTCTACGGCCGGCGCGGACGACTGCAAAGGTAGCGACGAGTTGCTGGCCACCGGCGCAGGCGGGGCAGATTCCCGTCCCTGCATGAACCAGGCAGCAGCAACGCCGACCAATACGACGGCCAGCGCCAACAGATGCTTTTTCGGCAGGGCAAAACCGCCGCCCGTACCACGACCAGCCGAGCGGTGCGCGAGCATCTGCTCGACCAGCAGTTCACGCGCCTCTTGATTGATTGCTCCGGGCCACCCCTGAGCACGAACATGAATGTCCTCGATCTGCTCTTCGGTCAACAGATCAATACTCTGGCCGGCGCCATCTAGCCGCTGAGCCAGGTAGTCGCGCGTCTCCTCTTCAGCGTAAGGCTGAAGCTCGATCGCGTGATAACACTCCTCGCCACCAGCCAACGCCTCCAAGCGCGCCAACAGATCCTGCTCGGCAAACAGAAAGATATGCGGACGCCCCTCGGCATTGCCCGCCGCAAGCGCCAAGACGCTTTTCAGCGCTGCATCATCCAACTGATCAGCGTCGTCGACCAGCAGATAAACCTCTTGCCCGGTCAACGCCAACTGCCCTACTTGCGCCAGAATCGAACGCACATCGGCTTGAGCAATGGACAGACCCTGAGCAACTTGGCGCAGCAGCGCCTCGCTACCGGTAACGCCCTGCGCAACGACAATACTCTGCACCGCCTGCTTGTTGGTGCTGGCAACCAATGCCTGACGCAGCAGCGTCTTGCCACTGCCTTCAGGGCCGACCACGGCGAGCAACAGCTGACTGTAACGCGCGAGGTGATGCAATTGCCCCAACACTGGCTTGCGCTGCGCCGGGAAGAACTTGAAGCCAGGCACTCGTGGCGCAAAGGGGTCGTGGCTGAACTGGTAATGCGCCAGGAAAGCTTCGTCAGCATGCAAACTGGTCATGGATCACTCTTCAAGAGTTAGACGACTGAGCCAACGCGGCGTAATCGCTACGCAGCGTGGCGTCGAGAATTTCACGCGGGTAGTCGGCAGTCACTACAGCCTCACCCAAACGTTTTAGCAACACGAGACGCAGCTGACCATCGAGCACCTTCTTGTCCACTGCCATATGCTCGAGGAACTGCGCAGGCGTCATATCCTGCGGCGGCACCACTGGCAGCCCGGCCGCCTGCAACAGGCGTACACCTCGGTCTCGATCCGCTGCCGATAGCCAGCCCAGGCGATAGGACATTTCCAACGCCATCACCGTTCCAGCGGCAACCGCCTCCCCATGTAACCACACACCATAGCCCTGCTCAGTCTCTATGGCGTGTCCAAAGGTGTGACCGAGATTGAGAGTGGCGCGCACTCCCGACTCACGCTCGTCCGCACCGACGACACGCGCCTTGGCCGCACAGGATTGCTCGATAGCGTAGGTAAGCGCCTGCTGATCGAGCGCACGCAAGGCCGGCATGTTCTGCTCCAGCCATGCCAGGAAGGGCTCATCGCAGATCAGGCCATACTTGATGACTTCGGCAAGACCAGCCGACAACTCGCGAACAGGCAATGTATCAAGACTGCTCGTGTCGATCACAACGGCTTTGGGCTGGTAGAAGGCACCTACCATGTTTTTACCCAACGGATGATTGATGCCAGTCTTGCCACCCACTGAGGAATCGACCTGAGAAAGCAGGGTCGTCGGGACCTGGATGAAATCGACACCTCGCTGATAACAGGCTGCAGCAAAGCCCGCCATATCACCAATCACACCACCCCCAAGGGCAACGACAGTGGTGCGGCGATCATGTCGAGCGCTCAGCAAGCCATCGAAGATCAGCTGCAAGGTTTCCCAGTTCTTGAACGCCTCACCGTCAGGCAGCACCACAGAGGTAACGCTATAGCCTTCGAGCACCTGCAGCAGCGCTTGCAGATACAGCGGCGCGACGGTTTCATTGGTCACGATTGCCACCTGCCGACCAGCTATGTGCTGCATGAGCAGTGCAGGGCGAGACAGCAACCCCTGACCGATATAAATGGGATAGCTGCGTTCAGCGAGATCAACGTGAAGAGTCTGCATGAGGCCCCCAGGAGAAAAAGGCCACTAGGATAGCGCAGTTCGCCCCGCGCTTTAACGGGGCGACAAGGCTTCCAGACGCAAGAGAATTTCCTGAACCACCATGCGTGGCGGACGCTCATCCGTCTCGATGATGATATCGGCGACCTCTCGGTATAGAGGATCACGCATGGCCATCAGATCTCTGAGCACCTGAGACGGATTGGCCGTGCGCAGTAACGGGCGATTGCGATCACGCGACGTGCGGTCGATCTGCTGCTCCACAGAAGTATGCAGGTAGACGACTCGCCCACCCGCATGCAGAGCCTGACGATTCTCCGGGCGCATGACTGCCCCACCGCCAGTGGCCAACACAAGACCGTCCTGCATCGAGAGCTCGGCGATCACCGCCCGCTCCCGCTCACGAAAACCCTGCTCACCCTCGACATCGAAGATCCAGGGTATATCGGCACCGGTACGCTGCTCGATCTCCTTGTCGGAGTCCTTGAAAGACAAACGCAGTTCTTTAGCAAGCAAACGCCCGATGGTGCTCTTTCCAGCTCCCATCGGGCCAACGAGGATTACATTCCGCACTTAGGTCATCGGTTCACGGCAATGGCTTGGTTGTTCATGATGCGCGGAGTGAGGAAAACCAGCAACTCAGTCTTGTTGTCCTGCACGATATCACGCCGGAACAACCGTCCCAGATAAGGCACATCGCCCAAGAACGGCACTTTTTCGACAGACTTGGTCTGAGTATTCTCGAACACCCCGCCGATGACTATCGTTTCGCCGTCGGCTACAAGCACCTTGGCGTTGACCTCGTTTTTGTTGATCGGCGGGACACCGTTAACCGAGCGCGAGAAGTCAGGCGCATCCTTAGTGACCTTAACTTCCATTATGATGCGATTATCCGGCGTGATCTGCGGAGTAACCTCCAAAGCCAGGGCAGCCTCTTTGAACGAGGTACTGGTGGCCCCACTGGAGCTGGCTTCCTGATACGGCACTTCCTGCCCCTTGAGGATCTTGGCTGTTTCCTTATCAGCAGTGACGACCTTGGGCTGCGAAACGATTTCGCCATTACCCGACGCTTCCATGGCCGACAATTGGAGGTCCAGGGTTAAGTGGTTGGACATAAAGCCGATCCCAATACCCGAAGTGCTTTCAGCGACACCCAAATCAACAAACGGAGTAGGAGCTACGCCATCCTCTAGAGTAAAGCGACCAACCGTATCGGTTCCTGGCAAATAAGCCTGCCCGGTATCAGTATCAAAGGAAGTTGCCCCATCCTTGCCGTAACCAGACCAATTACCATTGCCCAACCAACCACCCCAACGCACACCAAGAGCTTTGTCGTAGTTAACGTTGGCCTCAACGATACGAGCCTCGATCATTACCTGACGCACAGGGATATCAAGCTGAGCGATAATTCTGCGCAACTCGTCCAAGCGCTCCTGAGTCTGATAAGCAATGATACTGTTGGTGCGATCATCGACAGTGACAGAGCCACGCACGTCCGCTGAACCATCAGCACTGGTGACCGACTGAAATAGCTTGGCCATATCAGTAGCCTTAGCGTAGTTCACTTGAATCAGCTCACGGCGCAGAGGGGCGAGCTCAGCGATCTGCTTCTTCGACTCCAGCTCTTGCCGCTCACGCGCAGCGATCTCATCCGCCGGGGCGACCAGCAGCACATTACCCACTTGCCGCTTATCGAGCCCTTTGGTCTTCAGCACCAAATCCAACGCTTGATCCCAGGGCACATTCTGCAAACGCAGGGTAATATTCCCTGCCACAGTATCGCTTGCAACCAAGTTGAGATCAGTGAAGTCCGCGATCAGCTGCAGAACAGACCGTACATCGATGTCCTGAAAGTTGAGCGATAGTTTCTCACCTGTGTAAGCAAAGCGCTCAGCGTTACGGCGCTCTACATCATCTTGACTAAGCGGCTTTACACTCAGCGTCAGCTTATTCTCCGTCTGATAAGCCAAGTAATCATACAAACCGACTGGCTCAATCACGATACTGGTTTTATCTGAGCTCCCCGTGGCACTGACAAATTGCACCGGCGTTGCAAAGTCTTTTACATCTAGGCGTACACGCAGGGACTCAGGCAGCTCAGTCTTGGTAAAGTCCAGACGAATTTTCCCACCCTGCTCCTGAATGTCAGGGCTTATCGAGCTATCGGAAAGGGTAATGACGATATTACCCTCGCCCTGCTCACCACGCTGAAAGTCGATATTGCTGATTGCTTTCGCCTGGGGCCCGTAGGTTTTCTTGGGCGGAACAGCCGTTACCGACGCTGGCGCCGACGCAGTGGGTCGCGCTGCGGCTGCAGAGGCATCTCCAACCAAGACATACAGATCGTTACCCTCGACTCGCGTGCTGTATGGCGCAAGATTGGTGAGGTTGACGATCAGACGGGTACGGTCCTTGGCTTCGACGATGGTGACGCTACGCGCATTGCCGACACCCAGCTCACGATTCTTGGAGCCGAGCTTGTTCGATACCCCCGGCAGGTCCAGAGCAATACGCGCAGGCTGCTCGATGGTATAGCCGCGAGGAGCCGTTACCGGCTCATCGAAGGACAGCTTCAGCTCAACCCGATCACCGGGCAAGCTGGCGACATTCAAATCCTGGAGATTGGCCGCCAATACCGCGGGCGACAGCAGCGCCGCCAACAGGGCGACGCTAAGACGCGAAAGAGAGCCGTTCATTTTCGTATCCCGTGTGGCAGACAGATTATTTATATTCATTTTTCACCCCGCCCCCTCAGGAGCGCTCCTTCAAGGAAAGGCTGCGTGGTCGCTCAAGCCAGCCACCTTCGCCATCTGGAACAATTTCCATAACATCGATCTTGGAGTCATCGATCACGAGAATCTTGCCGTGGTTACGCCCCAGATAGTCGCCAACTTTTACACGATGAACACCACCCGCGCCGTTAACCAGAGCGAATAACTGGCGATCATTCCTCAGCGTGCCAACCATCTCGAATGTTTCAATATTGAAACCCTCAAGGAATTGCTTGACACGACTTTCATCCGGTTTGATCTCCGGCGCCCCCTTCTGCCGAGTGACGACATCGATTTTAACCGGAGGCTGAAAGGGGCTACGCAAGGACGCAGCACGGTAGGTGAAGCTTTCATAGGGTTGAAACGTCGGCAGCGGCTCAATAGCGCCTTTAGGCTTTGCGCGTACTTCATCCATATAGGTGCGCAGGTCGGAAAAATCACTACCGACACCGCACCCGGCCAAGAAAACGAAACCTGTCACCAGAACCAAACGAGAGAAACTCATTGTTGAGCCCCCTTATCATTGTAGCGATAGGTCTTGGCCATGATCTGCATGTTCAGGCGGCTGGAGTTTTCAGTACTGGCGGGTGCCAGCTGGAAATCATGCAAGGTGACGATACGCGGCAGACTAGCGACACCGCTTACGAAAGTAGCAAGGTCGTGATAGCTACCGGTGACTTTGATCTGAATCGGCAGCTCGATATAGAACTGCTGAGCCACTTCCGGCAACAGCTTGATCTCTTCGAATTCCAAGCCACTGCCCAAGCCGGTACGAGTGATATCCTCCAGCAACCCAGGAACCTCGGTGTCGCTTGGCAGTTGACGTAAAAGAGCGCCAAAGGAAACTTCCATTTCCTGCATCTGCTCTTTGTAAGCTTCCAGATTCGCAGCCTGAAATGCTTTGCTGGAAAACTGTTCCTTCAGCGTCACTTCTTCTCGCTGACGCTGCTCCAACATGCTTTGCATATCTTTGAGGTGGAAGTTGTAACCCAACGCCAGAACGACAATAAGCAGCAGTAGGCCAGCAATGAATTTAACCGCACCAGGCCACGACCCAACATTATTCAAATCAAGTTCATTGATATCAATGCTGCGCAGGCTGTCCAAGGAATTTTTAATACTCATTTAGCCGCCTCCGCCTTTTCTTGATCAGGCTGTGTCTGCTGGACAGTCAGCTGAAACACATTCGCCTGATCCAAAGCCCCCGCTGTGACAGCTTTGACTTCGGTCAGATTGGGCGCGGCCAACCACTCCGAACCATCCAAGTTACGCATCAGATTCGAGACGCGGTTATTCGACTCCGCCGCACCAATGATGGCAATGCTCTTACCCGTCATTTTCACACTGGTAAAATACACACCGTCCGGAAGCGTTCTCACCAACTGGTCGAACACACGACCGATGATTGGTCGATTGCCCTGCAGGTCCTGGATGATCTTCATGCGCTCCAACAATTGCTGGCGACGCGTTCTCAGCTCACTGATTTCCTTGATACGCGCATCGAGAACTGCGATCTCCTTCTTTATGAAGTCATTTCGCGCATTCTGGTTACTGATCGCCGAACTGAGAAATTGATCACCCAGAAAGACCAAGCCAGCAGCCACAACGAGGACACCGACCAGGCTTACCAAAAACCGCTGTTTGCGCTCCTCGCGCAGCTGTTCACGCCAGGGAAGTAAGTTAATCCGCGCCATCAGTCGAAACTCCTCATCGCCAGACCACAGGCAATCATCAGTGCCGGCGCATCACTGGCCAGCGCACCGGCATTGACCTTGCTGCTCAGCGCCATATCGGCAAAGGGATTGGCCACTAACGTCTGCGTACCGATCTTTTGCTGAATCAGACGATCGAGGTCAGGAATGGACGCGGTACCACCAGCCAGGAGGATGTAGTCGACATCATTGAATTGCCCGGCAGCGAAGAAGAACTGCAGCGAGCGCGAAACCTGCTGAACGACAGCTTCTTTGAACGGTTGCAAAACCTCACTGTCGTAGTCATCTGGAAGACCACCTTGTTTCTTGGCAAGACCAGCTTCCTCGACCGACAGGCCATAGCGGCGCTGGATTTCCTCGGTCAGTTGCTTGCCGCCGAAAAGCTGCTCGCGGGTGTAGATAGTGCGGCCGTTGTGCAGAACACTGAGCGTGGTCATCGTCGCGCCAATATCCACCACCGCGACGGTCAACTCATCGTGACCGCCACCCAACTGCGCCTCCAGCAAACCGTAAGCGCGCTCGAGGGCATAGGCCTCGACATCGACCACTTTCGCGGTAAGCCCGGCGAGCGCGAGGGCTGCTTCGCGGACCTCCACGTTTTCCTTGCGGCATGCGGCCAGCAGCACCTCAACCCGCTCGGGGTTACGCGGCGCCGGGCCCTGAACTTCGAAATCGATGGCGACTTCTTCCAGCGGGTAGGGGATGTATTGGTCAGCCTCGATCTTCAGCTGGTTTTCCAGGTCATCCTCGGAAAGGCCGGCTTCCATTTCGATGGTTTTGGTGATGACCGCCGAACCAGCCACAGCAACCGCGGCCGTCTTGACCCCGCTCTTGGCCTTGGCCAACACGCGCGAGAGCGCCTGACCGACCCCCTCCAGCTCGGCGATGTTCTTCTCTACCACTGCGTTAGGTGGAAGCGGCTCGACGGAATAAGCCTCTACCTTGTAGCGGCTTCCCGAGCGACTCAGTTCGAGGAGCTTGACCGAAGTCGAGCTGATATCGATCCCCAGCAGCGTATTCGCTTTCTTAGTGAAGAGCCCTAGCACGACCGTTTTCCTATTGGCATCCGCGACTTACGGACTATTTATGTTTTTCCACATTAAATATCAGTCTTGACAGAAGCGCAAATGGCTCCCCGGGAAAAAAACGCTTATAATGTGATCAGCTTTTCCCTTTTTGCCTCGGCTCCTGCTTAACTCATTCTTTTACTTGGAATTCCGAACATTTTGATACGCCTGCTGAAGTTCTTCTGGTGGTCTTGCGTTGCCGTTTTTTGTGGGCTGTTGCTCAGTTTCAGCGGCGCGTTTCTTTATCTTAGCCCGACCCTTCCGTCCGTCGAGTCGCTGCGCCAGGTCCAGCTGCAGATCCCCCTGCGCGTCTACAGCAGCGATGCCAAGCTGATCGCCGAGTTCGGCGAGATGCGTCGCTCGCCCATTCGCTTCGACGAGATCCCCAAGGAATTCATCAGTGCCCTGCTGGCAGCAGAGGACGATAATTTCGCCAATCATTATGGCGTCGATGTGACCAGCCTGATGCGCGCTGCCACGCAATTATTGAAAAGCGGCCAGATTCAAAGCGGCGGTAGCACCATTACCATGCAGGTGGCGAAGAACTTCTTCCTCACCAGCGAGCGCAGCTTCTCGCGAAAGGCCACCGAAATTCTCCTGGCGTTGCAAATCGAGCGTGAGCTGAGCAAGGACGAGATCCTCGAGCTTTACGTCAACAAGATCTATCTCGGCCACCGCGCCTACGGCATCGAAGCTGCCGCACAGGTCTACTACGGCAAGTCGATCCGCGACCTCAACCTGGCACAGATGGCGATGATCGCCGGCCTGCCGAAAGCCCCCTCGCGCTACAACCCACTGGTCAACCCGACTCGCGCCAAGGAGCGCCGCGACTGGATCCTCGGCCGCCTGTATCGCCTGGGTCGCATAGACCAGGCCAGTTACGAGGAAGCGCTTGCCGAGGTGGTCGACGCACGCTATCACGTTCCCGCGCCAGAACTCAGCGCACCTTATATAGCCGAGATGGCGCGTGCCGAAATGGTCGGCCGTTATGGCAGCGAGGCCTATACGGAAGGCTTCAACGTCACCACCACCGTCCCCAGCAATCTGCAGGAAGTGGCCAATAGCGCGCTACGTGACGGACTGATCGCCTATGATCAGCGCCATGGCTACCGCGGCCCCGAGAGCCGCCTGCCAGGCATGACACGTGAAACCTGGCTCGCTGAACTGGGCAAATTTCGCAGCATCGGCGGCCTGGAGCCGGCAGTGGTTACCCAGGTCGAAAAAAGCGGCATCCTGGTGCTGACCCGCAACGGCGAAGAACAGGCCGTGGCCTGGGACAGCATGAAGTGGGCGCGCCCCTTCCTCAATACCAACAGCCTTGGCCCGCGCCCGCAGCAGCCCGGCGATGTCGCCCAGGTCGGCGATATCGTGCGCGTGCAACGCCAGGAAGATGGCAGCCTGCTTTTCGCCCAGGTCCCTGCGGCACAGAGCGCGCTAGTGTCCCTCGATCCATACAGCGGCGCCATTCAATCACTGGTCGGCGGATTCTCGTTCGACCAGAGCAACTACAACCGCGCCGTACAGGCCAAACGCCAGCCAGGCTCGAGCTTCAAGCCCTTCATTTATAGTGCGGCACTGGACAGTGGCTACACCGCTGCGACGCTGGTCAACGATGCGCCGATCATCCTCTCCGATGACTACCTGTCGCAGAAATGGCGGCCGAAGAACGACAACAACACCTTCCTCGGCCCGATTCGTATGCGCGAAGCGCTGTACAAGTCGCGCAACCTGGTTTCCATCCGTCTGCTTCAGGACATGGGCATCGACCGCAGCCTGCGCTATATCGAGCGCTTCGGCTTCGCCCCGCAGGACCTGCCGCGCAACCTGTCGCTGGCCCTCGGCACTGCCAGCCTGACGCCGATGGAAATCGCCGAGGGCTGGGCCACCTTCGCCAATGGCGGCTACAAGATCGAGCCCTACCTGATCGAACGCATCGATGACCGCAACGGCAAACCGCTGTTCCGCGCCAACCCGGCGCGCGTCCCAGGCAGTGAGCCGACCGAGGAGAATGCCAACCTGACGGTTAACGCGGCCGACGATCTGCCGCTGGAAGAACCCAAGGTAGCCGAGCAGATCATCGACGAGCGTACGGCATACATCATGACCAGCATGCTGCAGGACGTGATCAAGCGCGGCACCGGTCGCCGCGCCCTTGCACTGGGTCGTAACGACCTGGCGGGCAAGACCGGTACCACCAACGAGTCCAAGGACAGCTGGTTCTCCGGCTACAACGCCGACTACGTAACCACTGTCTGGGCCGGCTTCGACCAACCGGAAAGTCTCGGCCGCCACGAGTATGGCGGCACCGTCGCACTACCCATCTGGATGGGCTACATGGGCGCGGTACTCAAGGACCGCCCCAACCATCTGCCCAAGGAACCCAAGGGCCTGCTGACGCTGCGCGTCGACCCGGTCAGTGGCCGCGCTGCCGCACCGGGCACGCCGGACGCCTACTTCGAACTGTTCAAAAGCGAAGACTCGCCTCCCCCAATGAGTGAGTTCGAACCAGGGATGGGCGCTCCTGGCAGCCCGCTGCCGGCTGACGAAATGGCGCCGATCGATCTGTTCTGATCGGCACTTCGCCGACGCGCCACACGCGCAAAAGCTCGTATCCGAGAGAACGCGACAGACAACAAAAAACCCGCCTAGGCGGGTTTTTTGTTTGTGCATCCAGCCGGCTTAGCCGTTGAACACATCATCCACCGAGGTCAGCGGATAGTGCTTCGGATACGGCAGGGTAGCCACACCGGACTCGATGGCAGCCTTGGCCACGGCATCGCAAACCACGGTGATCAGGCGCTGATCCATCGGTTTCGGAATGATGTACTCACGACCGAACGACAGCTCGATACCGCCGTAGGCGTCACAGACATCCTGCGGTACCGGCAACTTGGCCAGGTCACGCAGTGCCAGCGCTGCAGCGATCTTCATTTCTTCGTTGATGCGGGTGGCACGAACGTCCAGAGCACCGCGGAAGATGAAGGGGAAGCCCAGCACGTTGTTGACCTGGTTCGGGTAGTCGGAACGACCGGTGGCCATGATCACGTCGTTGCGGGTCTCGTGCGCCAGCTCCGGCTTGATTTCCGGATCCGGGTTGGAGCAGGCGAAGACGATCGGGTTGGCCGCCATGCGCTTGAGGTCTTCCGGGCTCAGCAGGTTGGCACCGGACAGGCCTACGAACACGTCAGCACCGTCGAGCGCATCGGACAGCGTGCGCTTGTCGGTCTCGGTAGCGAACACGGCCTTGTACTGGTTGAGGTCGTCGCGACCGGCATGGATCACGCCCTTGCGGTCGATCATGAAGATGTTCTCGACCTTGGCACCCATGCTCACCAGCAGTTTCATGCAGGAGATGGCGGCGGCACCGGCGCCCAGGCAGACGATCTTCGCCTCTTCCAGGGTCTTACCGGCGATTTCCAGCGCATTGAGCATGCCGGCAGCAGTCACAATAGCGGTACCGTGCTGGTCATCGTGGAAGACCGGGATGTCGCACTGCTCGATCAGTGCGCGCTCGATCTCGAAGCACTCGGGGGCCTTGATATCTTCCAAGTTGATGCCGCCGAAGGTGATGGAGATGCGTTTTACGGTGTCGATGAAGGCCTGCGGGCTTTCCGAATCGACTTCGATATCGAACACGTCGATGCCGGCGAAACGCTTGAACAGTACACCTTTACCTTCCATCACCGGCTTGGAAGCCAGTGGGCCGAGGTTACCCAGACCGAGGATGGCGGTACCGTCGGAAATCACGGCTACCAGGTTGCCTTTACCGGTGTAACGGTAGGCCAGCTCGGCATCACGAGCGATTTCGCGAACCGGCTCGGCGACACCCGGGCTATATGCCAGCGAAAGGTCGCGGGCGGTAGCAGTGGCTTTGGTCAACTCGACACTCAGCTTACCGGGGCGGGGCTGGGCGTGATATTCGAGAGCGGCAGTTTTTAGATCTGACATAGTGGCATTTCCGCTTTTGTTGGCTGTTGAACGGGCAGGCGGCCGAGGATACGCAAGTTGTATACACCTGCACAAGACCGTTCGGTCGCGATTGAAGCGCCGCACTAGCGCAGCGTTTTCAGCCACTCGCCAGGGCGCGGCTCACCGCTTGGATAGAGCCCATTGAGCAAACGCAACTGGGCCTCCCCGCCAGCTGGTAGCGGCGAGTCCTTGGCCAGAGTGGACAAGCTTTGCCCCGCTTTGGCCCGCACCAAGTGCAGGCGCACCGGCTCGGCCAGCTTGCGTTCGGCCGCCTCCCGCGGCCGGTAACTGCGGATGACCTCGAGAAAACGCTGGTCCTCGGTTTCCAGCGAAGCGCGCCCCTTCACCGCCGCCACGAACAGGTACGCACTGTCGCCTCGATAGATCACCGCCACGCGCCGCGCCGACTGTCCCTGCAAGACCGCCGTATAGCCCTGCAGCGTCCCCAGACGCAGCTCCTCGCCAGCTACCAGGCGCTGATTACCAACGCGCCGGCGCAGATACTCGGCGGGCGAAAGCTGCTTGTCCGCTGCCTCCAGCGTCATGGCGATAAAGGCTTGCTCATCCTGGGTGTGGCCGATCAGTACATCGGGACGATTGACCAGTTGCCAGCCCTGCGGATAGGTCAGAGTGAAGTCCAGTTCGCCGTGATAGAAACGGCGTCCGCGGCGAATGCCACTGGCCGCCGAATCGCCGAACACCAGACCGTCGAGCATCTGCAGAAAATTGTCGCGCCCCACTTCCTGATTACCACCCACAAGCGCACTCGCCGGGCCGATCACCTCTTGCAAACGACGATCGTTATCCGGGTGCGTGTCGAACAAACCGTGGTAACCACCCGCCGCTGGCGCCTCTCCACGCTTGGCCGCCTGCTCGCGGGCGAAATCCTCCTGCCCCTTGAGCACCTTGACCACTTCGATCATCGCCTGCGGATCGTAGCCACCACGCGCCAGATATTGCGCACCAAGGCCATCGGCCTCCAATTCCATATCGCGGCCGTAGCCGCGCACGAAGGCATTGCCCATGACGCTGGTCAGATCGCCCAAAGCGCCGACACCGGTACCGATGGCGGCGGCCTGGCCGAGCAAGCCCCAGGCCGTGGACTGACTCTGCTGGCGCACGCTATGACGCGCCGTCACGTGGCCGACCTCGTGCCCCAGCACTGCAGCCAGCTCTGCCTCGGAGTTGAGGTAGGCGAGCAGGCCACGATGGATATAGATGTAGCCACCCGGCAACGCGAAGGCATTGACGTCCGGACTGTCCACCAGGGTGAAGACATAGTTGAGCTGATTGCGATGACTGCTGCGCGCTACGCGCTCGCCAACGCGCTGGATGTAGGCCTGCAGCTTGGCATCCTGATAGCGCGGGTATTGCTTGAGGATTTCCTGGTTATAACGCGCACCGAGCTCCAACTCCTGGCGTTCGCTCATCATCACGAAATCGTTGCGACCCGTTGCAGGATTGACCGCACAGCCCGCCAACCAGCCGCAGATAAGACACAGCGTCAATGCACGAATCATGGCAACACCTCCAGCATCGCCGAATGGGTAAGCGGCAGCATCCAGCGCGCCTGCCCGGATTTCAAGCCGCCGCGACTCTGGCGATCGATGACCCAGCCACGCGCCTCCACCTGTCGCCCCTTGAGTTTCTGCAAGGCACGCACGTCGAACTCACCCATCAGTTCCGGCGCCACGCGCAGTACCCGACTGCCATCGAGATCAATCCAGAGGCCGCCGCGGTTGCGCTGCACATTGGTGACCCGCCCACCGAGCAAGGCGAAGCCACCACTGCGTATCTGGCCAGCCGTCCTCACCTGCTCGTCACGCCACACGCCAAGCCGCTTGCTGCGCGCCTGGCGCTCGGCCTGCGCCTGACAGGTCACCAGCGCGCTGTTGGGCGCCACCGCCACCATGAAGCCGAGGCCTTCGCCCAGCAGTTGCGCCTCGAGATTACGCCCCCGGCGGTCAAAGAGGTGGGCCAGGGTACGGCCGTAACGATCCTTGCGCTGCTCACCGTAGAGCAGACCGACACGTCCATCACTGGCATCGACCAGCGCCTGCAGACGACGCTTGGCCTGCACGGCGAAGGGCTCGTCACTGCGCCCCTTGCGCCCCAGTTCGGGCGTGTTGATGCCGATCAGGCGAATGCTGCGCCCATCGGCCAGGCGCACGGTGTCGCCATCGACCACCTGGCGCACGGCAACCTGAGGCAGATCTGCGCGTAACGGGCAGAAGGCCTGAGCCAGATCGACGCAAAGCAGAGAAACGAAAAAGGCGCCCACCAGCAGACTGTGTGAAAACGTTCTGAACTGAACCGGTTCAATACAAACGCCTCGATTGATTCGTGGCGTTTGTGTTTTTA